>CADBRT010000107.1 GCA_902797055.1 uncultured Spirochaetaceae bacterium
CGACCGAAGGGAGGTGACCATCGACCGAAGGGAGGTGACCATCGACCGAAGGGAGGTGACCATCGACCGAAGGGAGGTGCCGCCTCAGCGTATGTCGATGCCAGCTCCGAGGGCGTTCATTGCTTCGTAAAAATGCGGGAAGCTGACGGAACAGCACTCTGCCTTGTTCACATCGACGCACTCACCTTCGGCAAGTCCCAACCCCAGGCAGGAGAATGCCATCGCAACGCGGTGATCATCATAGCTTTCCACGCTGCCGCCGTGCAAACGGAATGCAGGATTTTTGCTTCCGTCGGCATTCAACGGCGCATGACCGTGTATGACGAGGTAATCCTCCCCCGCCTCAATCTGTGCGCCGAGTTTGGTGAGTTCAGCATTCAGCACTTCTATTCTGTCTGTTTCTTTACGACGGCACACACCAATGTCTTCTATATAGGTGTCCCCTTCTGCAAAGCAAGCGATTGCGGCAAGCGCACAGACAGCATCGGGGAAGCCGGAGAGATTGACATGCAGTTCCTTGCCCGGCAGGTTTTCTGTCGACAGCCGCCCTATTCCGTTCTTTGCTTTTGTACCGCCGCGCACCGTGAGTGTTGCGTTTGCTTTGTCCCAGTCTATGTCAGCGCCGAGACTCTGAAGGACAGAGACAATGGCATCGTCGCCCTGTGTTCCGCTGCCGTCGACATTGTCGATGACGATTTCGCTGTCGGTCAGCAGCGCCGCAATGAGTGGGAATGCAACGCCTTCCCAGTCGCTCGGCACTGTTGCGTCAAAGGCTTTTATAGCTGCCGGCCCCTGCACCGCTATGTGGTGGAAGTCGCTGGAAATTTCAACATGAGCGCCGATTTTTTCGAGCCACCGTTGTGTCATTGTCAGATACGGAGTTTCCTTCGGGTCGGTCAGTTCTATGTGCAACGTACCCGGCAGAAGCAGAGCCGCCATCATAAGACCGGAAATATACTGGCTGCTGACGGTTCCCGAGGTAACAACAGTACTCCCAGGTTTTACCGGACCTTTTATAATCATCGGACAGCCGGTAGCGTCGGGCTGGGTGATATGGGCTTCAGCCCCCATCTGCCTCAGGGCATCCACGACGTGGGCAACGGGGCGCTTCCTTATGCTGGCATCACCGGTAAACACGCTCCACCCCTCACAGGTGGCGACAATCGGAGAAAGAAAATACAGCAGAGAACCGGAGTTTCCAACATTGATAACATCAGTCGGAAGATGAAGAGAAGCACCTGCACCATGAACGTTCCACACAGTTTCGGAAAGTTCAACTTTTGCACCGATAAGCGGTATGGCGTGCGCTGTGCTCAGGCAGTCAGCGCTTGGCAACGGATTGGAAATATGGGAATCGCCCTCTGCCATGGTTGCAAGGAGCAGTGCCCGAATTGTATGGGATTTTGAACCGGGGACGGTAATGTGCCCCGCAAGTTTTGCTTTTTTTGATACGGCATTCATACTACGGATAGTAGCATAAAAGCCGTATCGTGAAAAGCAACAGGAATGTAAAAACTAACGGTTCTTCAGCTTGTCTTTCAACGAGCCGAACGCGTCGGAGCTGGCTTTTTCTATCACGTTGTCGAGGACATCGTTTACAGCCTTTGAGGCTTCGTTGTCGCCGAGCACGTTTTTAATCGCTTCCTGCGTCTTTCCCTTTGCAAGGTTTTCTATGCGTTTCTGAACCTCATCGTATTTTTTTTCAAGGATGGCTTCGACGTCCGCAACTTTTGTGTTCTGAACATCGATGTCCCCCTCAATACCGAGGAATTCTTTGGCTTTTGAAACGTATGCGTTGCTGGAATCGTTTATCTCTTTGTTTATTCTGGCAAACGCTGCTTCCTTCGCTTCGTTTCCAAGGCTTTCCACTATGCCTTTGAACGCCTTTGTAAACTGTTCCGCAAAGTCTCCAATCAGTTCAAGCGTTATGCCGTTTTCAACTAAGTATTTGAGGTCGTACCCGATGTCCATGGACTTGATGGCGTCGAGCGCCTGATTGTAATACTTCGTGACGATTTCGCTTGAAAAGCCGTCGGAGGAAAGCTTGATTGGATTCAAATCGACCGAACCGATTGCGCTGAGGAATCCGTTGCCGGCGGAACCGGAGAGTTTCACCGAGGCAAGGCCGTCGAGTGAAGGTATACCGCTCTTGGTAGCAATCTTCAGTCCGTCAAACAGTGTCTTGAAGCCGTTTCCTTCATAATTCAGGGAAAGGACTGGCGCCGTCGATTTTGTACGAATATCAAGCACGCCGTTAATCACATGCGTAATGCCGAGCAGATTGACGGTGCCTTCCATAGTGGTCGGAACGTTGAGCTTGTCCTGGTCATTGGTGATCTGCTTGACGACAGCGTTGAAATTCTCACCCGAGACAAGCGCCTTTTCCACGAGAATCTGGGGTTTCTGCGGAGTGTACCAGATATCAGTGCCTTCCTGACGCTTGAAGGCAGCCTGCTGTGCTTCCTGCTGGGCCTTCTTTTTTTCACTCTGGGTTTCCGCATAGGACTTCGCCGCCTGCACACGGCTGTCGGCCTTCAGTTTTTCAGCCATATCGACTGCCTGCTTGGCATACGGGTAGTATTTACCCAAAATGCTGTACGCAACAGAATCAAGGGCGTTCGTCAAAATCTGACGGGCATTCTTTACCGCATTGATGGCTGTCGCGAGTTTGTTTTCAGCGAGTTCCTTGTCCGCTTTCACCGCATTTACGACAGCTTCGCTCAAATCACGCACACCGTTGCCATCTGCAACGATTTCATTTTTGTAAGCCAGCGCCTTTTCTTTCAAGGCCTTTGTGCGGTTTATGACATCGTTTATCGTAGTCAGAGTCTCTTTGAGTACGACTGGGTCAGAGATAGATTCGACGTCAATGCTCTGGAGTTTCTTCACCGTGTCGGCATATTCCTCCATCACCGACTTTATTTCCACTGGCTTTTCCTTCCACTTCTCCACAAGGCCTGTCGTCTGCGTAATTGCAGATTTTGCAAGTTTGGGAGTCTGAAGCTGGCTTTCAAGATTTTTGACGATGCTCTCAACATCGGTTCCGCCGAGCATGTCGGTCGCCTGCGTTTTGAGGTTCTCCATGGCGTCAAAGCTCTTTGCCTTCAGGCTCACCATGAAGGGACTTTCTTCAACCTCTTTTTTTGTCTCCTGAGCAGGGACATCCGGCAGCTCACAGCTTGTCTCACGCGCCGTACCGAACGCAATGCCGGACAGTTCCAGATTCTGGGCATCGAGCTTTCCGCGCAGTGCCTCTGCGAGATTGAAGTTCAATTCGAGTTTGTCGAATTGAACGATATTCTTCATGACATCATTCTTGTTCCCCACCTGCACATCGAGAATAGTCAGCCGTGCGTTCATGATGTCCAAATTGACGGAACCGATGTCAGTCTTTGCACCAACCGCTTTTTCAGCCGCCATTGTCAGTACTTTTTTCAGGAAAGGATTTTTAAAGATGGAAATGGCAGTTCCTATCAGCGCAAAAAACACGAGGACCGCTGCAAACGGCAGAAGCATAAACCTGCCCTTGCGGCTATTGATATCCTTTGCAAGCTGTCTGAGTTTGACAATCTCCTTTTTAGTAAAGAGCATGTCGGCAGGAACAGCGAATTTTTCAGGTTGCTTCGACTCGCCGCCTTTGATAAAGATATCCTTTACAATCGCTTTGTCGCTGGGAATGGTGAGCGGTTTGAGAATCCTGCGGTTCAGTTTCTTCTCTGAATAGGCTTTGCGGAAAATCTTCGGCAGCTTCTTTTTTCCGAGGGTGCGCTTTACAGCCTTTTTTGCTTCGACAGTGTTGTTTTCAACAGGGGCAGGTGTCTCTGTTTCAAGTGGCGCAGGAACATTATTTTCTTCGGTGAGTTTTTTGTTTTCGTCCATCGTACTATGCCTCCTCAACTGCGTCCACAATCTTTTCGATAAGCGGAATCTGCTTGATATTCTGAAGGAATTTCAACTTTCTCATTGCGTTGCCGATATAACGGCGCCAGACGAAAATCAGAATCCTGACGATGATGTATACGGGGATAAAGGAGATGACAGAGACGACCAAACTCCCCATGACCACCGTATTGTTGAATTTGGTGAACACGACGAAGGGAGTATCCAGAAGTTTAATGTAATAGGGAATGAACTGAGGAAGATGCAGAACCTTGTCACCGATGGAAATGAAGGTGGGATCCAGCCGGGGCGCGAGCAGCGATCCTAAAAAGATTGCAAGAGCGAATGCCCCCCGCTGGATTCTCATAAACAGCATGAAAACGAACAGAACCCACCAGATAAGGTTGCCTTTCGGAATAAAACCTAAAATCAACCCGCACGCAAAGGCACAGGCTATTGCGCCGGGGTCTGTGTTGGAGCTCAGCGCTTTCAGTAATTTTGCCAACGGTTTAAACATATCAAAAGTATAGCACTGTACCGGGCAAAAATCTACTGACTTTATTCAGGAATCAGACACCCAATTCCTTCAGAGCCTTGTCCACCTTGGCATACTCCGCCACGACAGGAGGGAAAAGCACTTTTGCCTTATCATTCTCACCGGCACGCAGCGCCTCTGTCAAATCAGAAGAGACCCGTCCAAGAACATCAAGTCCCAGATTCAACGCTATGCCTTTCAGCGTATGGGAGGCGGTAAAGGCTTGGGCATAATCCCCGCCCTTCATTCCAGCAACAAGATTGGAAAAGTTCTGGTCCTTGGCAAACTTTCCAAGGAGCTTCATGATGAACGCATCATCCATCAGTCTCTTCACTGCCTCATTGTAATCAGCACCGATTGTCGTATAAAACTCTTTTACTGTCATATATATTCCCTAAAATCCATTTTACAGCGAAATATCACTTCCGTCAAATTCACCAATCACTCCATGCTGCATAACAAATGGAATGTCGTCCTGAATTTTTTCAAGGCACTGCAACAACAGAGGATTGAACACACCGCATTTTTCATCTTCAATCATCTGTATGGCCTGAAGATGGGGGATGGCTTTTTTGTAGCACCGTTCACTGGTGAGGGCGTCGTATACATCTGCAAGGGAAACGACTTGCGCGGAGATAGGGATTTCATCGCCTTTGAGCCCGTCGGGATAGCCATTGCCGTCATAGCGCTCGTGATGCCAACGGACAATCTCATAGGCTGTCCGCACAAAGGGTTCTGAAGCATAGCGTTCATCCATCTGCTCGAGCATCTGTGCGCCGACAGTCGTGTGGGACTTCATGATTTCAAACTCCTCCGGCGTCAGTTTTCCGGGCTTGTTGAGAATCTTCGACGGCACGGAAATCTTCCCGATGTCATGCATCGCGGCACCCATGCAGATAATGTATATCTGTTCCTGTGTCAGGTCGTAGTCAGCGGTGACCAACGGCAGGCTTTTGAGAATGTACTCGGTGAGCAGCCGGATGTGCAGGACGTGCTGCCCGCTTTCACCGTTGCGGAACTCGACGATGCCGCTCAGAATATGCACCATCATATCGCTGATTTTATGCTTTTCGCGTATCTGATCCGAGATAAGGATGTTGAGCTGCTTCTGCTTCAGATGCAGCTTCATCACGCTGTTGACCCGCCGCTGGACAATCGCCATGTCGAACGGTCTCGATATGTAATCGGTCGCGCCGAGGATATAAGCCCGCTCAATGTTGCCAGGGAAATTCGCAGCGGAAATCATTATGGTCGGGATATTCTCGAGCAGGTTTTCCATCTGCATGTGAAACAGCACCTTCATGCCGTCCATCTCCGGCATAATGAAATCAAGCAGAAGCAGATCCACTTCATCGGGATGGCTGTGGATGTAGTCAAGCGTTTCCCTGCCGTTTGTCGTCTCTACGATGTTGTACCTGCCCTCAAGCATTCCACGCAGTATCTCTCTGTTTATTTCGTTGTCATCAGCGATGAGAATTGTCAGCTTCCGTTCAAGAGAATCGTTTGCCATCACCCAACCTTCCTTATATGAGATTTTAGAACATCAAGCAGAACGGCGCGCTGCAAGGGTTTTGTGATGAGGTCGTTCATGCCGGCCTCAACAGCCTTTCCGACTGCATCCTGAAAGGCATTCGCCGTAACCGCTATAATCGGGATGCACTTGGCATCATCGGTTCCAAGGGAGCGTATGGCTCTGCATGCATTGTAACCATCCATGACAGGCATCTGTATATCCATAAGCACGGCAAGATAGGTGCCTTCCGGCGCGTTTTTAAATTGCTCTACTCCCTCCTTCCCGTTGACCGCTTCCACAGCGGAAAGTCCGATGGTTCTGAGAATGCGGATTGCAATTTCCCGGTTTATCTCATTGTCATCGACGAGCAGGACGGTACCGGAAAGATGTACATCTGAATCGTTCTTTTCAGACGGAATGACTGGAACAATCGTCTTTATGCGTACACCGGCTGTATCTTTCAGTACGGTATTGAATACAGCCGTCCACTGGAATTCGGTTCCCTTGCCGAGTTTACTAGTGACGCGGATCGTTCCGTTCATCAGTTCCACGAGTCTGTGGACAATACTGAGTCCCAGCCCTGTTCCCTCAATTTTTTTCTCTCGTTTCGGATTATCAAGCTCCTGTGAAAACGGTTCAAAAGCCTCTTTGACGAAGGATTCCTTCATGCCTATTCCGGTATCCCCGACGGTAACAGTAAGGCGCGCTTTGTCATTTCCTAAATCCTCGAGCGACTCGTTGTACCAGACGCGGCCGCCTTTCGGTGTATACTTTATGGCATTACCAACGAGATTCAAAGCAATCTGGTTCATCCGCACGCGGTCTGCCAGAATGACCAGATCCGTAAAGGGAGGATTGCATGTCATTGTGAAGGTTATGTTTTTTTCTTCACACAGCGGCTTGAATATGTTCTGCAAGTTCTGAGCAACTTCCTCATACGGATACGGCTCTTCTTTGAGGGTGATTTTTCCGCTTTCGAAATCCTCGATATCGAGAACATCACTTATGAGACTGAGCAGGAATTGATTGGCGGACCTTATTCTAGCCAGATCTTTCTTGAGTTTTTCGGGGTTACCCATATCCTGCATGGCAAAGTCTGCCATATTGCTTATAATGCCGATCGGGGTCCGTATGTCATGGCTGATTCTCGTAAGGAAATCGACTCTGGAATATCTGGCACGCTCGGCTTCCATGCGAGCGCTTTCAACCTGCCGTATGCGGTTCCGGTCGATGTCATAGCTTTCAGTGATATCGTTGGCTATGTGCAGAATCTGTCCGTATTCGCGGTTGAGCCACGTGAACTGCGCCTGTATGCGGGTCTTTTTACCATCGATAATCTGAGAGAACGGGAACCGATACACATCACAGGATTCCAGTTCCCGGTTTATGCGGTCCAAGGCAGCATGTGCAAGGTAATACTCCCGGTCCTCTTCAAGCACACATTCAGTGCTCATATAGTCCACCAATTCACTGTAAGGAATGATTTCCTTACCGCCACCCAGAGACTGCACCTCTGCATCAGTCAGCCCCGACATAACGCCTGTCTTGCAGCTGATTATACAGATACGGGTAAAATAGCCGCTCGTCAAGCGGTCAAGCAGAATCTTACGGTTTTTGCGCTTTGTGATGTCTGAACTCCAGGTGACAGCCTCCACCGTCCCCGTCGTCGGATTGTGACTCATGATGACTCTGCCGTTCATCCACTTTACATCGCCGCTGAATCCTATAACCGGATAGTCAAAGGAAATCTGTCGGTCACCGATATTGAAACTCCGCAAAAGGGCCAGACAGTTCATCTGGCTCTGGAATTCCCTCCGTATCTTTTCATCAAGGATTCCACCGGCTATGTTGCGCATCAGTCCGTCTACGGTATCGGATTTTATTGATTTTTCAACAGAGGCATATTTGCTTGTAAAGGCAAGCACCTTATTCTTCGAGATGTCCAGACGGGTCGAAGCTACAGAATTGGAAAGCATTGAATTGAACAGAAGATTCAGCTCATCGTATTCATGCTGTTCCTTTACCTGCGCCGTTATGTTTCTGGCTATGCCGACGGCGGAAACAGGGTGTCCGGTTTCATCACGTATGGTGATCATGGTGATGTGCTCATAGCGCTCATCAACAGTGGACATGAGCTTATAGCGGATGGTGCACTCAGCCCGGTCTGCGCCTGCGTCAATGGCGCGGAACATCGCCACATAGCCGTCCACATACTCCTGGTCGACATAGACAAGCAGCGAGTGCGGCAGATTCTCTATCACGCGGGGAAAACCGAAGTCAAAATAGAGAACTTTATTCGCTACGATGTCTGCAAAAGTAGCAGTCTTTTTCTCTATGTCATACTCCCAAATCCCGATTCCCGTCTGGTCCACTAACGCTTGATACAGCAGTTTATACTTTTCGTAATCATTTATTTTCATGTATGGCGTCTCTCCCCGAAGTATTCAGTCAGCAACCGAATGACCTCCTTCAAGTCGATAGGTTTTGAAACGTGTGCATCCATCCCAGCTTCCAGACAGTTTTGAATATCATCGTAAAAAGCATTCGCCGTCATTGCGATTATCGGAAGATTCGCATCTTCCCGCTCTGAAGCAAGCGCCCGTATTTTCCGGGCAGCTTCAACACCGTTCATCACCGGCATCTGCATATCCATGAAAACAGCGTCGTAATGGTGCAGCTCCGACGCCTTGAATTTATCCACACATTCGGAACCGTTCTGAGCCCAGTCCAAATCCAGCCCTATCATGCCGAACAACTGCTGGGCGACTTCCCAGTTGATTTCATTGTCTTCCGCAACAAGTACCTTTTTTCCCTCAAAGGGCTTGCTTTTCTCAGCCTCTGCAAGTCCGCGGGTCAAATCTTCGCCGTCTTTGGAACGTTCTCTTTCCGGAACAGTGTATTTACGTATGCCATAGTAAAGGGTACTTTTGAAAAGTGGTTTTGAGATGAAACCGTTTACGCCCGCCTGTTTCGCAGTCTCTTCAATATCAGTCCAGTCATACGCGGAAATCAGGATAAGCGGCACAGCGTCACCAATGAGCTTGTGAATCTTGCGAGCGGTTTCAATGCCGCTCAGTCCCGGCAGTCTCCAGTCCAGCAGGATGACATCGTAGTCTTCGGATACTTTGTGGCGCTCCTCGACCTTGACCAAGGCATCCTCCCCGTCAAGAACGACATCTGCAGAGACGCCCAGCTCCTCCAGGGACTGTTTTACCGTCTCGCAAAGCTGTCTGTCGTCATCGACAACAAGGATATTCATCTGAGGAAGCGACATGTCTTCTTCTTTTTCAACAGAGCGGAGCAAGTCCAAGGTAACAGTAAAGACGGAGCCTTTGCCGACAGTACTGTCGATTTCTATCGTTCCGCCCATCGCATCGACGATATACTTCGTAATAGACATGCCAAGCCCAGTTCCCTGCACTCGCCGGACAAAGTCGGTGTCTTCACGAGAGAACGTATCAAAAACCTTCTTTTTGAACTCCTCAGACATTCCGATTCCAGTGTCTTTTACATACAGTGTCGTCCGCACATACGGCTCTCCCTCTGGCGAAGGCTTCTGGGAAAGCCCCAGCTCAATGCGCCCTCCCTCCGGAGTGAATTTAATGGCGTTGGACAGAAAGTTCAGGATGACCTGGTTCAGACGGGTGCGGTCGCAGATGACGTCCTCACAGAGGATATTGTGTATACAGACATCAAAACTCTGGGACTTCAGTTTCATTTGAGGCTGAACAATAGATACAATGCTCTCTATGATTTCCCGAAGGGATGCGTTGTCCATGTTCAGAAGCAATTTGCCGCTTTCTATCTTAGACATATCCAGCACGTTGTTGATCAGTCCCAGCAGGTGATGGCTGGCGGCGCCTATCTTTTTGATGCAGTTGTCAAGAGTTTCGCGGTCATCCATGTGTGCGGCGGCAATTGCCGTCATGCCCTCGATGGCGTTCATCGGAGTACGTATGTCATGGCTCATGTTGGCAAGGAATTCGCTTTTCGCCTTGCTCGCCTGTTCCGCGACTTTCCTCGCACTTTCCGATTCAGCGATGTATCTATTGGAAAGCCGGACGTAAAGAAAGAAAACGCAGAACATGACCGCAATGTTAAAAACAGAAAGACCGATGGTAAAATATATTACAACAGTATTTTTTGTGAGAGTCCACAAGACGATTGACTGACAGAAATACAGCAGAATTATAAACAAAGTAAGCGTAACCTGCGTTATTTTTATAAAACGGGCACGAATCTTATTCATCTTGATACTCCAAAATCACTAACCATACCTGTATTGTAACATGGATTTTCAGAATACACAAATGAAAAACACTGCTCCTTATAGGTTAAAATTATACTTTTCTATAGATTTTTTGTTTAGGTTATTTTATGAAAATGAATTGAATCAGTAACTTCAATCTTATAAAATGCACTGTAATCAGAGGTTATAAAATGGCAAGTAAAAAAACATTTTTGGTAACAGATGCGGTTGCCGCTCTGTTGAGCGTTGTATCCCTCATCGGAATCTTCACGGTCTTTGCGCCCTGCGGTCCGAAAGAAGACGGCAGCTGGATGGTGTGTCACTGGGCAGGGAATGCTGTCAAAGGAATTTCACTTGTACTGGCAGTACTTTCTCTGATCCGCCTTTTCATCGCGGACGAAAAGATAAAAATAGGACTTTCACTTGCGGTGTTTGCAGTGACAATCCTTGAAACGGCAGTGCCGGGACATCTCATCAGCCTGTGCATGATGAAGACAATGAGATGCCACACATTGACACAACCCGGCGTTACTGTTTTTTCCATACTCATTGCGCTTACAGCCCTTGCAGATACAATCTGGCGCACAAAAAAGAAATGAAAGAAAGGAAGCCGCTATGACATTCAGAAGTCTCCCGGTAAAGAATCTACTTGGCAACAAAAGCCGCAGCATGCTGCTGTTCATCTTTTCCGTACTGCTTTCCTTTTCCCTGTTCAGCGGCTTCACAATCATCCAGTCCTTGAAAAATGGATTGAAAAGTCTGGAATACAGGCTGGGGGCAGACATCATGGTTGTCCCCAAAACAGCCTATGAACAGAACGGTCTGGAGGAAATACTCCTTAAAGGGAACAGAACCTGTTTTTATCTGGAAAACACAAAGATTGAAGACATATCAGCAATAGACGGGGTGGAAAAACTTTCTCCGCAGACGTTTCTTGCAACGCTGGATGCTGGATGCTGTTCCGTCGGTCTTGAAATCATAGGTTTCAATCCCAACACAGATTTTACAGTCCGTCCATGGCTTTCCCAAACATATAAAGGAACTCTTCATGAGGGGGAAATCATAGTAGGCAGTAAAATAAACGCCTTAAAAGGTGACAGCATGACATTCTTCAATACAAAATGTACAGTGGCTGCCAGATTGAAAGAAACAGGAACAGGGCTGGACAATGCAGTATATGCGACTGCTGCCACCATCAAAAAACTGCTGGAATCCCCTGCTGCAGCAGGGCGCACCATGCCGCAGGGAGCAGTCTCGACCATATTGATAAAAGCAAAGGAAGGTTCCGACCTCGACAGCATTGTCCGCTCTATCAACTGGAGTTCGAAAGACATAAAGGCTGTAAAAACAAAGACACTGACAGCAAGCATAGCAAAAAGCTTGTCCTCGATATCGACAGTCACCAGCGCAATGATTGCAGCCGTTTGTCTTTTATGTCTTTTGCTTATGGCAATCGTCTTTTCCCTCGTATCATCGGAGCGCAAAAAAGCATTCGCAATACTGAGGGTTTTGGGCGCTTCCAAACGGAAACTTACAGCATTGGTGCTTTCAGAGGCATTCATAATAACTGCCGCAGGAGGACTTTTCGGGGGGACAGCGGGGGCAATTCTGCTGCTTTCATTCAAAGCATTCATAGAAAATTTTGTTTCCATGCCGTTTCTTTTACCGGAACCAGGTATTCTGGCTGCAAACGCCATTGCCGTTGTAGTCGCTGCAATAGCGGCAGGATCACTGACGGCTGCCGCGACCGCATACAGTATTTCAAAAACGGATACCGGCATAATCCTAAAAAACGGAAACTGAGAGGAAAATCAATGATTTTGACAGCAGACGGTATTTCAAAAAAATTTTATAGAAGAAAGGATAAAAAACAGTTCATAGAGGTTGTGAAAACGACAAGCCTGCAGGTATGCGGTGGAAAAATCACCACCGTCACAGGACGTTCCGGAAGTGGGAAAAGCACATTGCTCTACATGCTCGCGGGATTACTCTCCCCCTCCACAGGACAGGTTTTGTCAGAAAAAGGAAATCTGTATACAATGAACGACAGAACGCTGTCCCGATTCCGCAATAAGAACATGGGGATTATCCCTCAAGGGCAGACCGGTCTTTTTGCACTCTCCGTACTGGAAAATGTAAAAGTGCAGGCCGCTTTGTACGGTTCTTCCGACGGAATTGATGAACGGGCTTACCTACTTCTGGAAAAACTCGGCATTGCACATCTTGCAGACGCGCGCATTCCAGAACTGTCAGGAGGAGAACTCCGAAGAATGGCTGTCGCCCGCGCACTGGTGACAAAGCCGGCAATCATACTCGCAGACGAACCGACAGATGATCTTGACGAGGAAAACACCGTACACGTCCTAGAGCTTTTACGGCAGACCGCAGATGAAGGCTGTGCGGTTTTTCTCGTAACCCATGAGCAAAAGGCAAAAGCTGTTTCAGATTCCGTATTCACAATGGAAAACGGAAATCTGACGCACAGCACTATACCGTAAACTTGTCTATCTGGAGCATTTTTCTGCTACTCCCCCATATTCCAGAAGTTTTCCCACAAAAAAAGAAAAAATTTTCGATTTTTTTCAAAAAAGATGATTGACAAAATTTTGCGTTTTCTATATAGTACTAAACATCGATTACATGGTGCCTGTAGTTCAGCGGTA
>CADBRT010000108.1 GCA_902797055.1 uncultured Spirochaetaceae bacterium
CCGAGTCCACCCCAGCTGATTGTCATGGTATTAAACTTGTCACTGTTTCCTGCAGTAAGCAATGCCCACTTTTTATCAAATACACTCAAGATATCTGTCGTAAATTCCATCGTTATTGTCCTCCGTTGTTAACCCAAATTACTTCCATAATACAATTTCGCCTTTTCCCTCACAATCTCCAGCTTTTCAGTGCTGTTACAAAATGTTCTCAGTTTTCCAAACTACAAACCATTTGCAGATCGTATGGTTCGCCCTCTGCAATTCTTTTTATTGGGAAGTCAGTCAACCGGCTGCCCATTGCCTTATAAAATGCAATGGTTTCTTCTGAAGAGCATGCAGAAATATATAACGCCGCAGCTCCTGCTTTTCGGGCCTCTTCTTTTCCTTTGTCAAATAATCTTCTGCCTATACCCTGGCCTCTACATTCCGCAGATACCTGCATCATATCCAGAATCATATAGGGACCTTCAAGTTGTTTTAGTAAACCTATAAAGCCAACTACTCTGTCTTCATCCAACGCAAGATATGTGATGTAATCATCTCCACTGATTGCCTTGGCAACAGAGAGCTTTTTCTCTTCATCCCAATCTTCTGTATAAGCGCAATCTACAAGAATATATTCTCCGTCCTGCTTCCGATAAACCTTTTTAACATCCTGCTTTCTTTGATAATCATCTAATGAATTCAGATGAAAATTTTCTGTTGATAATAATTCAATTCTGATCAAACAGTACTCCCTTTCTTTCTATTCTACCATTCTTGGACAAATGTCCTTACTGCAGTTTTTTCTGCATCCATAACAGAGCATACCATCCTCATAACATGCATCTACATATCTGACATACGGCACTCCATCCTCAATTGTTGCCAGAGAAATTACTTACAATTTCCACCTCTCCCTCACAATCTCCAACTCTTCCGCTTCCAGACACTCACCCATTTTTCCAGCCCGCACATCAGCTATAACCGTGTCTAAATCAAACCAGCGAACTTCACTCAGCTCTTCTTTCTGGATTTTGAAGGCACTTTCCTCTAAATCAGAAAACAGCAGAAATATCCTGCTTACCTGGCGGTCGTGGAAAGGCTTTCCGTGAAATACATCATCGGCAGAGATTCTGTAAAGTCCGGCATCTATTAAATCAGCCTCATTAACAGTCAGCCCCAGTTCTTCTGAAAGTTCACGGATTGCAGATTCTTTCCAGTCATTGCCGGCCGGAATATGGCCTGCAGAGGAAATATCCCACTGATTCGGAAAAGAGTCTTTATCGGGACTGCGTTTTTGCAAGAGAACCTGCAAGATACCCTCATGTCGGCGCAAAAGCCATACATGACTTGTTCTGTGCCTTATTCCCTGACTATGAGCAACTTCGCGGGTAACAGTTTCACCTGTAGGAATGCCGTTTTCATCTACAATATCTAAAACTTCTGCCATTATCTCACCTTTATCTGAACAGCCCCTTAACTTCCTTCAACACTTCATCCACCAGCTCACGACTCCCCTTCTCCACCAGTTCCGGAATCACCCGCACATAAGTAATCGTAGCAAGACTTGTCATATCAGGCTGCCCGTCTACCAGCGTTACACCAGTCAGAGTATGAGTTTCCCTGTTATGCTTTTCCTTAGTCAGCACCAGAATTGTTTTTCCAGAAAGCTGTACGATATCTCCACAGTCAGGATAAAATTTTCCATCATCGGAAACATCACCTTCCGTAAAGAATTCAACAGGATTAATTCCGTCCAGAGCACAGGCCCGGATAAGATTGATTGAAGGACGTGCACGGTGATTAACAAAGAGATTTCTTGCAAAGGCTTCGGTTGTTCCGTATTTTTCGCCAACTTCCAGATAGTCATGCTTGTGGCGGCGGACAAATGAAGGTACATCATCAGGATTCCATTCTGGCAAAGTTTTTCTTGGAAAGAGAACAAACAAATCACCTTCAACCCCGGGAAGTTCACTCTTTATTTCAGAAGATAAAGCATTCCATCCTGTCACAACATATGCCCTTTTAAAGCCGTTAAAGTAATAAATTCGACCTTTTAGGTTTCAGCAGCCTTCGCTTTTCTATTATTTGATGCAGACAACAGATTTAAGTCTTGGTACGTCCTGCCCAAAACATCATCCTTTGCGACAAGCAATAAATCTTTTTGCAAACCCAATGCCGTTAAGATAGCAGCATAACTGCCGATTGCAACTGACGGGGAACCATTCTCTACTTGCCACAATGTAGCCCGGCTTATCCCTGCCCTTTCGGCAACAAGTTCAGTTGACAGATGTCTTCGTAATCTGGCAAGTTTTATCTGCTTTCCCATCTGGTTAAGAATATTTACAACTGACGGTAAAATTACCGTTTGTTTTCTTCCCATGTTTATATTCTAAAACAATACTGAGATATTTGTCAATTAATATAAACATGAGAGTATGCTCCATTTGACTAAAAAGCATATATTTGTATACTAGTGGTCATACCGGGGTGGTTGCCTTGCAGCCTGAGATTACACCCGTGGAGTTCGCACGAACTCCGTAACCTGATCCGGATAATACCGGCGGAGGAAAGTATGAAAAAAAATACTTTCATTTCTAAATTTTTTGTTTGCGCAGCACTGCTCAGCGCTGCTCTTTCACCACTTGCCGCACGCGGCACTAAAGATTCTGTACAGTCAGACACAAGCACACAGGATTCCCGCAAAAAGGAAGTCGTTGTCTACACGTACGACAGTTTTGCAGGGGAATGGGGGCCGGGGCCGGAACTCGTAAAGCGGTTTGAAGCAAAGACCGGTCTCAAGCTCACGCTGATTGACTGCGGAGATGCAATTCAGGCGTTCAACCGAGCAGTCCTGGAAAAGAACAAGCCTCAGGCTGATGTCATAATCGGCATTGACAACAACCTTGCGGACAAGGCGGTTAAAGCAGACATTCTGACTTCTTACAAGCCAAAGAACAGGGACTCAATTGTGGACAAAGAGTTGGTGAGCGCATTGGGTGACGCAGGCGCAAAGAACCTGCTGACTCCGTATGACTACAGCCATTTCGCCATGATTTACGACACCGAAAGTTCTGTGCCTGCCCCGCAGTCTTTGGAAGACCTTACAAACGATATATACCGCAGAAAGATTATCCTGATGGATCCGCGCACTTCTACACCGGGGTTGGGTTTCCTTGCATGGACGGTCTCTGCGTACGGCGACAAGGCTGCCGACTACTGGAAGGCGCTCAAGCCGAACATCCTTACCATGACGTCGGGCTGGAGCGAAGGCTGGGGAATGTTCCTTGAAGGTGAAGCTCCGCTCGTCATCAGCTACACGACAAGTCCTGCCTACAATGTTGAATACGACAAAAACGACCGCTTTCAAGCGCTGGTGTTTGAACAGGGGCACGTTGAACAGGTCGAAGGTTACGGTCTTTTGAAAAATGCGCCGAATCCAGACGGAGCAAAAGTGTTCATGGACTATCTGCTGACGGAAGAAGCGGAGGATACCTTCCCGCTCACGCAGTGGATGTACCCTGCAAACAAAAATGTACAGCTCCCCAAAAGTTATGCGCAGGCAGCTCCCATTCCCTCACGCACGCTGCCGACTGACAGCGAAGCGACAGAACAGGCAGTGCAGACCGTCACCCGTCTGCTTGCAAACTAAATGACTATCCGGCACTACCACTGGGAAAGACTCCTCTGCATTCTTGCAGCGGCGGTCTTTGCACTTGCCGTCACTGCGTTCATCGCGACATTCGCGGCGGCGGTGCTGCCGGCTTTTGCCCAGTCAGCAAGTGCCGCCGGCACCGGCTACAGCGTGGGAGAACTGATGCGGATAACCGCGTACACCTTTGCGGAATCCCTGCTTTCAGTGCTCTTGGCTGTTGCAGTCGGATTGCCCGCCGCCTATTACTGCAGCCACAAAAACTTTTTCCTGCGCAGGGTTATCGTCTCCCTTTCTTCAGTGCCGCTGTGCATTCCTCCCCTCTTGATTGCTCTCGGCTACATCGCGACGTTCGGCATGTCTGGCACGGTCAACAAAATCCTGATGTCGCTTCTGTACGTGGACGAGCCTCCCCTCACCTTTTTATATTCGTTCTGGGGGATTGTGCTCACACAGGGCTTCTACAATTTTCCGTTGGTCATGACGACGGTCGCCAACAGCTGGCTTTCGCTGGACAGACGGCAGGAGGAAAGCGCACGCCTTTTAGGGGCGGGGGACTTCAGAATCTTCAGAACCATAACAATCTACCAGCTCATGCCGTCAATTGTATCGGGAGCGATTCCGGTTTTCATATACTGTTTCTTTTCGTTTATGATTGTACTGCTGTTCGGAACGGCGGGAGGCACCACGCTGGAAATTGCAATCTACCATGCGGGACGAAGCGTGATGAATTTCCGCTCCGCCGCGGTGCTGGCCCTGCTGGAAACAAGCTGTGCAGCGGTCATCCTGTTTGTCTACACCGCAGCAGAGCACAGGACATCAAGCGAAGACAACACGCTGTTTTCCGCTGACATCATACAAAGAAAAAAACTGACAAAAACTGAGCGCGCTCCGGCGTATCTATTTCTCTTTGTCATTGCGCTCTTTTTTCTGCTGCCGCTTGCGTCTATTGCAATCGGAGCGTTTACGTCACGAAGGGGCGGAGCGGAGGGATTTTCGCTTGCCGCAGTAAAACGGATGATTTCTATGAGGGGATTTGCGCCGGCTTTTTTGCATACCATAGAAACGTCATGCATTACGGCACTGCTCTGCACCGTTGCAGGGCTCGTCTGGGCGATGGTGCTCAGGCTGTCAAAACGGCAGAAGAACACGCTGCTTGCGACCGTACCTCTGCTGCCGATGGCGGTTTCTTCGGTGGTCACCGGAATCGGCATGACGCTGCTTGTACGGCGGGGAAGTCCGGTACATCTGATAATCGCACAGACAGCCTTGTACTGGCCGTTCGCCTACCGGCAGATTCACGCAAGTGCGAGCAAGATTCCCCAGTCCGTCATTGATGCAGCAACGCTGCTTTCATACCACAGGACTGACCGCCTCTTCAGAATACTGCTCCCCTACACGAAGCGGGGCATACTGAGCGCGCTGGGCTTTTGCTTTGCCATGAGCGCGGGGGATGCAACGCTTCCGCTCGTGCTGGCTCTGCAAAAGTTCGACACGCTGTCTCTTTTTACATACCGGCTGGCCGGCAGCTACCGATTCCCCGAAGCCTGTGCCTCGGGGCTGGTGCTGGGACTCATCTGCATGACTGTCTTTTCAGTCGCCAGCCATGTTTCGTTTCAGCCGAACAGCCGCCGGCATTCGAGGTAGAAGCGTTTTTCACTCGCCTCGCCCATGCTGAAACTCTTACGTGGCAGCGGTCCTCTTCCGTTGATTGTTGCAAAGAATGAATCCTTTGCAACCGGCGGAAGCAGCAGCGCAACTGCGTTATCCTGCGCTCCCAATCTGAAAACTTCATCGCTGCCGTGGATGTAATCCATGGAGATATCCGCGCCGTTCTTGTTCTCTGCTTCGATGAAGGAATCCAGTTCCGGCTGAAG
>CADBRT010000109.1 GCA_902797055.1 uncultured Spirochaetaceae bacterium
ATTATTGCCAGAACATACGAAACGCTACCGCTGTATATTGAAGTTGCGCTCTTCTACCTGTTTTTTTCCACAGTGCTGACAAAACTGCAAAAACTGCTTGAAAAACGGCTCAACCGTTCAACAGCACACGCCGGGGGTGCACGATGATAGAAGCAAAGAATATCTGCAAACGGTTCGGGGAACTGGAAATACTCCAAGGCATAGACCTCTCCGTTCAAAAAGGCGATGTCGTTTCAATCATCGGCCCGAGCGGTTCCGGCAAGACCACATTGCTCCGCTGTCTGAATTTTCTGGAAACCGCAGACGAAGGGACACTGGACTTTGATGGAGAACGGTTCAACTTGAACAAAATGTCCCGTAAGGACATACGGCGGCTCAGACAGAAGACAGCTTTCGTGTTTCAGGACTACAATCTGTTTTTGAACAAAACAGTCCTGCAAAACGTGACTGAAGGACTCATCACCGCACGGGGTATCGGTAAGCGCGATGCCAAAGCTACCGCCATGGAAATGCTCAAAAAAGTCGGCATGGCAGACAAGACGGAAAGCTTTCCGCACCAGCTCTCTGGAGGCCAGCAGCAGCGGGTGGCGATAGCTCGCGCACTGGCGACCAAACCGGAAATCATCTACTTCGACGAACCCACGTCGGCGCTTGACCCGGAACTGATCGGAGAAGTACTCTCCGTGATGAAACAGCTGGCGGAAGACGGCATGACGATGATTGTCGTCACGCATGAAATGAACTTCGCCCGCCACGTCTCTAACAAAGTATTGTTTATGGAAAAAGGAAGAGTACTTGAAAGCGGAACACCCGAACATATCTTCCAGAATCCAGACAATGATAGAATACAAGCATTTGTACAGTCGCTCACCGACTCAGGAGGATTACAATGAAAAGAATTATGCTGACAGCATTCGCCGCCGCGCTCGCACTCACCGCATTCACCGGGTGTTCCAAAAAGAAGACAGCAGCCGGCGACCAGCTTGCCGCCGTCAAGGCAAAAGGCGAAATTATCTTTGCAACAGAAGGCACATGGGCGCCGTGGACCTACCACAACGAAAGCGATGAACTCACCGGCTTCGATGTCGAAGTTTCAAAGAAAATAGCAGAAAAACTCGGCGTAAAAGCAACCTTTGTCGAAACAGAATGGGACGGTATTTTCGCAGGCATAGACGCCAAACGCTATGACATGACGCTCAACGGAGTAGAAATCACCGAGGAACGCGAACAGAAATACGATTTTTCAACACCGTACTGCTACAGCCCGATGGCGCTGATTGTCCTCGACACCAACACCGACATCACGAAGTTTGAAGACTTGAAGGGAAAAACAACAGCGAACTCACTCGCAAGCACCTATGCCGTCACGGCCGAAAAATACGGCGCAAAAGTCCAGACCATCGATTCCTTTGAAGAGACCATCAAACTGCTCGTGCAAGGAAGAATCGACGCGACGCTCAACGACGCCACCAGTTTCTACGACTACAAGAAAGTCCACCCCGAAACACCGATAAAGATTGCCAAGCTCAACGACAGCCCGTCACAGATTGCCATACCGTTCCGCAAAGGCAACGAGTCTGCCGCACTGCGGGAAGCGGTAAACAAAGCGATTGACGAACTGCGCACCGACGGAACGCTTTCTGCGCTTTCTGCGCGCTATTTCGGCTTCGACGCTTCAAAGAAATAAACGCACCCCCACGGTATGGACAAGGCTCAATCACATTGAACGAGCCAGTCCTTTGATTTGAATGCGGTAAAGCACATCTGGATTTGTTCGGCGGTGCATTTTTCCTGAGCAAGAGGCGGCAGTTGGTCTTCTGAAAAAAAGGCACATTCTGTTGTCTCTGTATTCGACACGAATGTACCGCCGAGCAAGTTACAGAGATAGAAGATTTTTACAACACCGTACGCATACACCGGCTGATTGTGCTTAGCCCTGTCCTGGACGGCGATGACAGACGCAACGGAGACATCCATTCCGGCTTCTTCCTTCACCTCTTTGACAGTGTTCTCCACTGGAGACAAATTGTTTTCACACCAGCCGCCCGGCAGTGACCAGCCTCCACTTTTTTCATGAACAAGCAGTATCTTATTGTCTTTGAAAACAGCAGCGCGCGTGTCAATCTTTGGCGTTTGGTATCCTGAATCAGCGCAAAACAGTCCCTCAACAGTTTGCATATCAAGGCCTGTTTTCTGAGACATCATCTCAGCGGCAATTTCACGGATACGCTCATAGCGCTCTTTGTCGTACACATCGTGACCATAGTACAATCCCGCCTGAGCCAAACTCTGTAATTCAACCGCCCACCGGCAGACTTTATCTTCGAACTGCATAAAAAAACTATACAGGGAACAATTTCAAAAGTCAACGATTCGTATTTTTGGGGAAATCCTTCCTGTGTCATTCAGCTTTCAAGAGGCATTTCTTTTATCTTATAATTTATCGATAAATTATATGTATTTTACTGTCATAAAATGACTTCCATGTTAAACTGAACTTGAAGGAAGTTCAGTATGGCACAGGTACAGTAGCTTTTGAGAAGTTTTGTTCCGGTAACCCAGTTCAACAAGGGAAAGGCATCTCAGATTTTTGACAGACTTCATAAGGAAAACAGGCTTATCGTTTTAAAGAACAATCAGCCTTCGGCAATAATACTCTCGCCAGAAGAATACGAACGCCTTTCAGAAATCGAAGAAGATTACTTTCTTATCGTTGAGGCTCACTCCCGACTTGAAAGGAATGCAGGAAAATCAGCGTTGAGCGAAACTCAGGTAATGAAAGACCTTGGCATTACGGAAGAAGAAATTCAGAATGCCGAAAAGCCCG
>CADBRT010000110.1 GCA_902797055.1 uncultured Spirochaetaceae bacterium
ATAAAGCCCCCTTTTTGACTTGTACAGGCACCGCCATACACAGAAACATTCCAATACTTCTACTATATTTAGTAATACACAGATTCTTTCCCCTGTCAAGTATATTTTCGGCATTTCCAGCCCTTTTTGCTGTTCCCTTCGTCCAGTGTCACACCGCCATCTTTGTACAAAACCAAGAGCCCGGAAAAGGCGAAGCTGTACTTAACGTTCTGCCACTTCCGTCTGTCCGAATTCCGCCAGCAAAAGCCCTCGCACAAAACGTTTAATACACCACAACTCCCCGCATACCACAACATTTTTATGCAGGGAGTTGTTTTTTCACCTATGTGCATATATAATCTTTGAAAAGGCGAAAATTCGGCGGCATTATAACACACCAGAACAGGGGGTTCCATGAACACGCTTGAGGCTATTGAAGCCAGAAAGAGCATCCGCTCCTATACAGATAAAACAGTAGAAGAATCAATTATAGATAAAGTCGTAACAGCAGGTACACAGGCTGCATCTGCAGTCAAACTTCGCCTTACGGTCATAACAAAAAAAGATGTGCTTCAAATCATAAGCACGGAAGCCACCTATATATTCAGAAGTTCCGGCAACAAAGCGCTTAAAGAAAAGGCTTCCGCCTTTGATTTCAATGCGCTGTACAACGCACCAGTTCTGATAGTCGTCAGTGCAGAAAAGACTGTTACCGGACGCCCTTCCCCGCTTGCGTTCCCAAGCGCGGGCTGTGCAGCCCAGAACATGATGCTTGCTGCCACCGATTACGAGTTAGGTTCCTGTTTCATACAGGGAATCATACCAGCATTCGCAAACCCGAATGTGTCAAAAGCGGCATGCATAGACCCGAACGATACACCTATCTGTGCAGTACTGATAGGCTACACGAATGACCACGAGTCACGAGGTGCCAGACCACTTGCAGCCAGCGTGCGCTACGTCAAATAGATGAACATCTGTCTGTTTAAAAAAAAGGAACTCGGCAGTCCCTTGGACATACGGGACCGCCGGGCAGAGCACCTCATAAAGGTTTTGCACAAAAAGGTGGGGGATAGTTTTGAAGCCGGAGTTATCGGAGATTCTGCCGGACATGCGACAATCACCGCAATCACAGTGCAGGATGAAACGAGTTCCGACGGACGCAAGACATACCAGACAGGTTCCCTTTCGTTTGATTTTGTACCGGAAACTGACGGCAAACCGCTGAACCCGCTTATCATGGTCATAGGTTTTCCACGCCCCATACAGCTCAAACGGTTGCTGCGAGATATGGCGGGACTAGGTGTTGCGGAAGTTCACCTGACAGGGACAGAACTCGGCGAAAAGTCGTATTTGAAAAGCGACCTCGCCACAAGCGATGCCGGCTATGAAATGTTGCTGGAAGGGACTGAACAGGCGGCAAGCACCCATGTGCCGCTCCTGTTCCACCACGACAACCTTGAACACTGCCTCTCTTCTATAGAAGAAAACCATCCCGGCGCACTCAAACTCGCGCTGGACAACAAGGCTCCGTCGCAGAGCCTCTCTTCCTATCTGGCACAAGCGGGCACCTGTCCGTGTGCCGTTGCGGCAATCGGCAGCGAACGGGGCTGGACAGACCGCGAGAGGTCGGTGCTCTGCGCAAAAAAATACACCCTGCTCGGTATGGGGAACAGGGTGCTGCGGACAGAAACCGCCTCCACCGTTGCCGCCAGCCTTATACTGGCAGCACTGGGGTGCTTGGATTAACCGATTTAAATATCGCGGAGTTCGTCCTGTGAAACAGTGCGGATTCCGTGGCGTTCAAGGACGGTTTCCGTCTTGGGCACATCGGTCGTGCGCAGAATCATAAAAGCGGTGTTTGTTTTGCGTCCGGTAAATCCGTACATGTATTCCACATTGCGTCCGTTATCCCCCAAAAGTTTGAGGATACGACTCAGACTGCCCGCTTCGTCGGGGATTTCAAACGCTATTACGGAAGTCACATTGACAATATAGGACTCTCCTCTCAGAATTTCTGCAACATTGTCAGGGCTGTCCACAATAATACGTGCCACACCAAAATCGCTCGTATCTGCAAGGCAGAGCGCGCGCATATTTATCTGGTTCTTTGCAAGCACCTCTGTCAGTTCAGCCAGAGATTCAGGACGGTTCTCAATAAAAATTGAAATCTGTTTTACAGTCATAGCTTTTCTCCCGCCGCCTAGTCGTGCAGCTTTCTTGTGTCTATGACACGCTTTGCCTTTCCTTCTGAGCGTTCAATTGTCTTTGGAGCAACAAGCGTGACTTTTGCCTTAATCTGGAGAACGGTGAGCAGAGCGGACTCCAGAGCCTTTTCCTGTCTGTGGTTTTCTGCAATGACATCGCTGAATTTTTCAGGTGTCATCTCAACTTTGATTTCAAATGTATCGGTGTTGTTTTCACGTCCGACGATAATCTGATAGTTCGGCGGATATCCGTTCTGGAGCAGTACGCCTTCAATCTGGCTCGGGAATACGTTGACGCCGCGGATGATAAGCATATCGTCTGTGCGTCCCATCGGCTTGGACATACGGACAAAGGTGCGTCCGCAGGAACAAGGGGTTCGGTTCAAAACACCGATGTCCTTTGTGCGGAAGCGCATAAGCGGGAACGCTTTCTTGGTGATGGCGGTAAAGACAAGTTCCCCTTTTTCACCGTCGGGAAGTTTTTCGCCGGTTTCAGGATTGATTGTCTCAACGATGAAGTGGTCTTCGTTGACGTGCATGCCCTTCTGCTCTGCGCACTCAAAGGCAACGCCAGGTCCCATAACTTCAGTGAGTCCGTAGATGTCATACGCCTTGAGCCCCAAAAGCCCTTCGATATTGCGCCTCATCTCCTCTGTCCACGGTTCTGCACCGAAGATACCGGCCTTGAGGTTCAAGTAATCAGGTCCGTATCCCATTTCCTTGAGGCTTTCTCCGATGTACGCAGCATACGAAGGAGTACAGGCGAGTACGGTCGCCTTGAGGTCGTGGAGGAAAGCTATCTGTCTGCGAGTGTTGCCGGAAGAAATAGGGATTACCGTTGCGCCGATTTTCGTCGCACCGCCGTGAATGCCGAAACCGCCGGTGAACAGACCGTACCCATATGCCACCTGAACAATGTCTTCTTTGTCCGCACCTGCGGCAACCAGCTGGCGCGCAGCACAGTCATCCCAAAGGTCCAAGTCTCCTTTCGTATACCCTACGACAATCTGCTTGCCGGTCGTACCGGATGATGACTGAACGCGTACAACATCCTTAAGCGGAACCGCAAACAACCCGTACGGATAAGTCTGCCGCAAGTCATCCTTGCTGGTAAACGGTATCTTGCCGATATCGTCCAGACTTTTGATGTCGTCCGGCGTTACACCGGCTTCCTTACACCGTTCGCGGTAATACGGTACGTTCTCGTATACATGGCGGAAATTCTCTGCAAGGCGTTCCCCCTGAAGTTTTCGCAGTTCTTCTGCCGGCATACATTCTTTGTCTTTTTGAAAATACTTCAAACCCATCTGCTTCCTCTTTGCATCTATGTTTCTTTTTTATTTTCTACCGAACGCAAAAGCCTTTTTGTTCATTTCAAGGAACTGGGGCTTTACGAGTTTTTCAATAGCAGAAAGCCATGCTTCTTCCTTGAAGTCCATATAGCGTGAAAGCCGTCCCATAAGGACAATATTTACGGCCTTTGCAGTCCCCGCCTGCTGCGCAAGCGTCAGACAGTCCACCGCGTCAACATCGAACCCGGCAGCCTTCATCTTGTCTTCAAGGTTCTCCGGATATTCGGCAGCACCCGTTATGACTGGCATAGGATCAATCTTCTGCGTGTTGACGACAATCTTTCCGCCGGCTTTCAAAAACTCTGTGTAACGGGCGGCTTCCAGCAGCTCGAAGGAAACAATGAAGTCAGCCTCGCCCTTGTCCACAATCGGAGAATACACTTTGTCCCCGTAGCGCACATACGTCACAACGGAACCACCGCGCTGGCTCATGCCGTGAACTTCGCTCACTTTTACATCATAGCCTGCGTCGAGCAGCACCTGCCCCAGCGTCTTGGAAGCAAGCAGGGCTCCCTGCCCTCCGACTCCCACAATCATTATATTCTTTACGGTATTTTCGCTCACAATTCTCCTCCTATGCCCGTGCCGCACCCTGTTCTTTCAGGGCATCGAATTTACACATCTGGGAGCACACACCGCAGCCCACACAGAGCGTCACGTCTATCTTTGCCTTACCGTTCTTCATAGCTATGGCAGGACAGCCAATCTTCATGCACGCCTTGCAGGAGCGGCATTTGTCGGTGTCCACGGTAAGCGGAGGCTTATGTTTGACTTCTTTCAGAAGAGCACAGGGACGGCGGCTGATGATGAGACTCGGTTCGTTTACTGAAAGCTCCTCTTTTACTGCCGTTTCACACTCTGCCATATTGTACGGATCAACGACGCGCACCCGGCGGATTCCCATTGCCCGCGCAAGCGCTTCCAAATCAACACGGCCGGCGGGGTCGCCGTACAGATTTTTACCGGTTGTCGGATTCTGCTGGTGCCCCGTCATGCCGGTAATGGAGTTGTCCAGAACAATCACGGTGCTGTTGGACTGGTTATATGCAATGGACGCAAGCCCGGTCATGCCGGAATGCATAAACGTGGAGTCACCGATGACAGCGACGGATTTCTTTTCATGTTCTCCGCCGGTGCATTTGTTCCAGCCGTGCAGACCGGAAAAGGACGCACCCATGCACAACGTAACGTCCATTGCGGAAAGCGGCGGGACAGAACCGAGCGTATAGCAGCCGATGTCCCCGAACACCGTCACTTTGAGTTTGTGAAGGGCATAGAACATGCCGCGGTGAGGACATCCCGCACACATAATCGGCGGGCGGACAGGGATGGACTCGTCGAGTTTTTTGCCCGCAGGAACCGTCTTGCCGAATGCAGCAGCCACCATGTTCTGGCTGAATTCCCCGCAGATGGGGAACATATCCTTTCCGTGAATTTCTACATTCAAACCCAATGTGCGGCAAAAGTTTTCGATAATCGGATCAAGTTCTTCTATGACGACAATCTTTTTAAGTCCGCTGGCAAACTCACGTATCATCTTTTCTGGAAGGGGATTCACCATACCCAGTTTGAGGATGTCCACGCTGTCGCCCAAGACTTCTTTTGCATACTGATACGAAGTTGAAGAAGTGATAACACCGGTACCGGTGAGCGGACTTCCGGCGGCAGCCTTTTCCACGCGGTTAATGCCGCTGGTCAGCGACCATTCCTCAATATCCTTCATGCGCTGTTCCACAAACGGGTGGCGGCGGATAGCGTTCGCAGGAGCCATAACGTATTTTGCTACATTCTTCTCATACGGTTTGTGTTCAGGAACAGCACGTTCTGCTGTCTGCACAATGCTTTGGCTGTGTGCCACACGGGTGCACATCTTGTACAGAACGGGCGTGTCGAACCGCTCGCTGATTTCAAAGGCGAGGGAGGCGAAAACACGCGCTTCTTCGGAATCGCTCGGTTCAATCATAGGAATCTTGGAAGCGATTGCATGATGGCGGCTGTCCTGCTCATTCTGAGAGGAGTACATTCCAGGGTCGTCAGCAACACCGACGATAAGTCCAGCATTTACACCGGTATAACTGGCGGTGTACAGCGGGTCTGCAGCAACGTTCAAGCCGACATGCTTCATACCGCAGAAAGCGCGGCGGCCGGCAAGACTCGCACCGAAAGCGCTCTCCAACGCGACTTTCTCATTCGGCGCCCACTCGCAGTAAATATCCTTGAATTTAGCCGCTTCCTCTGTAATCTCTGTGCTCGGAGTTCCCGGATAGCTTGAAATGAATTCACATCCGGCTTCATACAAACCTCTGGCAGCAGCGGCGTTACCTAGCATAAGTTGCTTCATTTTTTCCCCTTAACAAACCACTATTAGTTAATATTCACTCATCTTACCTAGATTTGCCTGTGAAGTAAAGTGGCGGGAGAGTCTGATGCAAGGGCAGTTTTTTCTAGCGGGATGAACAGTTACGTGGTATAATGAATGTGCTGGTTAAAGAAAGCGTTCACATGGGAGAAAACAAATGAAAAAAATCATAACAATAAGCAGAGAATTCGGTTCCGGAGGTCACTCCATCGGACAAATGGTGGCGCAAAAACTCGGCGTCCCGTTTTATGACAAGGAAATAATAGACATGGCGGCACAACAGTCGGGGCTGTCGCCGGATTTCATCAAAAAGACAGAGCAGAGCATTTCCTCCGGTCTGCTCTACACGCTGTTGCTGGGGGCAAGTTACGCCGCTCCCGGTACGGCAGGCATTCCCGGCAACCCCACAAAGGCAAGCCTCTCACTGCCGCTCGCCGACCAAGTCTTCAACGCACAACGCAAAGTCGTCATTGACTTGGCAAAGCAGGGTCCCTGCGTCATCGTCGGCCGTTGTTCCGACTACATCCTCACCCATACCTCACAGATAGACCCAAAAGACGTGCTCAACGTGTTCATCTATGCCCCGTTGGAGGATAAAATCAAGCGCGCCATAGAACAGAAAGGATTGAATCCCGATACAGCAAAAAAGGATGTCAAACTCATCGACAAACGGCGTGCCAACCACTACAACACATTCACAGAACAGACGTGGGGTAACAGAAACCACTATGACCTGCTCATAAACAGTTCCCTCTTTGGTCTGGAGAAAACTGCAGATGTCATCGTCTGCCTCGCAAAAGACGTGTAAAGCACCCCGTAAAACACAAAGGGCTGTCTATAAAGTAATGGTGACATTTCATGCTGAATTTATTTCAGCATCTACGCTACAAATAGTGTGTGAAATTCCGAACCCACAACCGTAGCAGGTGCGTTCGGTTGTGCCGTAGCAGGTGCGTTCGGTTGTGCCGTAGCAGGTGCGTTCGGTTGTG
>CADBRT010000111.1 GCA_902797055.1 uncultured Spirochaetaceae bacterium
AACGATAAGATTTCTGATTTGACATCGACCGTAAACGATGACATCAATGTAAAAGTAGCCGACCTTACTGCCAAACTTTCCGATAAAACGGGTTCCATCGACAAGGAGGTGAACGATAAAATTGCTGCGCTCACAGCTCTTGTTGAAGAAAAGACGGCGGCTCTTTCGTCAAAACTTTCTGATGAAACAGACAAAATCAACAATGATATCCTTTCAAAGATAAACGACTTGTACGACAAGGCAAAGGATATAAATGACAACATGAACAAGAAGACTACAGCTCTTGAAACTGTTGTTCAGAAAAAACTCGTTGACCTTGCAAAAGAAGTCAAAGATAAAACCGAAGCAATGGCTGAGGAAGCGAAGAATAAGACTGAAACAGCCATTACCGAGTATCGGTCTACTTGTGATAACTATACAAAGGATATCGAAGACAGAACGTTCAGCCTCCGCAATGCGCTTGAAGAAAAGGCCGGTAGCCTTGAACGGGAGATAAACGAAAAAGAAGCGCTTTTGAACGAAGTTATAAAGAACCGTTCAAATGCACTCGATGATGACTTCAAGAAAAAGCTTGCAGACATCAATAATAAGGCAAAGGCTATCAGTGCGGAAATCCACACAAGGACTACCGAGCTGGAAAAAGAAGTCAACACTCAGTTGTCAGAAATGACTGGCGACGTCAAAAAACAGACAACTGCTGCTATTGAAAAATACCGCAGTACCACACTGACGTATACCCAAGATATTGAGGATCGGACTGCCAGCCTGCGTAATGCACTCGACAAGCGCACTGCTTTCCTTGCAAAGGAAATCAATGAAAAAACTTCAATGCTCGAGTCCAGACTGAACCAGCAGCTTTCCGACGTGAAGCGTTCAACTCAGGCTATAAACCAAGAGATAGCCGACCGCTCCGCGAAGTTCCAGGACGCTTTGCAGAAGGAGTTGAAAGAACTCACTGGCAATGTAACGAGAGAAACAGGTGCTGCAATTGAAGAATATAAGAATACTGGTGTGACGTATCGGCAGGAAGTTGAACGGCGCACTGCTGAACTCCAGGCTCAGCTCGATACAAGGACGGAGACGCTCGCTCATCAGATAACCGGTAAAACAGATGAATTGCAGTCACAGCTCGACACAAGGACTGAGAACCTGACGCATCAGATAGCCGATAAGACAGAAGCGCTCCAGTCGCAACTGGATACAAAGACTGACAGTCTTGCTCAGCAGTTGTCCGATAAGACCGAAAATCTCAGCCGTCAGATAGCCGGCAGAACTGATGAAATTCAGTCACAGCTGGATACGAAAACAGATACGCTTGCAAAGCAGATTACCGGCAAGACTGATGAGATTCAGTCCCAACTCGACGCGAAGATGGAAAATCTTGCTAAGCAAATTGTCGGTAAAACAGATGACCTGCAGTCACAGCTGGATACCAGAACAGGCAATCTCCAGACAGAGATTGCGGAAAATACCAATATGCTCCGTTCACAGTTCAACGACAGAACTGGAAAATTGCAGGATGACATTGCTGAACGCACAAATGCTATTCAGTCTGATATCGACAAAAAGACCCGCGATTTGACAGAAGCCGTAAGCAGTCAAAATTCCGCGATTACGTCCCGCCTTACAAACAAGGTTGATGCTCTTGCCCAAGAGCTTCAGGGCAAAGTCACTGATTTCGAAAATACGCTGGTCGAAAAAACGTCCCGCATTGAAAACGAATTCAATGACCGGCTGGTTGCTCTCAAGGATACTCTTGATGCGTCATATGCCGAGGCTGAAAAGACCGCAGAGGCGCTCGGCCGTGACAACGATGGCAACACCCGCCAGCTGGTTGAATTGAATAAGGTGTTCGATGAAAAGGCGCAGGAGATACAGGCGCGGTACGACGGCATATTCAAAGAGATATTGAATAAGGCTGATGACGATGAAAAGAACGCGTTCGAAAAGTATCAGGCTTTGGGGCTTTCAAACCTTGAAAAGTATAAGGAAAGTGTTCGGCAGAGTATGAACGATTTGCAGACTGCTGTCCGTGATACGATTGACGATTTGCGGGAACGTGCTGATACTGTCCGTCAGGGTGTTGAGAATTCAATCCTTGAACTGGAGAATAAGTATAAAAACTCTGAGGCTTTGACAAAGAGCACTGCCGAACGGATTGATGAAGAAACACGTGCCAGCAGTGAAAAACTTGCGTCATTCAGCGCTACGCTCAAAGAGCAGATAAACGCCTTTGATGAGCGGATGAACAAGTCGATGCAGTCGATTGCTGCTGATTACGAGGCTCGGGAAGCTCGGTTCCTGTCAGGCTTGGACAGTCAGCTTGATGACTACAAGAAGGAGTTGGACTATCGTCTCGAAAAGCTAAGTTCCAGAGGCGATGATATAGAAAAACATGAGGCAACGCTTCGTTCAATCATGGACAAATCACAAAAGAAACTCTCTGATGAGTGGGATAAGTTCGCTGAAGGTATAAGCAATAAGGAGCAGATTTTGACTGATGCTCTGGCGTCTATCAAAGATAGCGTCGAAGATTTGAAGAAGAAGTCCTATATCAGCACCAGCACCCGGCTCAAGACCTTTGAGGATTCGTTCGGAAGTGACCTCAAGAAACGGCAGGAAGAACTGTCTCTGCAGCTTGCTGAATGGCAGAACAGCTTTAACAACAGAATCACAAAGTTCACTGATGAATATGAACAAAGCCGGCGTATGCTTGAAGGAAAGTATCTCGACGATTTGAAGAAGCGTCTCGCTGAAGTTCAGGCGAAGACGAACAGTCAGGAACGTGAATTCCAAAAGACCCTGCAGGAGAACCAGACAGCTATAGCAACGCAGGTCAACACGGTTGATAAAACACTGCATGACTTTATGGAGCGGTTCAAGACTGAACTCAAGAAGACCAGTGAAGAAGCAGATGCCTACTTGAAGCAGGAAACTGCCAGTTACAACCATAAGGTTGAAACGCAGCTGGAGGCGAACCAGCATACCTTCGATCAGCAACTTGATGAACTCAAACGGAATTATGAGGAGAAGCAGGCTGCTAATGAAGCGTCCATCAATGCCGGTCTGCAGGAATTCAATGCCTGGCAGCAGAAGATTAAGCAGCAGTTCGATGAAGCGAAAGACAGCTTTGATGCCCAGATGAAAGAGTTCCGCACAAAGACGTTAGACAAGATGAACGACATTGAGGAGCGCACCGGTGATTCTCAGGGAAAGATACAGAAGACAATTTCCACACTTTCCTCAAAGACCGAAGATGCTATCAAGCATTACGACCAGCAGTCTAAATTCATTTTGGAGCAGCTGCGTACGAAGTTCGAGGAGATGCTTGCTGCTGCCAAGTCAATGGCCGATGAGCAGACTGCAAGCAGCACCAGAGACTTTAAGGCTCTCAGACGGGAATTCAATGACCTGGTGTCGAACGACAAGGCTTCATATCAGAATATGATAGACAAGCTCAACGGTGATACCAATACACTTCAGTTCAAGATTGAGGACATAAACAAGAGTATCGCCAGTTTTACAGCGCAGACAGGACTCTTTGACAAGGCGAATGAGCTGAAAGAGGAGCTGGCTGCGTCAATCGATGACCTCCGGGAGAAGATTCAGGGAATCGAATCGTATGAACATAAAATCGATGATATCGCCAAACACATGAGTGATGTGCAGAAGATTCACGATGATGTTGAGCTTAAAATCCGTAATTACAATTCACAGAAGGTGACTATTGACAGCATCGACAAGAAGTTCAGTAGTTTGATGCAGTTGAGCAAAACGATGGACGACAAAATTCAAGACTTGCAGACTTCCAGTGATGAGCTTGTCAATATGAAGTCTTTCGTGCAGGGAATCCAGAACGATCTGGATAATATCCAGCATCGCTATGACCGCATTGAACTGCAAAGCGCTACGATTGAAAATGTCGCTAAAAATGTTGACATTCAGGTCGGCAAGATCAGCGACATTGAAAAGCGACTCAAGCAGTGTAACGGTCAGATTGCCGATCTTCCGAAAGAAATCAAGAAGATGCAGGACAACGTCGATGTCATCATAAGCAACAGCGGAAAAATAAATGAAGCTGTTGACAAGCTGACATCCCTCGATCAGGTTATTGAAAGCGCTGAGGACAGGATAGAAAACGTCAATAAATCCCGCGATGACATAGAAGAGATTGAAGACAGAATTCAGAGCCTGTCAAAGGCTGCGGACAGCAAGCTCGATATGCTCAAGATGATGTTTGAATCATCTGCGAAGGCTTCTCCCGCACGGTCCCGTAGTAGAGAAAAGGATTCGTCCAGCAAGACGTCTCTTACTCCGAAAGATAAAAATACCATCCGTGAGCTCAAGCTACAGGGATGGAAGAATGAGGCGATTGCGAAGTCTCTTGGAATGTCGGTGTTGGAAGTTAAGCTTGCGCTGGAACTCGCGGCTGACGACGACTGAGAAGGCAAGTGCAGTAGGTTTTAATGGCATTGCCTTGACCTACTGCGTCCTGTTTTTCATTAGTCTTTGCTTTTACAAAAACTCTTGTAGACTCTACTTCGAGAATCGATGCAATGGATTTGATTATGGCTTGTCTCCAGGGAAGCAGTTTAGGAGCTTCTGTTTCTACTACACAGTCCATATTTTCCAGTTCCCAGCCTTCTTTTTTCACGTCCGTCCAGATTGTGCGGAGCAAAAAAGCTGAATCTGCATCTTTCCATTTTGCGTCTTCCGGTGGAAAGTATGAGCCAATGTCTCCAAGCCCGCTCGCTCCTAACAGTGCATCGGCTATGGCGTGCAACAGGACATCGCCGTCGGAATGAGCCAGTTCCCCTTTCATTGCCGGAATGTCGACACCGCCGAGCATAAACTTTCGCCCCGGAACGAGACGGTGTAAATCCGTGCCGAAACCTATCCGTATTTGTGGGCGTTCTTCCTGCGGCGTAAGCATGGCTAAATCCTCTTTGTACGTGATCTTTTTGTTTTTGATATCACCATCGACAATATGAACCTTTTTATTCCCGGTGATATCCGGGAAGGCATCCCAAATCTCAGTGTCATCGGTGTATTCATGAGAAAAACGGGCGGCTGTCTGGTGACACAGAAACAACGGTTCCAAAGAAAAACCTTGCGGTGTCTGTACTGCCACGATGTTCTTTCTGTCCAGATGTCTGGTTATGATTCCGTTTTCTGAAGATTTTTCCTTCTGTGTATCGACAGCAGGTATAGCGGGAACTGCTGCCCCGTATTGTTTGGTTGCCTCTATAATGTCCGATATGATTTGTGATGTTACAAAAGGTCGTGCTGCATCGTGAATCAAAACTGCAGGAGAGGCACCCCTGCCTGTATTCATGTTGTGGAGATAGGTGAGGGCAGCAAATACCGATGCTTGCCGGGATGAGCCGCCTTCTATAAAGAAAACAGGAGTCCCCTTCAAAAAGGACTCCATATTCGGATTGCTGAAAAAAGCATTCTGAGCTTGTTCTTTTCCATCTTTCGGGACGGTGATGATGACAGCATCGAAATGTGCTGTCGTCAGAAATGTTTTTGCACCTTCTGACAGGACTGTTCCATCTTGTACCGGAAGGTATTCTTTTTTTGTTCTAAGACCGAGTCTTGACGAAGATCCTGCTGCTGTCAGTATGAGGTACAGGGGATTATTCGTCATCCCCCTCATCTCCTTCATCATCGTCGTCATCTCCGTCTCCCTTTTCGTCGGGGACGTCATCTGTGAAGTCTTCATCGTCTTCGTCATCATCAAAATTTGTTGTGGTCTTCTTTAACTCTTTCATTCCAAGCGGTTCAAGCTTTGAATGAAGCATGGCTTCGACTTCTTTCGGATCTTTGCCCATCGCTTCTGAAATCTCATCTTCAAGAAGTTTTTTGGCGCTTTCGTACAGTTTCCGTTCCATGATAGGAAGTTCTTTGATTTTTGAACGGTGGTAGAGGCAGCGTACAATTTTTGCGATATCTTCTACCGTTCCGCTCCTGAGCAAATCCATGTTTTGCTGGTATCGAAGTTTCCAGTCTGAAGTCGGGGTTTCAAATTCTTCGCCCAGAAGATCAATCGCTTTCTGGGCAGCTTCCGCTGATACAATGCTTCGTATGCCGAGTCCAGTTGCTTTTTCTACCGGAACCATGACATACATATCTGAAACAGGAATATATATTTTATAATAGCAGGTTTCCTGACCTTTGAACTCTTTTGTAAAAATGTCAGTAACGGTGCCTACGCCCTGACTCGGGTACACAATTTTTTGACTTACGGAAAATTCTGTCTGTGGCTTATCCATATTAGTATATTATAGCAGAAGAAAAGTAAAATTTCAACGAGTGGAGTGGATATCTCTGCTTCTTGCTTGTCTTGATGAAATACCTGTCGTAATTGTCAACGTGTCTGTCAGCTGTCCTGCAAGTTATAAAATCAAGCCGGACAGCTGTTACAGCATTTTAATCAGACGGGAAAAGTTTCTTAAAGTCTACAAGTACAAGTGAACTGTCGCGGGCTGAATCGATGTCCGTAATCTTGTTCAGCTTGCGGTAGAAGCCGATAAGCGGTTCTGTCTGTTCGCGATAGACTTCAAGTCTGTGTGTGATTGCTTCAAGCTTGTCGTCATCGCGTGTGTACAAGTCTCCTCCGCAGTTGTCACATTTGCCTTCGACCTTTGTCGGGCGGAACTTGACGTTGAAGTTCGTACCGCAGTTGCGGCAGACACGGCGGTTTGAAAGGCGGGCAATAATCAAGTCGTTGTCAACCTCAAAGTTCACGACCTGCACATCAGGGCAGATTTTCTCCAATGCTTCTGCCTGAGGAATTGTTCTCGGAAATCCGTCAAGAATGAACCCCTTTTTGCAGTCATCCTTGCTGAGCCTGTCCTGTACCAGTGCGCATGTATCTTCATCACTGACCAATCCACCGGCATCGATGACGGCTTTTACCTTTACTCCAAGTGGGGTTTTGTTCTTGATGTTTTCCCTGAAAATATCACCTGTGGAAATATGCGGAATGCCATAATCTCCGGCTACCTGTCCTGCAAGTGTTCCTTTACCGGCTCCTGGCGGTCCCAAAAAAATAAAATTCATTGCATAACTCCTTATTTACTGAATACCCTATATTTTATACCAGTTTTTGCATATCTACAAGGGTAAAAATTCTGCCGCAAGGAAGGCATTTTTTGTGCGCCAGACAACAGGATTCTTTTGAATCCATTGGAGAAAGAGTTCCGTTACGGTGTTTGTACCGTCTTGTCCGATTGCCTGTACGATTTTTTCTCCGTAACTGGAACTTGCGCTGAACCACTTTTCAATGTCATTCTTTGTCAGCGTCCTCTTTTCTTCCAGTACGGTTTGGGTCAGCGTTACCGAAAAGCCTTCTGCTTCCAAAGCCTTCGCAATGTCTTTTTCATCCCACGAAAACAGGGGGGAGGTTGGATCGCTGAAAAAAACTTTTTCCGCAGTTTCCATTTTGTCAAAGAGGGCAAGGAGTTTTTCGTCCGACTGCTTCTCTCCGCATATCTGGTTCCGCAAGATGTTGCTTAAATGCTGTCCTGCGTTCGGAATTCGTTGGGATATGACTAGCCGTGCGGACTGTGCGAAGAGTACCGGGGAGTCTTTGTGCAATGCCTCGTCCTCGCTGAATGCAATGTCCCGTTTCTTATGCTCTATCCCTTGGCAAGCGTCTCTCATTGCTTGTGCAAAGGCTTTCATATCCTCTTTTGAGGCAAAAACATCGCGGAAGAATGCGCGGTCGAACGCTACGTCGCCGAAAGAATTGACAGTCTTTCTGAATGCTCCGTTGGAAAAGCCGCCTTTGCTTGCTACAACCAACTGCGGTTTGTCCAACTCTCCTAATGTTGTGGCATATTCGTTCAGCAAAGCCATCCCTGCGGAACTCCTGCATACTCCGCAGCTCAGCCCTTCCGGTGATTTTCGCGCAAGATCGAATATCAGCAACGCATCATCTGCGTTCCAGACAAGGTTCCGGTGGTGGCGGACAAGCCCTGCTGTTTCCTCCATTTTGTTTCGAAGCAGCATGAGCGTCTGCGCTTTGTTTGTGTCAATTCTGTTGCGCCACGACTTTTCTGCCTTGTCAAAGGCTGATTCCGTTCGGGAATCCTTCGGTGTAAATGTCAGGCTCTCTTCTTTTTTTGTAAAGCCGTTAAGATGTCCTGTTTTCTGCCACCAGTCGCCGATGGGATTCACCCGCAGGTTGTCTTCCTGTGTTTCATTTTCCAACAGAGCCGCAATCTGCAGTTCCCTTCGGGAAAGTACATCTTCCCTGATGCTGGCTTCATATCCCTGTGTTGACGGTGTATAGAACACTCTGCCGACCAACGCGTCAGGAAGATATTGCTGTGCTACCCAGTGGTCACGGTATGCATGAGGGTACAGATAGCCAGCGCCATGTCCGAATCCCTCTGCATCGCGGCTGGCGTCCTTCAAATGGTTTGGGACATCGGCATCCTCTTTTTCTACGGAGGCGAGAGCGTCGAAAAATGCCATGGAACTGTTTGATTTGGGGGCTGTCGCAAGGTACAGCGCTGCGTGCGCCAGAAAATATCTGCCTTCAGGCAGTCCTACCCTGTCAAACGCTGCTGCACAATTCTGTATAACAGTTATAGCGTTCGGATCAGCAAGCCCTGTGTCCTCACAGGCGGAAATCAACATCCTTCTGAAGATAAAATCGGGGTCTTCACCGGCCTTTACCATGCGTGCGAGCCAGTAACAGGCAGCATCGGGATCTCTTCCTCTAAGGCTTTTTATGAAGGCAGAAATGATGTCGTAGTGGTAGTCACCGTCGCGGTCGTACAGTACGACCTTTTTCTGAATGGATTCTTCTGCTGTTTCCCGGCTGATGTAAATCGTGCTTCCCCATGCCGGGACTGGGGGATGTGCTCCTGGCTCCCACTGTTCGGGTGTCGTTTCGACAGCGAGTTCCAGCGCATTCAGCAGGGAGCGGGCATCTCCGTTTGCTGTCTCCACCAAATGTTCTAGCGCCCCGCTTTCAAAGACGACTTTCCAGTGTCCGTATCCCCGTTCTGTGTCGTCCAAAGCCTGATGCGCCGCTTTGAGCAAATCCTCTTTCGTGAGCGGACGGAGCTGGAAAACACGGCTTCTGCTTACCAGTGCTTTATTTACCTCAAAAAAAGGGTTTTCCGTCGTTGCACCTATCAGAATTATGGTGCCGTTTTCGACCCATGGCAGCAGTGCGTCCTGTTGGCTCTTGTTCCAGCGGTGCACTTCGTCGACAAAGAGTATGGTTTTACGGGTGTAAAAGGAACGCTGCTGTTCAGCATCGGCAATGGCTTTTCTGATGTCCGCTACACCAGTTAGAACTGCATTGAGCGTTATGAAATTTGAAGAAGTATGGTTTGCAATGACCCTGGCGAGAGTCGTCTTGCCCGAACCTGGCGGTCCGTAGAAGATGACAGATGTAAGCTGGTCGGCCGCAATGGCACGGCGCAACAGCCGTCCCTTGCCGACAATGTGGTCTTGACCGATGTATTCATCGAGTGTCCGGGGGCGCATGCGCGAAGCCAGCGGTTCATGCGTAAAGCCTCCCGGAGTGTCAAAAAGCGATGTTTCTGTCACTTTTATTTATCGCTGTTCCATCCAGAACCCGGATAGTATGCGTACAATCCCGCTTTGTCTGCATTGGTACCGCCTGTCGGTGCACCGAACAAGAATATCGGCGACTGCAGGTATGGAACCGTAGGATCTACAACGTAGATTGCCCAAATGCGCAGCGATTCAAAGATGTTTGTTTCACCTTCGATGGTTGTATCGAAAGTTGTGACAGAACCGATGTTACAATTGCTCAACGGCAGTTTGTACACATCCGGAATTCCTCCTAACAGGAGATAATTCGACGTTGCTGCAATGCACCACATCTCGCAGTTATCATTTGTGGCGACATGGGTACCGTTCTTGTATACATGATCCGCATTGCTTGTTGTACCGATTGTATACGTGTTACCGTCAGAGGCAGTGACAGATGAGTTTTGATATTTGTAGTATGAGGGGATATTATTGCCGTTTTCATCGTAGGTGTAGGTGGCAAGCTTGCTTCCCCATGAGTTGGATTCTCCTGTGCTGGACCTGAATTCATGGTATTCAGGGATATTGTAGCCTTCGTAATCTCCGCTGCCTTCAGAATATGTCACCGTGAGCAAATAGAGATAACCGCCGTGGTTGGAGAGAAAAACCGGTATTTCCGGTGTGGAAATTGATTGCCAGTGGCCCTTGCCTGTGTTTGATTTTGCGTGGCGGTACAGTTCTTTGTTTGCAGCTGTTGCAATGTACACCATATTGTTGAACTCTATGAATGCGCTGCAGCTTCCGTATATTCGGCTTTCATCGACTGAAACTTCCTTTTCGATTTCTTCAAAAATCGCATCATGGCAGCCTGTAAGCAAAAAAACAGACAGTACGCTTACAAAAAAAGAGGTAAGCAGTTTTCTAGACATTTTGATTCTCCGTTAGAAGTAGTATGAGACGCTTGCTGCGACTGTTACAAATCGTGCACTGGTATTCTTCTTTTTGCTGTCCCAGATATTTCCGAACTGCGGCATATAGGTGTAGGAAACGTCCGCACCGACAGACCAGCCCTGTTTGATTTTGTATCTGACACCTGCTTCAGCTTTCAGAACGAGCCCCGGCCAATAGGTTTTGCTGGAGTAGGTTTCCCATGCGAGACCGGCGCCGACAGAAACCGGAAACTCGAAGTTTTGGATTGAAGGCTGTACGGTAGCAGTCGCAATGATCGGGACGTGGTTGAACAGGTTGTTCGCCTTCGTTGAGTTGAATCCGAAACCGATGTCTGCACCGACCGCTATGAAATTAGTCAGAAAATAGTGGTAACCGACGAGGACAAGTCCTCCGAGTTTCATCTGACCGTCTTTACCGGGAAGCGGATTTCCGAAATTTGTCGGTATATTTCCAGCGACGGAAATTCTCAGCATTTGGTCTCCGACCTGTGTCTGGTTGTAGACGTATTTTACTTCGTCATTCTGTTCATGCTGCTTTTGGTTTTCATCGTAGTAACCGTCATCACCTCTATCGGATTCTTCGTCATCCGTGTCTTCATAGTAGTCGTCATAGTAGCTGCCATAATCCTGCGCAATGGCAGTCATAAGTGTAAAGACAGCAATACAGGAGAACATCACTAAAAAACGTTTCATAATACCTCAAAAGAAATCTATACAGAAGATTGGATTGTATCCCCGGTGAAAATCCTGTATAGTAATGGCTGTTATATTGCAGACATCTTACCGATTTTTCCTCTTGCTTTCAAGAATTTGGGCAAATATTTATCGGTTGCGGAGTTGCTTTTTAACAGAATTTTATTGATACCCGTTTATCGACAGGCTTTATATATAGAGAAATACAAACTGTTGCATAAGGTTACATAAGGAAGGTTTCAAATGGGTGCTCAGATCTTGGATGGCAAAACTATATCAGAACAGTTCCGGGCGGATGTAAAGGCCGCTGTATCAAGGTTGAATGCACAGGGCATACCGCTTTGTCTTGCCGTTGTTCTTGTCGGAAACGACCCTGCCAGCCAGAGCTATGTAAAGGCGAAACGGAAGGCGCTCGCAGAAGCCGGTATTTCGGACAGAAGCATCATGCTCCCTGAGAATGTGAGCGAAACTTCGCTTCTTGAAACCATACGCACGCTGAACGATGATCCTGCTGTCAACGGCATTCTTGTCCAGCTGCCGTTGCCTCCTCAGATTGACGGCCGCAAGGTCATTGAAACTATCAGTCCTGCAAAAGATGTTGATGGTTTTACCGCTGCCAATATTGCAGATATGTTTTACGGGGATGAATGTTTCCTGCCGTGCACTCCTCAGGGAATCTGTGAACTGTTACGGAAAGCCGACATTCAGACGGACGGCGCAAATGTCGTCATTATAGGCAGAAGCACGATAGTGGGAAAACCGCTGGCGCT
>CADBRT010000112.1 GCA_902797055.1 uncultured Spirochaetaceae bacterium
GGGCTCGAATCGGTGGCTTTCTGCTGCATTTCAACCGGAGTTTTCAGATTCCCACACGACCTTGCTGCACAGATAGCGGTGGAGACGGTAGAAAAGTGGCTTGCTGAAAATCCAACCTCCACGGTAAAGAAAGTGGTCTTCAATGTTTTTGGACAGAAGGATTTAGTAATCTATAGAGAGCAAATTTCTTCCACGCGGATTGCGATGTAGTCTGATTTGGTTTATGCAAAGTACACTATGCAATACTTGACAAGTTTACTTTGTAAATTTATAATCGGATATGTACCAAGTTTGCTTGGCATGTCACTTTTATCTGGGGAGGAAGAAGTTTATGACGTTGAAAAAAATCCGAAGTTTTACGCTTATCATCAGCATGCTGCTCTTTCCGATTACGATTTATTATTTTTCGCCGTATCTGATCATCATGGCGGCCATGCAGCATATCATCAATGGAAGTTTTATTGTCTTTTCCCTGATGTTCATTTTGGGGTTATTCTTTGGCAGGCTCTGGTGCGGATTTTTCTGTCCGACAGGTGGTATGTGCGAATGTTTTGCTCAAATTTCTGATAAGGCTCCAAAGCAGGGCTGGCGGAATTACATCAAATATGGAATCTGGCTTGTGTGGCTCAGCGGAATAATTGTCTGTCATGTTCTTGGAAAAGGCGATTACACGATTCAGCCATTTTTTATGACCGAGCATGGAATTTCAATTTCTAACATTTACGGCTATGTGATTTATTACGGAATTGTGATTTTGTTTTTGATACCGGCTTTGATTCATGGAAAGCGGGCAAACTGTCACTACATCTGCTGGATGGCTCCCTTTATGATTTTTGGAAACAAGGTGGGACGCGTCTTGCATGTACCGCAACTGAAAATCAAAGCGAAAAAAGAAAACTGTATTGGATGTAAGAAGTGTGAAAAGATTTGCCCTATGAGTCTGAATGTGAGTCAGCTCTTGCAAAAGGGCGAGGTAAAGTCTGCTGAATGTATCTTGTGCGGCGAGTGTGTAACGTCTTGCCCAAAAGATGTATTGAAATATAGTATTGCGTGCCGCTAGTGCGGTTTTGTGAGGATGCAGAATGACAAAAGAAGAGATACTTGAAAAGAGCCGTGTCGATAACGGCGGAAAAGACATTGAAGATTTGGAAGTTCAAAAGAGCGCGGCAAAAATCGCGTATTTTTCATCGTTTGGATTGTGCGCTTTCGTGTCCATTTTGAACTGGATTTTTACAGGGCATGTAAAAATAGACTGCTGGATTGTTTTCTTTGGAATGGCCTGCGTGACTTTTTTTGTAAAGTTTGCCAAGCGTAAAAAATTGCATGAGCTCTTTGTCGCACTCGGCTATCTTTTGATTTTTGCTGCCCTGCTTGTCTTTTTTATTTTGCAGCTGTCTGGAGCGGCGCAATGAACGAAAATCTGGTCTTAAAAAATCGCCTGAAAGAAATCCGGAGCGAGAAAAAACTTTCGCAGTCAGAGCTTGCGCAGATGGTTGGAGTTTCCAGAAATACAATCAGCTCAATAGAAACCCTGCAATTTTGTCCCACTGCAAAATTGGCTCTCATACTGTGTGTTGCCCTGGATAAAAAGTTTGAAGACATTTTTTATTTTGAATGATACAGAAACCCCGGAAGCACATCCGGGGCAGCAAAATAATTAATCGACCGATATTCTCCCACCGCTCAAGCCGCCAAACATGATATATCCGCCTTCTGGAAGCGGTACGTTGCCGTAGGAATTTATCATGTGAGTCGAATAAACGACCTCGTGATACTTGTTATATACGTAGATAACAGAATCCTCGGGGCAGTCTGCAATGATGGTGCTCCCTGCCACATCATCACCTATCACGAACCACTGAGGCTCGTCATCATGCAGGGAAATTTCCGAGACGCTATTGTCAAATACCGGGAACTCATCGACGAATCTGTAATCTCTCCCCATCGATAACTTGATCACCGCGACGGAAGAACCATCGGACACAGTCTGTGAGTCAAGCTCCATATCAACAAGATCGCGGTTCGTGCTGCAGGGCATCGTCGTAAAGGCTAGTGCATGGGTCTCGTCTACAATCTGAAGCGTTCTTTTCCCCGCTCCTGTAACAGCATACAAGTAGCCCGGAAGCCCATCTATCATATAGATACAGGCAAAGGGGCTGTCATAATCAGTCGAAGAGTATCTCTCATTACAGAGAACCATCTCTCTTCCGCAGATACCCCGCCATGAAGATGCCGCCGCTTCGCTTGCGGAATTCGGATTGATGCGCTCTGCCGCATATCGATAATAGGTATTCGTGCCAAGTCCTGCCAGTTCAAAACTTGTTTCAGCAGCAATATATACCCGGCCGTCACGCTCTTCAAATCTTCCGATACTAAAGTCAACCGTAGGCACGCTATCCTCATCCACACGAACAAAGCTTCCGTCAGTTAAGAAGCGGTAGTCGTCTGTCTTTTGAGCCCCGCAGTCAAAATGCTGCACATGCATCATTTGCTTGTCAAATGACAGGTACGAAAAACTCGAACCGGACAGAGATGAAAACGCATAAAAACCTTCATAGGCAAGATATTCTTCTGGGACTTCATCCGAAAAATCAAATGTACGCTCCGTCCCGTGGTTGATTTTGATCCCCTGCTCTTCGAGAACAACATCAAGAATCGCTTCTGCCACCAACTCGTTATACATGGAAGCGCCGCCCGAAGACAATACCGCAACAGATATTTTCTGATCAGGAGCCACCAGCAGATGCGCGTGCTGATTTGTAATGTCACCGCCCTTGCCGAGAACTGTAACGCCCGAGTGCTCATAAGCAAGGCGCTCAACGTAGTCCCAGCCCAGACCGTTGGCATCTTCATAGATATCGGCATTCTCTCCCTCACCGTTCCAGCGTGTCGCCATTGCCATCTGCGACTCCCGTGACAGAAGCACATCATTTCCTGTAAAGAAAGCACTTCCGAAGTTTGCAACATCCGATGCAGTGGCATGGATTCCGCCGGCACCGATGGCCATGCAGTAATCGTAATCGTAGGGGACATTCCCCGTGAACGTTATAGGCGCATTCAGCTCATTATCAAAAAGCGTCATCGGCGAACCGGTATGCGCCGCACCAACGCGGGAAGCGATGTTTTGCACGACATACTCGGTATAATCCACACCTGTCATATTCTCGACGATGAGCTCCAGAAGGCTAAATCCGTCGTTGCAATATGCCGCATATTCACCCGGCGCATGAATCAGTCGCTGAGCTGCTAGACTTTGCAGAAGGTACTCATTGTCACGATACGTATCATCATACAAAAACGCATTTCTGAAAGAACTGCCCAGTATCCCGGATGTGTGGTTCATCAGCATTCTGACCGTGATGTCGGTGTATCTGTCATCTGCCATCGTAAAGTCGGGAATGTAAGTCGTCACCGGTTCATCAAGCTCCACAAGCCCCTGCTCCACAAGCTGCATGACCGCCGCAGTCACATACACCTTACCGACGGAACCGACGCAGTAAATCCGCTCATCAGAAGAGCCGGGAGCAGGCGACGCATACTGTGCATCACCACTTCCAGCAGAATCTGCAGCGAGGATTCCCCCCATCACACCAAACGCCAAAAGCGGTGCCCATAAACTCTTTGTTATTCGCTTCATACGGTTCACCTCTTACTCTGTCATCAGCTCGTTTACCGAAATCTTTTTGATCTTTCCAGCCCCTATATACGTCATTACGAATGTGAATGCAATAAGCGCAAAATCTGTAAGGATCAGAACCGGAATGCTCGTTTTGATATCCGCACCGAAGGCTTGGAACCAGAACACCCTGTTGATAATGACCGAAGCAACGGATGCAAGGATAACGGACACGAACGTCACCGGCATGATACTGATTGCAATCTGTGTCATGAGATCCTTCGACGAGTACCCGAGGCTCTTCATAATACCGAAGTCCTTACGTCTCTTCTTAACGTTAGAGGAAGCTATGATGCCGAGGATAACTGCAACAACCACGCCTATCGCTACAGCTCCGACTCCCGTGAACAATCTCGTGACATCTGATATCGGATCCAATTGTGACTTAACAAGATCGTGAAAAGACTGAAGTTCCTTCAATACAAACTGCCTGCTGTTGCCGGTAATAAGCTGGTCGCCTACCCGAACCGCATAATCGACACTCGTAATCCCGTAATTCGACAACAGAACAGCAATCTTTTCAGCCGCCGCCGCCTGCACCCGCTCTTCCAAAGTTCCGCCTGCAGCATCCCCCGACATGGCAGCGTCTGCGCTCTGACCATAGATAGAAATGAGCTTGCCCTCAAACTCCTCCCTATTCACTCCGTCCTCAAGATAAATCTCAATAGAGTCGGGAGAAGCACTTCCGTTTGCCCTCCGGAAACCATCCATCGTCATGTAAAGATTCATCTGGCTATTGCTCATGGCGCCGATGATGCCTGTAATGATATAGCTCGTCTTTACGCCCATATGATCGATTACGATTGTATCGCCTATATCAAGTCCATAGTTCCTGCTTCTTCGAAGTGAAATCATCACCTCGTTATCGTGCTCAGGATACCTGCCCTCCATAGGAATGATGTACTCCATACCGGTAAATTCATCATAGGGGAAAGCCGTTCCTTCTTTTTGTCCGTCCACGCGCAAAGTCGGATAGAGGTTGGTAACGCGTGTCATCCTTACCTCTGGCATCGCCATGAGTTCCTCACGTAACGCATACGGATCGACACCTTCGTTTATCGTTATAACATCATCCGATATCTCCATACCCATGAGCTTAACAAGCCCGTCCGAGCCGTTAAAAAACAGTACAAAAGTGAACATGCAAAACAGCAGCGTAGTTCCGGCAAGGAAGATGCAAAGTCCTACTCCCGCACCTGTTCTTATATTCATTATGCTGTCTTTGAGGCCGAGTCTTCTGTTGATGCTGTTTCCCGCCTTTTCGAGAGGGAGCACATTGCGCTTGAAGTTGTGCGTGCGTATTCCCCGGCGAAAAGCAACAACAGGAGGGAATTGCTTTACCATAGCAGCCTTGCTGAGAGCGAAGATAAGTATCAGTCCGATAACGCCGGTCACTACCGGCACCACCATGTATGCCTTCGCGGAAGATACCACCTCGCGTCCCAACATGACGCTTATGATATTGTTCATAAACGGAGTTGCAAAAACTGCGATGATACCGCCGGTTACACCGCCGGTACCGCTTGAAACCACATACTCAAACACATACGATAATGATATCTCTTTCCCCTTATACCCTAGAGCCTCGAGGACACCAATCTTTTCCATCTGGTCTTCGATGTCGCTTCTGATTTTATTTCTTACCATGAAGATTGATGCAACGAAGGTGATAAGCGAAAGTGCGATGCTCATGTAAAGAAATATATTCAGGAAGCGGGTCTCGTTTTCCTTCTCTTCTTCTTTTGTAAATGTGTGTCCTTCAAAGCTGTCACCCGATTCATCCATGCAGCGTGTAAAAAACTCTCTGTAATCAAAATCATCACCTGCATTAAAAGAAAGGAAAACCGTTTCACCAAATGCAGGGGTCAAGAGCCTGTAATCCTCAGATGAAATAATGACCTTAAAGAGCATTCCGGATTCATTCGCCAGACCGGTATTATAGAAGCCTGCTACCGTGAACGGATACTGTCGTCCTCCGGCTACAGGAGTGAAATCTTCACCGAGTTCGTATCCAAGGTTATACTTAAAAAACGAAGGAAGAATCACCCAGTGCTCAAAAGATTCAATCTGCTCATCAGTCATTGATTCAATGATGTTTCCCTCATCTATTTTTTGATTCTCCGCTGTCGTAAGGAATAACAGGTTATAAGCGATTTTCTCGCCGCCATGAAGAACACCCGTCGCAAAACCGTAGAGCATAGTTCCTCTTCTGACATCATCAAATCCATACTCTTCTTCGAGGATATTTTGATAATCTTCACGGTAATCGTTCCCGGGAATCATGACAAACGTATCCACGGAACCGCTTTGAGCGAAGCTTTCATCAAAGGCGTTGCTCACTTTACTTACATTGATTGCGAAGATGCCGAGCATCATCGTGGAGACCAGCGTCAGAAATGCAATCGCGGAAGCTTCCTTCTTGTTTTTCTTTAAGTTAAAAAGTGAAAGTCTGAATATCCTTCCCATCATTACCACCCCATATCCTCAAGGAAGGAAGTCAACTTGTTTCTTCGTTCCTTGATATCGTCCTCACCGTAATTCGGCATCCTATAATCGCCTACAATGCCGCCGTCTCTTAAGTAGAGGACACGTGTTCCGCGAAGCACTGTCTTTAAATCATGCGTGACCATGATGATGTTCTGGCCGTTTTTATGAATATCAGTGAAGATGTCGAGGACATCGCGGCTTGATGCGGAGTTTAACTGACCCGTCGGCTCATCGGCGAAGAGTATCTTCGGGTCATTGATGGCAGCCCTCACGATGCCGACTCTTTGAGCCTCGCCACCCGACAGCTGGCTGGGATACTTATTCCAGGCTTCCTCAGTAAGCCCCGTCTTCTTAAGAAGCTCCTTTGCCTTGTGAACAAGCTCTTGGGAATTCCTCTGGACGATGAGCGCCCCGGTCAGGACATTATCCAGGACGGTCTGATTCTCAAGAAGATAGATGTTTTGGAAAACGAATCCGCAGTTGCCTCTTCTAAAGACGGAGAGTTCATCATTGCTCTTATCCTGGATCTCGGTCCCGCAGAATATGATCTTGCCCATAGAGGGCTTGTCCATTCCGGACAATGCATAAAGCAATGTTGATTTACCCGACCCCGAAGAGCCCATGATGACCGTAAAGTCACCTTCCAGTATTTCCATGTCGAGGTTCTTGATGACGTGCTGCTGTACACCGCCATTTGAGAATGATTTGCATAGTTTTTCCGTTTTTAAAATACAAGAAGCCATATATAATACCTTTTTCCGGTCTGTATAGCTGTATTATATATGAGTCTTCCACAAACATCCTAAAAACGATGTTGTAAGAATGTAAAAAAAATATTAATTGGCTTTCTTTTTCAGCTTAACGGTATCACCAGCGTTACTGCAAACCCTTTGCCGTCACTTTCGGCAATGAGGTCGCCGTTCATCTTATTCATGAGCGTCCTGGCAATATACAGCCCCAGTCCGTGTCCGTCCTTGTCCGTGTCCTGCCACTGCTTTCCACGGTAAAACTTATTTGTGACAAGATCTATCTCCGATGCCGGTACCCCGGGGCCATGGTCCGCAATCCGCATTTCAAGATAGTTCCCCGCTATCCCGGCGGAGATATCGATCTGCGTATTCGCATATTTATAGGAATTGGAGATGATATTTCCGACCACCTGTGCCATACGCTTTCTGTCGATATGTATGATTACACCCGGAATATCAGTAAGTACTGCCAGATTTCTGTCATCAGCAGTTTTTACTATATCGGAAAGGATCCAGGACTCCTCATCCTTGCAGCTTACCTTAAATTCCCCAAGATCATCCAGGGTCGATGTGAAAAGATCTTCCAGCAATTCATCAATCTGCCCTGCTTTTTCGTAAATTCCTTTTACATCTGCACGGAGATTTCCGACCTCCTCCATGGACAGTCCTGCACCCTGCGCCCCATCTGCCCTGACCGACAGTCTCATCTGCATCAGCTCAGCCGTAAGCTTTATCCCGGTCACCGGAGTCTTCAGGTCATGGCTTAGGGATGCCACAAGCTCCCGTTCCTTTTTCTGAAGTTCCAGTTCTCGTTCCTTTGCCGCAGACAGCTCCTCACGCATGATATCAAAGCTTTCGGAAAAAGCCCCGAACAGATTGTCTCTGTCCATGGGAAGCGGCTCATCCAGCTTTCCCTGTGCAACCTTTGCCGCAAACTCCTTCAGATTGCGGAATGGAATATAGATGTTTCTGCGGATGTACATACAATACAGAATCATCACCGCGCTGATGAGCAGAAGGAGGAGTATGAGCGCGCATGTTATATACCCAATCATTCTTTTGATTCCGGCAGACGGGTCATCAAGAAGTATCGCTGTCCCCCACACTTTTCCGTTACTTACCAGATAGCTGTAGGGATACCGTTTCTCTATAGCATCACCGACAGACAGTACCCCCTGCCCTGTTCTTTCTGCCACATGTGAATACAAAAGCTGATTCACGGTACCGACGATGACAAAATCCGCATCGATAGTATCAAGGACACTAAGATCTGCCCTGTTTTCCTCTGCCGTCTTCACGATATGATTGAGCATTATGATGCTTTCCCTGGATACATCAGCGGTATCCGTATATGCTGCTCTTGTGATCATAAAAAAAACAAGGATTGCAATTCCCGCTATAAACAGGGTGATGGCTGTCTTTTTCATGTATTTTTTTTCAAACTCCGCGCCAAGCAATTTGAGGATTATGAATCCGCCATGTCCTGCGGGGTTTCAACCATATATCCGACACCATAGACCGTCTTTATGATCTTCGGAACCTTCGGATCCGATTCTATCTTTTCCCGAATATGCCTTATGTGCACGGTTATGGTTCCGTCGCAGGTATTTACGTCCTCCCAGACATTATCAAACAATTCGTCTCTGGTAATGACCCTGCCGGCATTTTCCAAAAGATAAAGCAGGAGCTTATACTCCATGGCACGGAGTTCTTCCTGTTTTCCATGGTTTGTAAGCTTGTGCGTCGCTGTATCAAGATACAGATCATCCCTGATACAGATCCTCCCGCCCGCCGGATTTCCGTTTGATTCGCCTCCGCCGTTTTCCATGCCATTCCGTGCCGCTTTTCTTGCCTTCTCATATCGATCCAGCACAGCCTTTACTTTTGCAAGAAGCACATTCAGCGTATATGGTTTTTTGATATAATCGTCACCGCCGATATTAAGCGCAATCAGAATATCATCATCACTCGTTCTGGCACTGATGAAAAATATGGGCATATCATAATTCTCGCGAACCTTCCTGCAAAGATCAAAACCGGATTTATCGCCAAGATTGATATCAAGAAGCAAAAGCGATACCTCCTGCTTCTCCAAAAACTCAAGGGCCGCATCATAGCTTGTAACATAAGCGGTCTTTACGCCCAAAATAGTGAAATATTCCGATGTTGAACGGGCGATAAGTTCATCGTCATCAATCATCAGCACCTTTATCTGATTTGTTGTCTTCATACCATAACCGTCCTGTTTATGCTGCACTACCGTAAACAGCATGTCGTGAATTTTCTACGCTCATCTGATTCAGGATGATACTTTCTAATTTCCCAATGAAATTACAAGATTATAGACAATCGCCTGCTGTTCCATAGTGAGCGTCTTGTACGTTTTTTCAAGGACTTCGAAACTCATGCAATACATCCATTTTCATTGTAGCATAAAAAGCCGTTTTTTACACCTCTCTGTCTTGATTCATCAACTTTGGCAAAAGTTTATCACGGGCGGATTGAAGAAGTTGGATTTGATTCACACAAATCTCTCTTTCCCCTTGAAATGACATTGAAATGGCAAGACGGCGGCAGAGGTGGTGCAAAATGTTCCCATAATGTGTTATAATAATAAATATAGACAAGCAAAATCCTGAGACCAATACTGTACGAAGGAATTACAAGGACCGGCTGTTTCAGGATAAGGATGAAAACAATGATAAAGATTTATGGACTTCATACGTGTCCGTACTGTGATTTTCTGCAGCCCCAGATACAGGGAAAGGAAGATACCTATCAGTACATAGACATTGGAACCCATGTGCGCTTTATGCATGAATTTATGGACTTGCGCGACCACAATCCTGCTTTTGACCACTCAAAGGAAATCGGTGACATCGGCATTCCGTGCTTCGTGTTTGAAGACGGCAGGGTTTCATTAAAACCGGAAGATGCCGGCCTTGTCGAATACAACGGGCAGTCGCAGTCCTGTTCCATAGAAGACCACAAAGCAGGAAAAAAAAGCTGTTAGTGCAGGGCTGCTGAACAATGAATACATCGCTATAAAATGGAGGCAAGCCTCAGAGTTTCGCATTTTCAATTAAAGCACCTCCTTCAGGTTTTTCAGTCCTCCGGTCGCAAGCCACATGTATGATTTTTCCCTCTCTTCATCTTGTCAAAAACTGCGATGTCTTTCTCTGTCAGGTGCATGTCTTTGAGCGTGGCGTTTTCGTGCTTGTTGATGTTCGTAATGAAGAGATAATCCGCACATTCAAGATCGTAGCCAAACCGGGTATTGATTTTTATTCCGCAGTTAAGTCCTTGTTTTATTTGGTTTTGTGGTAAAAACAGTATAACAGGGATCTTAACTTTTAAAAAGAGTCTGTCTGTTTAGTTGGACAGTAGTGAAATAAAATGTAATTACTATTTGAAGATATATTAGGACGAGTAAAATGAATTTGAAAATTCGATTAAATGACTGGAAAAGAAAGCTTCTTGATTTAGGAAAAAGAAATGGACTTATAAACTTTAAACTCAATTCAAAGTCTATTTTGAAACTCACGCAGCCATCAATAAAGGAATTATGGGAGATGGTCGTTAAGGAAGAAAAGGAATTTGATTTTCCATATATTAACGAACCTGACGATGATGAAGGAATTGAAGAAGTTACACAAGATTTCCAATTCGGAGAAGTTTTTACAAATAAGAAACCTCGTGATGCACAGCGAGTTCTTCGTAGTTTAAGAAAAAAATATAAGACGATAAGTGAAGAGCAGGACGTAAATGTTCTTTATTTATCATTTGGATTCTTAGAGTGGACAGAAGAAGTCGGTTCAAAACAAACTTTAGTTTCTCCTTTACTTCTTGTTCCTGTAAGTCTTCAGTGGGAATCCATCAAATCTCCAATGACATTAAAAATTTCCGAAGATGAAATAGTTATCAATCCAACATTGTCTTATAAATTAAGCCATGATTTTGGTGTTTCTTTACCAGAATATCAGGATGAAGAATTCGATGTTATTTATTCTAAATTGGTAGACTTTGCGGAAAAGAATAAATGGTCTCTTAGGGACGATGTTTGTTTAAGTATTCTTTCTTTCCTAAAAATCAATATATACAAGGATTTGGAGAACCATAAAGATTCAATTCTTGGACATCCTGTAATAAATGCTCTTGGTGGAAATCCCGAGGCTCTTGCAAATTCAATGGATATGCAGAATATCTCGGATATTGATAATTATGACCATGATTCTGTAAAGCCTAATGATGTTTTTCAAGTTGTTGATGCTGACTCTAGCCAGCAGGATGCGGTTTTATGTGCCTCAAGAGGTGTAAGTTTTGTTCTTCAAGGACCTCCAGGAACGGGAAAGAGTCAGACAATTACAAATATTATTGCTTCAAAATTAGCAGAGGGAAAGAAAGTTCTCTTCGTATCAGAAAAGAAAGCTGCTTTGGATGTTGTATATAAGCGTTTGAAGGATGTTGGTCTTTCTGATTTTTGCTTGGCTTTGCATAGCAATAAGGCAAATAAAAAAGAAATTCTTAATCAGCTTGAAAATGTTCTTACATTATCAAGAAATAAGGCCACTATTTCAGATGCAGCTCAGTATAAACTAGATAAACTTATTGAAAATAGAGAGAAATTAAATACATATGCAAAGGAAGTCAATGAAATCATTTCACCTTTGAACAAATCAATATTCTATGCAAACGGCGAAGTCTCGAAGTATTCAGATATTGAAGATATAAGCTTCCAGATTCCAAGTGTAAGACAGACTTCTGAAAAACAGTATAGAGATTATATATCTGTACTTGGTGATGTCGCAGGTCATATTGGAAGAATGAACGATAACTGTAATTCAAATCCTTGGAGAAATACAACAATTCAGGTTATGACAAATGAGTTCCTTCATGATTTTGGAGAACAGAAAGATAAAATTGAAGAGGGTGTTACAGATTTTTCAAAGGTTATAAAAATCCTGACAAATGAAGATAAATTAAAGGTTGTAGAAAATTTACAGGGAATGAATAAGCTTTATCAACTTCTAGAAGTAGCTACTAAGTCTCCTGTTGTTCCTATAAAATGGTTTGATGAAAAAAACATCTCAATTCTCAAGAGTTTTATAAATAAAGAATCTATTCATTGTGATGATTATATAAAAATCTTGAATGAGTTGATGTCTGCTGTTGAATCTTATAAGCAGTTAAATGGAACTTGTGTATTTGAATTTGATACGATTGAAAAATCACAGGATGCTGCAAAAATCTCAGATGATATTTTAGAGGTAATGACAAATAATACTTGCTTTAATGCCTTTAAAAATGATGTTAGCAAAATTGGCTTTGTTGCAAAAAATGAATCAATCACAAAAGAATATATTTCCATAAATAAGGAAATTACAGATAACTACAATGAGGATATTTTCTCAGTTGATACAAAATCGATAGAAATGCGTTTCAAATATAACTATACATCTGGTTTAAGAATTTTGAAACCAAGTTATTGGGCTGATAAGAAACTCATAAAACAGCTTGCATTAAATCCAAAAGCCAAAAGAACCAATCAGGATATAATCCATCTCTTAGAGAATATAAAGCAACGTAATGAATTATTTGACCAAATAAAAGACCAGAGACAGCAGATGCGCTCAATCTATCCAATGTTGTATAAGGATTTGGATACTGATTTTGATTTAATCAATAAGGAATTAAAGAAGTTTGAATTATTGAGTAAATCTTTGGAATGCCTTTCACAGTTGAAAATGATTCTTAGTAATCTGGAAAAGCATGAATCAGAAATAATTGATTTGATTAAAAGTAGGTATAAAGGAATCAAAACTGATTGGAATGAAGTTCAGAAATCTCTTAATTGGGTTGAAGCATTTAAGGCTGCAATTGAAACCTATAATGATGATATAAAGCAGAACGACAACTTTGTTGTCAGAACATGTACAGACGCTGACTATATAGAACGATTGCATGGCATATTAGAAGAATTATCAAAGGATATTTTCAAATATACTGTCTCGTTTAATTGGTTTGCCGAAAAATTCGAAAACAAGGAAGAAATGCTTGATTATGATTTTGCAAAGTTTAAGGCAAGATTACTTGATTGTGCAAATGATTTTGCTAGTCTTGAAAATTGGATTGATTACAGTTCAACAAGAAAACGTATTTCAGAATTAGGATTAGTTGACTATCTCGGAATTATTGAAAATAAACCATTGGAAAGTATCAAAATAATTCCAGTATTTGAAAAAAGATTCTATCGTCTTTGGTTGGATTCCGTTTATCCAGAATATCCGGCTGTTGCAAACTTTAGACATGTAAATCACGAAAGTATTATTAAAGAATTCGGTGATTTAGATTGTCAGCAACTGTCTATTGCTCAAGCTAGAATTAAGGCACGAATTATTAATTCACTCCCACCTCTTGATACTTTCACAAGCGGTGAAGTAAATATCTTAAAGCAAGAATTGGCAAAACAGAGAAAAATAATGCCAATCAGAAAGTTGTTCTCAAAGATTCCAAACTTATTGATGACACTCAAGCCATGTTTGATGATGTCTCCTTTGTCAGTAAGTCAGTTCCTTGAATCTGATTGCTATCAGTTTGATACAGTTATTTTTGATGAAGCTTCACAGGTTAAGACTGAGAATGCAATAGGAGCAATTTTCCGAGGAAAGCAAATTGTTATTGCCGGTGATAGCCATCAGTTGCCACCAACAAACTTCTTTAATGTTCAATCAGTAGAAAACGATTTTGACTCTGAAGAAGAAGAAGAAAACGAAAGTATTGATACATCAATTCTGGAAGAAGCAATGTTCCTTCCAAGTAGAGAATTGTTGTGGCATTATCGAAGTAGACATGAGCATTTGATAGCTTTCTCGAATGCCAAAATCTATAAGAATAGACTTGTTACATTCCCATCTAATACAGATAAAATTCCTGACTGGGGCGTTGAGTATATTTTTGTTGAAAATGGTACTTATGATGGTAAGGGAAATCCTCGAGGTAATCCTATAGAAGCAGAAAGAGTTGCAAAAGAAGTATTTAACCATATAAAGAAATATCCAAATAGGACTCTCGGAGTTATTACTTTTGGTGTAATTCAAGAACTTGCAATTGAATCTGTAATTAACAGAATGAGAAAAGAATATCCTGAATGTGAAGCGTTCTTTGCAGAAGATAAACATGAAGCGTTCTTTGTTAAGAGCATTGAAAACGTACAGGGTGATGAACGAGACACCATTATCTTTAGTATTGGATATGCAAAAGACCCTACAGGAAAAATGGCTATGCGTTTCGGACCATTAAGTATGGTTGGTGGTGAACGTCGTTTGAATGTAGCGGTTACTCGTGCAAAGTATAATATCAAACTTATTGGTTCAATTAAACCAACAGATATTGATACAGATAGAGTTTCTCAGGAAGGTCCAAAGTTATTAAGAAATTACATTGAATTTGCAATGAATGGGTCTGAAGTATTGGTAAGTGATACTGAAGAAACAGAACAATTGGAATTTGATTCTCCATTTGAAAGCTCTGTTTTCACATTCTTAGAATCAAAAGGCTATAAGGTTGCAACTCGGGTAGGTTGTTCTGGATATAAGATTGACCTTGCAATTAAACATCCAAAAGTGAGTGGTGTTTATGTATTAGGAATTGAGTGTGATGGTGCAACATATCATTCAAGCCGAACTGCTCGTGAAAGAGATAGATTGAGACAAGATGTTCTTGAAATGATGGGTTGGAAATTCTACAGAATTTGGTCTACAGACTGGATAAAAGATACTGTAAGTGAAAAGCATCGCCTTTTAACTGCTGTAGAAAATGCTATTGCTTCATTTAGACCAGAAATGTTTGAACCATCTTCAACTACAAAATCTGTAAAAAAAAATGAAGTAGCAACAGAGTTCCTGGCTATGGAAGATAAAACCGCTGAAACAGAAGTAGGTTATGTTTTTAAGGAATATATCACTTATGTTCCAAGTGGAAGGATTCAAGAATATGATATGCAGTCCTTGGCTCAATATGTAATAAAAACTGTAAAAATTGAACAGCCAGTTCATTTTGACGTTGTATGTCAAAGGCTTTGTGGCTTATTAGGAAGACAGAAAGTAACATCTATTGTTCAGAATGCGGTTACAACAGCAATGCGTTACACGGATAAGCAAATCGGAAATAAGGATGATTTCTTATATTTAATGAAATCACCAGATGGATATGAGGTTCGATTAGCTGGTTCTCGCCAGATTCAGTATATTGCAATTGATGAGTTAGCAAAGGGAATGCTGAAAGTTATGGACAGTAATATTGGTCTCACAAAAGATGAATTGTTACACGAAACATCAAGAGCTTTTGGATTCAATAGAATTGGTGCAAATATTACTGAAAGAATGGAAAAAGCATTGTTATTTCTTGAAATTTCAAAAGTAATTGAAATTAAGGATGATAAAGTTCTTAGGGTAAATGGACACTCCAGTCCAATTAACTTGCAAAATCCTCAGGGCAAGGCAAGGTAGCGATTGTACACGGCTTTGCGCTGCTGCGGTAATTGTGATACACTGAGCTATCAGGGTAAGCGAAAACCGGGCAGTTATTGCAGCTGATTTCAAAACAGTTGAGATAGGAGGAAAAAGATGAAATTAGATTATAGTGAACCGGCAGCTCATTTTCCAGAAAGTGCCATGAAGATTTTGAGGGAAGGGCTTCCTTTCAGAATAGAGCAGGGTGACATTACAAAATACAAAGTAGATGCAATCGTAAACGCTGCAAACAGCTCATTACGTGGGGGAGGGGGAGTGGACGGAGCAATTCACCGGGCTGCTGGTCCTGAGCTTTTAAAAGAATGCAGAACACTTGGCGGATGTGAAACCGGAAACGCAAAAATCACAAAAGGCTATAATCTTCCGGCAAAATATGTAATCCACACCGTCGGCCCGATTTTTTCGGAATCCAGAAAAGATGAATGCCGCATTCTTCTTGAAAATTGTTTCAAAAACTCCCTTGCGCTGGCAATCGAAAATGGCTGTAAATCTATTGCCTTCCCGCTCATAAGTGCAGGTGTGTACGGTTACCCTAAAGAAGAAGCTCTTGACGTTGCCATACACTGCATTACAAACTTTTCAAAAGATCTTAAAGTGTTTCTTGTTCTGTTTGATGCAGAAGCGTATAAACTTGCAAAGAGAAACTATTCTGAATATGTAAATTGAAGGGAGAAGAAACATGCATCATGCCCAAAGTCTTTAATCACCATGGGGCTGTCTAAGAAGTTTGCACTCTAGCGTCATTCCGAACGCTACGCCACAACCGAACGCACCTGCTACGGCACAAGCGAACAGAAAGCTTCCTCCATCAGCCCCTCACGGGACCCGTCATCGGCTCCTCACGGGACCTGCCATCCGCCCCTCACGGGACTTGCCATCCGCCCCTCACGGGACTTGCCATCCGCCCCTCACGGGATGTGCCATCGTACCGCCACGGGACCCGTCATCGGCTCCTCACGGGACCTGCCATCCGCCCGCCACGGGACCTGCCATCCGCCCGCCACATGATGCGCCATCCGCCTGATTACGGGGGCGTCCCCCCGTCACCGACAGGGCGGAAGTAGGCGGACATACCGTGCACTGCTATGCGCACCGCCGCTCACTGTCACTCGCGCGTCCAAGTTTGAGCTAAATAAGTAAGATTCAGATACGTCGCGGCAGTTGCAGGAATGCGAAGGTTATCATCCGCAGACAGGTCAAAAGTACCTGCCTTCCAGCCATTCGGGTTTTCAAAGGTCACAGACGCAAGCGAATTGCAGCGTTCGAACGCATACTCCCCTATGCGCGTTACGGAGGAAGGAATTGTCACAGACGCAAGCGAA
>CADBRT010000113.1 GCA_902797055.1 uncultured Spirochaetaceae bacterium
ATATAGTTCTTTGTAATCCTGTGAATCAGCGGACTGAGGGAAATCAGTCCTATTAAGTTCGGAATCATCATCAGTCCGTTGAAGGTGTCGGAAAGATCCCATGCCAATGAGAGATTCATCGTGCTGCCGAAGAATATCATAGCGATGAAACACAATTGGTATACAACCTGTGTTCTCTCTCCGAACAAGTACTGCCATGCAGTTGCTCCGTAATGGCTCCATCCCAGTACTGTAGAAAATGCAAACAGCAGGATTGCTATGGCGATGAACTTGCCGCCCCAGCCTCCGAACACTGTACCGAATGCCTCTCCTACAAGGCTTGCGCCAGCGTTCTGTGATATGACTGCTCCTGTTTCCAGGTTTACAATCCCTGAAGACAAAACTGCAAGCGCCGTCAGGGTACAGACGATGAGCGTGTCTGCGAAGACTTCAAAAATGCCCCACATTCCCTGTTGGACCGGTTCCGTCACATTGGAACTGGAGTGAACCATAACGGACGATCCCAGCCCTGCTTCATTTGAAAACGCGCCACGTTTGAAGCCCCATGTTATAGCCTGTTGTATGCCTGCTCCGACAATGCCGCCTCCTGCTGCTTTTGCAGCAAACGCACCTTTGAAGATAGAAGCGAATACGGCAGGTACGTTTTGTACATGAGCAATTATGATGATGAATGCACCGAATATATAGAGAACGGCCATAAACGGAACAAGTTTTTCCGCAACAGTGGCAACCCGTTTCAATCCGCCTAGGATAACTACAGCTGCGATGATGACCAGTACGCCGCCCGTAATCCATGTCGGAATGCTGAATGCGCTTTCCATGTTCCCGGCAATGGAATTCACCTGGCTCATGTTTCCAATTCCGAAACTTGCCAAAAGGCAGAAGATGCTGAACAGAGCTGCAAGAACCGTACCAATGCGCTTCATGCCTCGGTATGAACCGAGCCCGTCACGTATGTAATACATGGCTCCTCCGCGCCATTCCCCCTTACTTCCTTTTCTGCGAAAATAGATGCCTAGAACATTTTCTGAATAATTGGTCATCATGCCAAACAGTGCCATTATCCACATCCAGAATATGGCTCCAGGTCCTCCAAGCAGTATAGCCGTTGCAACTCCAACAATATTCCCTGTTCCGATTGTCGCTGCCATTGCCGTGCACAAACTTTGGAACTGAGATATGGACTTGCTGCTTTTTCCGGTGTGCGCGGTGATATGTTTGTCGACAAATATTGCACCGATGGTGTGCTTCATCCAATATGCAAAATGAGTAAACTGAAATCCTCTGTTTACGGCAGTCATGATAATTCCGGCTATCAGCAAAAGCGCAATACCGAATCTTCCCCATACAATACCGTTTACTGCATCGTTGACTTTGCAAATAATTTCGGGCATGTGGCTACCTCCGTTTAATAAAAAAAGGTGCAAACCCCGGTAGGGGTCTGCACCTTTGCATTTCTTCTCTGTAAGGATACTCTGTTTTGGAGGAATATGTCAAGCAGAAATGGAAAAATTATGGATGAATTTATACATCATTTTTTTTGTCTGAATTTTTCAATCTTTCTTTTATTCCCTATGGCATAGTGTATTTGCTGAAAGATTTTCAGCGGAATCATCTTTCACTTTGGAGGAAGCAATGGATTTTACAAGAAAAAACATCCATGGAGGTGCAGCTTTTGAGGACAAGGCTGGTTATTCAAGGGTTGTAATGGCAGGTCCTTTTGTGTACGTTTCAGGAACTACAGCAATTACACCTGAGGGGACAGTGTACGGGGAAGGCAATCCCTACGAGCAGGCAAAGTATATCTTTGAAAAACTGATCAAACTTCTTGGAGACAATGGTGTCACAAAGGAAGAGGTTGTCAAAGTGAATATTTATGCCACCAGTTCTTCGTATAATGGGGAAATAACAAGAGCTTATTCTGAGTTCTTTAAAGAAAGTCGTCCCTGTTGCACATGGCTTGGTATTAAAGAATTGAACAGGCCTACCCAGTTGGTTGAAATAGAAATGCAGGCCATTCTCGGAGCAAAAATCTAAGCATCTTCTTTTCCTCCTCCCTCTCTGTCTATATGGCAGAGAGGGATTTTTTTATTTAAAACAGACATCTCAGTTCAAAAGGGAAAAAAAGACAGGCTGCAACACTTTCCGTTATGCAGCCTGCCACGCACACAATAAATCTACGTTTTTGTAATTGTTTTTTAATCCTTCAATGCTTCAAAGTCCAGCTCTTTCGTTCGCACACGGAAGACCTTTTCCACATCGTATACAAAAATTTTACCTGCTCCGATATCCTTACTGTCGAGAACCTTTGTCGCCGTAGAAATGACGGTCTCTACCGGAATGGTTGATACAATCACTTCAACCTTCACCTTGGGAAGCAGTTGTATATCATTCTCAATGCCTCGGTAAAACCCTTTGAAACCATGCTGCGTGCCACAGCCTTCTACGTGTGTTACTGTTATGCCTGTAATTCCAAGCTTGTTGAACTCCGTAATCAACGGTTTCAATTTTTCAGGGTTGAATATCAATGTGACATTATACATTCCAGACATTCGAAATCTCCTTGTTTATCAGAATGAATTCTGTATTCCCTTTCCAAATGTGTATGCAACCATTCCATGTTCATGCTTGTCCAAACCATCAGTTTCCTCTTCGGACGTAACTCGGATACCCATAGTCTTTTTCAAGACAAAGAACATTATAAATGCTGAAGCAAACACAAATGCTCCTATGCAGATAATACCCAATGTCTGTATAAGCAGGTATGATATCCCTTTGCCGTACAGCAAACCTCTTGTAGTTGAAAGCAATCCTGCTTCGATTACCCCAAGAATACCGTTTGTACCGTGGAGGGATATTGCTCCTGCCGGATCGTCTATGTGCAATTTCTTGTCAACAAATTCCACACTCAACGGCAGGATAATACCGCTTATAATGCCGATAATGCTTGCCCCTAGGTAACTTATTTCTGCAACACCCGTACACACTGCAACGAGACCTCCCAACGCTCCGTTGAGTGCAAGCGTCGGGTCAGGCTTTTTGTACCGTGCCCAGGTAAAGAACAGCGCGCTCAATCCGCCGGCTGCACCGGCGAATGTCGTGGTAACCGTGGTGTACAGACTTGTTTCATCAAGGGCAAGTTCGCTGCCTGGATTGAATCCGTACCAGCCGACCCACAGAATGAAGCCTCCCAACATCGCCATAGGAATGTTGTGGCCCGGTATGGCCTGTGGTTTTCCGTCCACATATTTACCGATACGCGGACCGACCATAAACGCACCGACAAGGGCTGCAAAACCTCCTACCGCATGGACAGCTCCGCTTCCTGCAAAGTCTGAAAATCCAAGGGACGAAAGCCAGCCTCCGCCCCATACCCAGTGTCCTATGACAGGATATATTATGCCGGACATAAGTGCACTCACGACAAGGTACGTGTCAAATTTGAACCGTTCAGCCACAGAACCGGAAATAATGGTTGCAGCAGTTGCACAGAACATTGTCTGGAACAGCAGGAATATCTGGGGGCTTAATGTGCCTTCATAGCTTTTCCAGATTGAAAGTTCCTGCGCAAGGGGATTGCCGAATCCTGTTACTCCTATGAGTCCGTGCCAGTCATCCCCATACATTATGCCGAAACCGACAATATAGTATACGAATGCTCCAACACAGAAGTCACAGAAGTTTTTCAGCCAGATGTTGCATGCGTTCTTTGAGCGGGAAAAACCGCTCTCGCAGCATGCAAATCCCATCTGCATCATGAATACCAGAACCGAAGCAAGTAAGACAAAGAGAGAATTAAATAGATATGTATTCTCCATATGTTACCCCTGAATCTCTGTCCATCAGTACAAGTAAGGCTCATCCCAGAGGTTAAGCTTTACACCGATTCCCATTTTGAGGGCACGTTCATAGATTTCCTTGCCCCAGGCGACATCTTCGACGGGCATTCCGCCTATGGAGTACAGGATAATCTGGTCTTCGCTTGTCCGTCCGGGCAACGCTCCTGACGCAATGGCTCCGATGTCCTCCATCCTGCTTTTACTGAGTTTGCCGTCGTGAATCATGTCCGTGAACTTTGAACCAAAGATAAACCACTTTTCAAACGTCGGATACGGATATTCTTCTGCCCAAGTGTCATACATCTTTGTGTTGTCGACTACGAGTTTTGTCTTGGGGTCCGCGATGAAATCCTCGCTTGTGTTCAATGCCCCGACCGTGCATATCAATGCCCCGGGCTTTACCCATTCCCGCTCAATCCATGGATATGTCTCAGAACCTCCGGTCGGTGTGGACACTGCAAAGTTCATGATGTCACTGTCGCGTACGCATTCTTCAATACTTTCGCAGACGATGAAATTTTTGAACTGAGGGCAGTTCTTTTTGACGTACTCAATGCACCGCTCTATGGCTTGCTTGCCGCGTCCTTTTATCTTGAGCGTGTCAAGACTCGGTCTGAGGGCTGCAAATGTTTCAATGGTGATGTTGTTGATGAACCCCGGGCCGACAATTCCCAGAACCTTTGCATCTTTTTTTGCCATGAGCTTTACACCCACACCGGGAATAGCGGCGGTACGGTATGCGCTCACAAGGTTTGCACTCATGTGTGCGACTGGTGTGCCCGTTTCCTTGTCATTGAGCGTGAGCATGAGGCATGAGCGCGGAAGCTTTTTGTTGCGGTTGTCAACATTGGAGCCATACCATTTGCATCCTGCCATGTCGAATTTTCCTCCAAGGTATGCCGGCATTGCCATAAAGCGCCTGTCAGGACCGTCTTTCGGCATTGTCGGGAACTCCGGTTCTTTTGGGAATTGAACCATGCAGCCGTGTGAGTTGCCGCTTTCCCCGCCCATGCGGTAGTCGCCTTTATAAAGAAGTTTGACAACCTCTTCCATGCATTCCGTGCAACCGATGACATCGCGTACACCCGCTTTAATCATGTCCGGTTCGCTCAAATAAAGAAAATCAACCTTAGGGTAAGCCATAAAAACCTCCTGTACCCTGTTCGCCTTGCAGACGCGCGTAAAACCTTTATCGCCGCCGTTCGGCTCCATTTGTTTTGATGGCTACAGTATGGCTGTCTTTTCTAAAAGAATATTGAATAAAAAAGACAAAGCCCTGTGCCTGAAAAATTTCCAGACACAGGGCAGGGGTTTCACCCTCTCACATCATCCTTTTGATTTGAACCGGTCGTACTTCAGTCCGCTGATATCAATCGTCTTTGATTCACCTTCAAGAATCAGTTCGCTCAGCGCTATGGATACTGCAGGAGAAATGCCGAATCCATGCCCGCTGAATCCGAATGCAAGGGTCAGTCCGGGGACTTCTTTGACATTGTCAATGACGGGAAGCACATCAATGCACTGGTCGTAGTGGCCGCTCCATGTTCTGACCACTTTGACATCCTTCAGAACGGGGAAATATTTCATTATTCCTCTGGAAATACATGGTGCGGTAAGACTGTTTGTAACAAAGTAGTCGCTGTTAGACGTATATGCCTGCAGACCGCTGTTGCCGCCAAGAACAAAGGATCCGTGTTCACTTTGGTGTCCGTAAAATTCGCCGCCGGCAACACCCAGCATTATATCAAACATGTGGGGAACTGCTTCCGTCACGAGAACTTCGTTGAACTGTCTTTCTACCGGAATATCGATACCGACAGTATTTGCAATCGCTCGGGAATAATACCCTGCACACAAAAGAATATTATTCGCTTCATATACTCCGTCGTCAGTCAGAACTTTGCATACCCGTCCTTTTACTTTCTGCAGACCGGTAACAGTTACTCCCGTTATGAATGTTACTCCGCTGCGTAATGCTGCACGGTAAAATCCAAGCGTTGTCTTCAACGGGTTTGCATGACCGTCGGTGGGACACCAGCTTGCCGCTATTATTTCTTTTGACATATACGGGCAAATTTCCCTCGCTTCGTCTCCAGAAATCATCTTTACGTCAAGACCGACTTTCGTGCTTTTTGCTGTATGGGCTTCAAGAATTTTAATATCTTTTTCCGTAAGTCCCAGACGGATATTACCTTTCTGTACGTATTCCACATTTACATCAAGTTCTTCGCTCAATGTCGGCCAGATGTTTGCCACCGCATACATTGCGAGGGGGAGTTCTTTAGGATCTCGCGCAGACTGCCTGACACCGCCGGCATTACGGCAGGAACCTCCGTTGCCTATCTCCTTCTTTTCAAGGACAAGGACATCAACCCCTTTTTTTGCAAGCCTGTATGCTGTCGCACAGCCCATTATGCCGCCGCCGATTATAATGACATCTGCTGTTCTTTTCTCATCTGCCATACCTACACCTCCTGAACATCTGTAATATTGTTTGCAAATGTTCCGATTTCCACTGGACGGACGGGAGCCCGTCCTTGTATCATTCCAAGATCCGCAGGGGAACATTTGAGTTCTGCAGCGATGACTCCCTGCACGAGCCTCTGACAAGTCTGTCCCTGGCACAACCCCATGCCTGTGCGCAGATACCGTTTGACTTCGTTCGTTGTCCGCATTCCGTCATACACTGCATGGCGGATTTCACCTTTTGTAATTTCTTCACAGCGGCATATAATCATGTCGTCATCACTTTTTTCTACAAAAGGTGCCGTATTTGCAACCCGTACAATCTTTTTCATTATTCCGCGCTCCTTTTATTGCTCTTGTAAAAACGTGCCCTGTCCACAAATTCTCGTGGAATCTTCATGGTAACTACGGCAGTTTTATCCATAACCGGTGACCGTTTAATATCTACAATCTCCGCATTACAGACAACTTTTCCGCTCCTGTCTAATGCAAAACCTGTTTCTCCCTTAACTGGTTCCGGCAGAAATTCGTACGGAAATGTAACGGTAGACATGCCGTCGCCTACATCGTTGTTTACAAGGAAGATAGCCTGTCCGGAGCAAGTTGCAACGCACAACCCGCAACCGATACATTTTTTGTCCTTTTGAATTTCTGGCAGCATGGTAATTGAATCTGACACATGTATGCATCCTTTTTTGCAAGCCTCTTGGCAAGGGTTGCAAGGAATGTTCTGTGTGCATTCAATGACTGGGTGAATGCCTTCCGCTTCATAAGACGCCGCAGGAAATGATTTTATTTCTTCCTCGGTAACAAAGCCTTTTTCCAGCAAATTATGGGAAATAGGATAGCCTTCGTCTGTAACGGTAAAATCGGTACGGCCCTTGTTTTCAGGAGCAAACATTCCTTTCCTGAGTTTCGAGAGTGCTTCTTTGTACTGTTCAACAGCAGGGGTGAAAACTTCGTCTTCAAGGTATCCTGCCTGCATTGCTACATGGCATGCAGTTATCTTTCCTTGAATCATAGCGGAACTGGCTTCTTCAATTCCTGCGACATCACCGGCGCAGTATATGCCGGGCACTGATGTTTCTCCGAATTCGTTCACAAGCGCAACGTGCCCGCCTTTTTTAGGAAGCAGCGCCATGTCACACGTTGCGTTGCTTGCAAGCTGGCTCATGGGGGACAGTCCTACCGCAATGCAGATGGTGTCGACATCGAGTTCCTTTTCTGTTCCCGGAACCGGTTTGAAGTGGCTGTCGACCTGGGCAATAACGGCTCCTGTTACATGGTCAGTTCCTTTTGCTTCTATTATTGTGTGGGACAGATAAAACGGAACTCCTGTGCGTGCGACTTTTGCAGCATGGACTCCGTATCCGCCGACCCTTGGGGCTGCATCGATTACCGCTGCTACTTCGCAACCTGCCTGCAACAGTTGGAAACTGACGACAAGACCTACGTTGCCGCTGCCGACCATAAGGACTTTTCTTCCTGGCTGTACCCCCTGAAGGTTCATCATGGCTTGCGCAGCTCCTGCACCGATGACTCCAGGAAGTGTCCATCCCTTAAACGTAACCATATTTTCTGCGGCACCGGTCGCAATAATAATATAGTCGCCTTTGTAATGATGTACTTCATCCCCTGTTCTGACAGTAACTTCCTTGTTAGGATAAATACCCATGACGGTTGCATTCAGTTCGACACGTACACCAAGGCTTTCTGCTTCCTGCAAAAGCTGCTGCCCGATTCTAAATCCTCTGGTTTTTGCATAGTGTTCTTTTGAACCGAAGAATTTATGGATTTGCTTGAACAGCTGTCCGCCAGGGCGGGCGTTTTCATCAAATACAATGACATCCATACCGGATTTCTTTGCTTCAATTGCGGCACTGAGACCTGCCGGACCTGCACCGACGACAATTAATTCATGACGCTTCATTACATACCCCCTTTATTCACTTTTTGGCATAACACCGTACTGTGTCTGGATTTTCATTCCTTCTTTCAGGGGTGTTATGCAGGTGCGTACATTCGGAACTCCGTCGACTATCATTACGCAGTCGGTGCATCTTCCGATGGCACAGAAAATGCCCCGGGGTTTGTGCTGTTTTCCGGTATACCGGTGGATCATTACGCCTTCCGCTTTGAGCGCAGCTGCAATGGATTCCCCCTCAAAACCGTTCATCTCTTTACCGTCCAGTGTAAAGGTAACAGGACGGCCTTTGTTGTAATCCTCAATAATGGGATGCTTTGCAATTCTCATGACGGTATCCTCCACAAAACTGTATTTAATAATGGAGTATGCCGTTTATGGGCTGTGGAATTATTGAAAAAAAAGGACAAGTCAGGAAAGAAGGCTCATTATATCAAAACCTTCCACCACAATGCTTTCGGTGCTGTCGCCAGACGGGAAACACCATTTGTCTGACAGGCTCAATTCTTGTGAATGAATCGCTGTAAATGCGACCGAGTACTCAGACAGCAGGGGAAGGGGCGTCAGCAATCCATTGTTCTGGAATCCGGTTTTACTGATTGCATTGCGCTGCATGACAGACAGCGGCTGTGCTTCCGGGTAGTAATCTTGTACAGACTGAGTGGGGGCGGGGGAAGAAAGGAATACAATATATTTTTGTATGTTCCTTTCAAAATACAGCTGGGTATACACGGGTACACAAGGAATGCTGATTTTGCGGAGTATGTGCAGCCATGCTTCTTTTGTGGAAACCGAACTGTGGCAGTAGCGCACAAACCATATATTTTTTTTCATGAGAAGGGAATACAGTTTTATTACGCTGTCAGTCATATACTTCCTTGATAAGCCGGTGTGCGCACTGGATTGTAATTGAAGCAGTCAATGCACAAAGGTTTGCAGGTTTTCCTGAGCGTCTGTTGCAATTCTACAAAATTACAGAACTGTTTGGGGGTGAGGGTTGTAAATGCCTTGAATTCCCTTTGAAAATGGGATTGGTCTGAATAGTTTGTGCTGTCCAGAAAATCACAGATGTTGTTCTTCCTGTTCTTCATGATGATGTGCATGACGTGCTGGAAGCGGACTATGCGTGTAAATGTTTTTGGCGAATACCCAAGGGTATCGGAAAAAACTCTTGACAAGTGCCGTTCCGAGTAATGGAAAAATTGGGAGAAGTCACAGATGTCGATATTGCCGCATGAGCCGTATATGGCATTCAGCATTTCTGGAACGCAGTCATTTTTACGGAACACATCGTTTCCGTTTTCCTTGATAAAGGCTGAGATGATGTCGGTCCGTTTGTCCAGGCTGTCTGCTGCAAAAATCCTGCTGCACAGATTCTGGAGTTCTGGCGACAGATTGGGCAGGAAGATTTCCGAGTCCGTAATCTCTCGGGAATCGATTCCTGCATGGGGAAGGATTATGCCGGGTTTTAGCCTGACACCGAAATACAATGCGTCGGGGTATACTATAAGGGATTTTGCGACGGCGGGAGAACCGATGAGTTCTATTTTGTCCCTTGCCGCACTTCTGACAAACAGAACCGTAACGCATCCGTCAGGAATGTATTTCATGAACAACGCATTTTCTACATGCCTGTCTATCACTTTTTTCATGCAGAATTCAAAAGTAGCTAAAATGAACGGATCTGATAAATGCCTTATATTGTAATAATCTGCACTCTGCCTGAAAAACGGCTGGCAGAATTCCATGGTACAAAGCTTCCGGTATACAGCCATCATACCGAACCTCCTGCACGGATAGTTTTAAAAATAAAAAGGTGCAAACCCCGTCAGGGGCTGCACCTTTGCATGTCTTGGCGGTAAGTCTAACCTGTTTTGGCGGGACGTGTCAAGCCGTTACAAAACTGCTCTCCTGAATGTCTGATTTTTACAAGAATAGCTGTGTAGGAATTTGATAAAGTGTGACTGTGAACATATTTGATATCCTTGGGCCTGTGATGGTCGGACCGTCAAGTTCCCATACTGCCGGTGCTGTGCGGATTGGATACGTTGCAAGGCGGCTATTAAAAGATTCCCCTGTATATGTAGATATCGGCCTGTACGGTTCATTCGCGGCAACTGGTAAAGGGCACGGAACGGACAAAGCTCTGGTTGCAGGATTGCTCGGCATGGCTCCTGATGACTCCCGGATTCCCGAAAGTCTGAATCTGGCGCGCCGTGACGGGCTCAAGGTATTTTTTTCTGAAATAGCAACGCTTTCTGATGCCCATCCAAATACGGCGGTGTTGAATATTCAGGGGAAAAAAGGTCGGAAACTTTCGGTTCAAGCCTCATCTATCGGTGGCGGCAGAATTATGATAAATAAGATTGACGGAATTACGGTCAATTTTTCAGGTGAAACTTCTACGCTCATTGTGCATAACTACGATACGCCAGGTCATGTTGCTCAAGTAACTAATCTTTTATATAAAAATAACATAAATATAGCGTCGATGAATCTTTATCGAGTGAGTAGAGGCTCATACGCGGTAATGGTTTTGGAAACTGATCAGAAGATTTCAAGTGATATAGTAAACACTCTCGAAAATATTTCTGGTGTCATAAAAGTAACGTACTTTGACGGAGAAAAATGAATATGCCGTGTAAATCACTAAAAGCATTCTGTGAAAAAGCGAAGCAGGAAAACTGTTTCTTCTGGCAGGCTGTCCGAAACGATGATTGCGAAGAAAACGGATACAGTCAGTACGAAGCGGAACAGAAAATGGCGGCATTGTGGAAGACAATGATTGCTACTGTTGATGACTACAATCCGAGTGAATTTTCAGCCAGCGGATTGAGCGGTACGGACGGAGCCAGGTTTGAACGGTATGCAAATGCTGGAAGAAGTGTCTGTGGACATCTGCTTTCCCGAATGATTGCAACGGCTTTAAAAACAGCTGAATCAAACGCCTGCATGAAGCGTATTGTTGCCGCTCCTACTGCGGGGTCTTGCGGGGTACTGCCTTCGGTGCTTATTCCTCTGTACAGGAACGGCATGGCAGACAGTGAATCCTGCCTGCACGCGCTCTTTACGGCTGCTGGAATCGGTAAAATTATTGCGCTCAATGCGAGCATATCCGGAGCAGAAGGTGGATGTCAGGCAGAAATAGGGGCGGCCTCTGCAATGGCGGCAGGTGCACTTGTCGAATTGCGTAACGGTTCTGCTGAGCAAATAGTTACGGCGGCAGGTTTTGCATTGCAAAATCTGCTCGGGCTTGTCTGTGACCCTGTGGCGGGTCTTGTGGAAGTTCCTTGTGTAAAGCGTAATGTAATTGGCTGTGCGAATGCAGTGACGGCGGCGGATATGGCTTTGGCGGGCATAAGGGCCCGAATCCCCGCTGATGAAGTGATTTCTGCTATGGCTGCAGTCGGCAAGTCGATGTCCTCCGATTTACGGGAGACGGGGAAGGGCGGACTTGCCGCAACTGCAACTGCAAGAAGTCTGTGTCAAAAGTAATTATATGTCGTTGCTGTTGGACATAAAAAAAATCCAGCGAAAGCTGGATTTTTTTTGGGCCATCTAAGACTTGAACTTAGGACCAAAGGATTATGAGTCCTCTGCTCTAACCGACTGAGCTAATGGCCCGCTTAATGTACATAAGTATAGCATAAATCGAAATAGTGCGTCAACAGGTAAAAGTCCTGCTGGCTGTAAGTCTGCGGCTGTTGCAGTGTCTGTTCCTTGACTCTACCGACAAGCTTATTTTATACTTCAACTTTGAATCCGTACGCTGTCTTGCGAAAAGGGGGAATGTATGCAGTTTAGTTCAGGAACAGCCCGCTTTCATCTTCCCTGCCTTTTTGAATTCTATGACTTTTACAAGCGTTTTCTTCCGCTGTTTTTTGTGCATCGGGACTTTTTCTATGAGTGGGCGGATATCGCTTCGATTTATGGCTGTCCCGATGGCTGTTTGTGGGCTGGCGGACGGTTTGAAAACAGCAGTGCAGGAGTGAAAGATGTCCTTTCGCTTGTCAACGGTTGCGGAATCAGCGCGCGACTTACGTTCAGCAATTCGCTCCTGCAGGAACCCCACCTCGCTGACAAAACATGCAACCGATTGTGTGAACGCTTTCAGCAGAGCGGGGCATCCGTACAAAACGGTGTCATTGTGCATTCTGATTTGCTGCTTGAATATCTGGAAAAAAACTATCCCGGTCTTTACTTTGTTTCCTCTACTACCAAAGTTCTGACCAGCTTTGAAGCGTTCCGAGCGGAACTGCAGCGGGATGATTTTCGCTTCGTGGTTCCTGATTTCCGCTTGAACAAACAATTTGAACGGTTGCAGGCATTGCCGCAGGTTCTGAAAGACAAAGTGGAATTCCTTTGCAATGAATGCTGTTGGACGGGGTGTACAGAGCGCAGCCTCTGCTATCAGAACGTCAGCGCCCGGATTCTGGGCATGGAGCACCTTGAACACCAGTGCCACGCTCCCGGAGGCAGGGATGGGTATCGGTTTTCAAAAGCGATGAAAAATCCTGC
>CADBRT010000114.1 GCA_902797055.1 uncultured Spirochaetaceae bacterium
CATCCTGTAAGAATACGTCCGCTTTGTCGTCTGGGCATTCAGCGCAGCTACAGCGAGGTTGCGGCACCAGTCAAGGGAAAACGAAATGTTCCACTGCTGAGAACTCACCCCTTTCTTGCCAAGACTGTTGTAGTTCACGGTCGGAAGAACCATATCAGCAAGCTTTGTGTTTTCACCAGACAATGGCTTCGTAATACCGTCCACAATCCACTTCACAAAGCCGGCACCGCTGAGCACCAGCTTATTATTGTGTATGGCAGCTATAATGGAAAGCTCTTCCATCGAATAATTTTCGCCGTCAGCTGGTTTCAGTTCAAACGGCTTGTTATTCGTGATGGAGTACAACTCCTCATTTTCATTGTAGCACGCATCATCCACATAATTGATGTACGGGAGACATTTGCGGAGAATAGAAACCATTTGAAGAATCGGGTGATACTGCACGTCCCCACAAACAACCTTATCCCAAGGGAGGGAACGTTTTGTAAGCGAAACAATCCGGTCAAACGGAGCGGTGTACAGCTTGCGGAAGGAAATCCCGACGGGGATTGAACGCGCCGCATACGAACCGAAGACCATCATATCCACATAAGTTTTGGGGCTTCCGTCCCTGAACTCTACATAGACATCTTCATCCGCGTTGAAATACCAGCGGACTCTCTCAGGTTTGCCATTCTTCTTGTTGCGGAACAATACCCAACTGCCGGGAGCAGTTCTTGGGTACACCGTCTGCTTGTCTTTGAATCTGACATTATCCTTGATATACTCAACACTCGCGACAGCATTCGGAGCGACGACAATTGCCGCTTCGGTGTCGGTTTCCTCAAGCCTGACCTGAAACGACTGGTCCGTGCCATCGGAAAGGATCTCCGGTTTTCTCACGCGGACATCCGGCATGGGAGCCGTCAACCACGTGCTGACAATGTCAGCGCGCAAATCTGCGGAATCGGGGATTCCTGACGCTGTAAAACTTGCAAATGCCGCGGAAAGTGTCAAAAGGCACACAGCCAGACACGCAACAAACTTTCTAATCAAACCTGTCCTCCTATACCGGCTGCAGGAACGTCCTGTTCCCGCACCGGTTCGGTATCTTCAAACACAATGGCACCGTCCGCAAGGGAGACAACAGCCTCAACGGCAGAACCGTCAGGTTTATGTATCATCCCGTCTTCGCCCTCATCCGGGTTCTTTCCCGCAGGAGCGTTGCTCAAAAGCAGTTTCAATCTGTTGAGCTGGTTTACTTCGCTGGAGCCCGGATCGTAGTCGATAGCCGAAATATTTGTTCCCGGATATCTTCTGCGAAGTTCTTTTATCATGCCCTTTCCCGTGACATGGTTCGGCAGACAGGCGAACGGCTGAACGCAAGCTATGTTTTTGACACCGCTCTTTATGAGTTCCACCATCTCGGCAGTCAGGAACCAGCCTTCCCCGGTTATGTTTCCCAACTGAACAATATCATCCACTCCCTTCATCAGACTGTAGATGATACTCGGGGCTTCAAAACGGCGACTCTTTTTCAACTGCTTCTTTATATATCGGCGGTAACGCTCCAAGAACCAAATAAATAGACGCGCATTGCGCTCAGTCTTTTTCGGGAACGCAAGTTCTTCGTGACGGAAGATGCCGGTGCTGAACGAATAGAACAGGAAGTCCGCCAAATCCGGCATGACGCACTCCGCACCTTCGCTTTCAATCGTCTCGACGATATTGTTGTTCGCTGTCGGATGGAATTTTACCAGAATCTCTCCGACGACCCCGACGCGGGGCTTTTTGACAGGGAGCAGCGGCAGAGTGTCGAAATCGTGAATCATACCTTTGATAAGGGAATGATAGACAGGAGCATTGATATGTTCCAGAGCGATTTCCGCCTTTCCACTCCATTTTTCGTAGAGGGCATTGGCACTGCCAGGAACAGCTTCGTACGGACGGGTCCGGTACAGGCAGCGCATCAAAACATCACCTATCATCAGGGCTTTCATCGCCCGGTCAAGCAGAGAGTAAGTAATCTTGAAACCTGGATTCTGCTCGAAGCCTTGTGCGCTCAAAGAGATGACAGGAATCTTGCCCATGCCGGCGTCAATCAGTGCACGACGGATAAAGCCGATGTAGTTTGTCGCGCGGCACCCACCTCCCGTCTGGGAGATCAACAGGCTGGTGTGATCCAAATCGTACGCACCGCTTTGCAGAGCAGCAATCATCTGCCCCGCAACGAGAATTGAAGGATAGCACGCGTCATTGTTGACATATTTAAGCCCTGTATCCACCGCTTTCGGATCCACCGCATTCAGGATGACAAAGTTGTATCCCGAATACCGGAACGCCTTCTGAACGAGGCGGAAATGAATCGGACTCATCTGAGGAGCAATAATCGTATGGGTGTACTTCATCTCCTTGGTGAAAATTTGACGCTTGTACGCAGAGGAATGGACTGCAAGTTTCTTGTGGTTCCGCTCTCGAGCCTTTACCGCTGCAATGAGTGAGCGGATTCGGATTCTGACAGAACCGAGGTTGTTGACTTCATCAATCTTTATCAGTGTATAGGTTTTGCTCTTTGCACGGAGAATCTCATCCACCTGGTCAGAAGTCACCGCATCAAGACCACAGCCGAACGATGTGAGCTGCACAAGTTCAATATCAGGCATGCCTGAAACAAAGGATGCGGCCCGGTACAGTCTGTTGTGGTATGTCCACTGGTCAATGATGCGAAGCGGACGCTCAATGCTTCCCAAGTGAGCCACCGAATCCTCTGTAAAGACAGCCAGTCCGAGACCGTGAATCATCTCCGGTATGCCGTGGTTTATCTCTGGGTCGAGATGGTACGGGCGTCCTGCAAGGACAATGCCGTTTGCACCACGTCTGATTATCTCTTCGATAGCTTCTTCACCCTTCTCCTGGACATCTTTCTTAAACTGCTCCTGTTCCTCCCACGCAGCATCCAAGGCAGTATCTATCTGGTCCTCGGTGATTTTAAAGTGCTTTGATAGTTCCTCATACAACCGCTCGGAGAGCCGCTTTTTGTCATAAATCGGCAGAAACGGATCCATGAACAGAATTGAAGAATCCTGACGCAACTCTTCCACGTTGTTTCTGAGAACTTCAGGATAGCTGGTGACAATCGGACAGTTGTAATGGTTTCCGGCACCGGGGTCTTCCTGCCGCTCATACGGAGCGCATGGATAGAAGATGAATTTCACACCCCAGTTGATCAGCGTCTTTACATGGCCATGGGCTATCTTGCCCGGATAGCAGACCGATTCTGACGGAATTGTCTCCAACCCCTTTTCATACACAGAGCGACTGGAACGTGGCGACAGGCGCACACGGAATCCAAGTTTCGTAAAGAACGTAAACCACAGCGGATAGTTCTCATACATATTGAGGACACGGGGGATGCCGACTTCCCCCCTCGGCGCGTCTTCCGGCTTGAGCGGAACGTAGCTAAACAACCGCTTGTACTTCCAGTCAAACAAGTTCGGCAAATTATTGTTGTCATCGCCCTCAACAGCAGTATCAGCCTTATTGCTGGCATCAACAACTTTGTGGCTAGTACCGAGTTCCGCGCCTCGTTCGCAGCGGTTGCCGGTGACGAAAGTGCGGACAGCGCGGCCTTCCCCACCGTCAGTGGAAAATGTATTGATGGTCAAAAGACAGTTGTTGGAACACTTTCCGCACCGTCTGAGCTCCAGATCGACTTTGAACGACTCCAGCTGAGAAAGCGTCGCTATGCCGCTCTTTATGAACTTCGGTGTCTGGTCAGGGTCAGTCGGCTTCGGACGGCGTAAGTCCTCCCACTGATCCTGCGCAATAAGGGCAGAACCGTAGGCTCCCATAAGACCTGCGACATTCGGGCGGTATACATTGACACCCGCAATCTTTTCAAATGCGCGCAGAACGGCATCGTTGTTGAAGGTTCCTCCCTGCACTACGACTTTCTGCCCGATATCGCTTGCCTTGCGCAGTTTGATAACCTTGAACAGTGCATTCTTGATGACAGAATAAGAAAGCCCCGCAGATATATCCGCAACAGAAGCGCCTTCTTTCTGAGCCTGCTTCACACGGCTGTTCATAAAGACCGTACAGCGGGTTCCGAGGTCTACCGGCTTTTCCGCCAACAGTGCAATCTTTGAAAATTCGCGGACATCCATGCCCATAGTGTGGGCAAAGTTGTCGAGGAAGCTGCCGCAGCCTGACGAACACGCCTCATTCAGCTGAATGGAAGTGATAGCCCCATCCTTCATTCGCAGACACTTCATGTCCTGTCCGCCGATATCCAGCAGGAACTCAACGCCAGGCACAAAGAAATCAGCGGCGCGGTAATGAGTTATGGTTTCAACTTCGCCGGAATCCACGCCCAACGCCGCCTGGAACAACGCTTCTCCGTATCCGGTGGAAACCGCACGTGCGATGTAGCAGTCCTTTGGAAGAATGGCATATAAATCCTTCAAAACTTTGACGGCGAGATTGACCGGATTTCCGGCGTTGACATCATAGAATTTCCACAGAATGCGCCCCTGGGCATCGGTCAGGACAGCCTTTGTCGTGGTGGAACCAGCGTCCAGTCCCAGAAAAACCGGTCCCTTAGTGGACTTCAAGTCACCTTTCAGAGCAACTTCCTTTGAATGGCGCTCGTTGAACTCATCAAGTTCTGCCTGACTGCGGAACAGCGGCTCCAACCGCTGAACCTCCTGCATCTCTGCACCGACGAGGTTCTTCAAACTCTCCTTGAACTCTCGTATGGTCGGGAACTTGAACTCCCCGTTCTGTCCCGGAGCAAGGCACTTCACTTCCCGCTCGGCGGAAAACGCCGCACCGGTCGCGACAAAGAGCTGACTGTCATCCGGAACAATCGTCTCCTCTGGAGTCAGTTGCAAAGTGACGATGAACCGCTGCCTGAGCTGGTCAAGAAAATGCAGCGGACCGCCCAAAAAGGCGACATGACCGCGGATAGGCTTGCCGCAGGCAAGACCGGAAACAGTCTGCGTGACAATGGACTGGAAAATGGATGCGGCAATATCCTCCCGCCGGGCACCTTCGTTGATGAGCGGCTGGATGTCAGTCTTGGCAAAGACCCCGCACCGCGCCGCAATCGGATAAATAGTAGAAGCCCCCTTTGCGAGTTCGTTCAAGCCCATGGCGTCGGTTTCAAGCAGGGCTGCCATCTGGTCAATGAAGGCACCAGTACCGCCGGCACACGTTCCGTTCATACGCTGTTCTACACCGCCACGGAAATAGGTAATCTTGGCATCTTCCCCGCCGAGTTCTATCACGACATCCGTCTGAGGGATAAGTTTGCGCACAGCAGTAGTAGCTGCGACAACTTCCTGAATAAACGGAATAGAAAGCCAATGGGAAACGGACAAGCCCCCCGAGCCGGTAACTTTTACACTGATTGTCTGATTTTCATCAAACCGTCCTTTTATCTCGTCAAAAGCCTTTTGAACTACCGTTATGATTGTATTTCGTATGTCTGCGCGATGCCGTTCATAAACGCCGTACACCATCTTGCCGTCATCATCTAAAATGACGACTTTGACAGTTGTAGAGCCGACATCAATCCCCATGCGGATTGGTTTTACCACAGGTTTTATAGAAGAAAATGTTGTTCCCATACGGACGATTCACCACTAAAAAATTAAATTGCATACTATTGTAAAGAGAAAGGAGTATTTTTGCAATATGAACCTCTTATTGCTTTAATTTCACAACCGTATTATGCTTGGAAACATGAAAAAGACGCAATCACTGCTGGCGAAAGGGCTTTCCCTTTCTTTTCTGACGCTGTGCTCCCGCATTTTAGGACTGGTACGGGAGATGACCAAGGCCAAATTTCTCGGAACTTCGGCCTTAAGCGATGCTTTCGGGATTGCATTCCAAGTGCCGAACTTCTGCCGCAGGCTCTTTGCGGAAAACTCCGTCTCCGTCGCTTTTATTCCGACTTTCAAAGAGCACCTTGAAACTGATGACAAGGAAAAAACACAGGCGTTCGTATCCGCGACATTCACACTGGTGACCTTCCTCACCGTCGTCTTTGTTTCCCTCGGAATGATATTCACTCCGCTCATTCTAAGAATTTTTTTCAGCAGCCAGTACCGGGAAGCGATGGACGAATCCGTCATCCTCACCAGAATCATGTTCCCCTATCTGGTCGTAATCTCGATTGCAGCCCTGTTTCAGGGGATACTCAACGGGCACAAGATATTTTCGCCGTCAGGCTTCACGCCTATTCTTTTCAACGCCATAGTCATCGCCAGCACTTATATTCTCGCCCCGCACATGCAGAACCCAGCGCGGGCGATGGCTGTCGGTGTCATCACCGGCGGCTGCGTACAAGCCGCGTTCCAGCTGCCGTTCGTCATCAAACAGGGGTGGAAAATCTCCCTCGTACCGCTCAAAAAGGCGTTCACGAACCCGGGAACACGGAAAGTGCTTACTTTGGTCGCACCGACAATCATCGGGATGGCGGCATACCAGCTGAACGACATCGTATCGTCCTCCCTCGCGACGCGCACCGGGGAAGGCGTGTATTCAAGCATCCAGTATTCGCTCCGGCTCCAGGAACTCATTTTGGGAATCTGCGCCGTCACAATCGGCACCGTCATACTGCCCGACCTGACCGGCTTTGCCCACAACAAGGAGTGGGACCAGTTCTCCGGCATGCTCACTCTTGCCGTCAAAATCATGGCAGTCATAGCCATCCCCATAACGTTCTACGCACTGTGCATGAAACGGCAGATTATAACACTCGTATTCGCAAGCGGACGATTCGACGAGTCCTCCATCGCCATGACAGAACAGGTCTTCACCTACCATATCCTCGGGCTGTTCTTCATAGCGGTCAACAGGATAATCGCCCCGGCGTTCTACGCCCAGCAGGACACCAAAAGCCCGACAGCCGCCGGTCTGGTGAACTTCGCCGTAAACATCACACTGGCATACATCCTTTCCCGCTTCATGGGAGGCAGCGGCATAGCCCTCGCACTGACCGCCGCAAGCATTGCAAACATGGTGCTGCTGTTCATCTTCCTTAAACGCAACCCCGTCATAAACGTCGGCAGCGTCATCAAATCCTCCCTGCTGTACGCGGTAAAAACTGTTATTCTTTCAGCCCTCTCCGTCATTCCGGTCTGGCTCCTGCGGGAACCGCTTTCAACCCTGTTTGCAGGAAGGAACCGCATGATTTCGCAGGGCATTCCGGTCTTTGCAACGGCAGCGCTCTTTGCGGCAGCAGGTGTCCTGCTGCTCGTCCTGACCCGCGACCCACTGGTCAAAGCCGTCGTCAAAAAACTGAAGCGATAGGAGATTTAAGATGAAGGCATCAGATGCTAGAACTGAAACGAAACCAGGGAAACTGTACGACATACATTGTCCATCCTGCGGTGCGCCTGCCTATTATGACATAAGGAAAAAAATGTATAATTGCAGCTACTGTGGCAATCAAGTGGGAATAGACATGGCTCAAATCGAGCACAAGGGCTTCCGTGAGATAAGCCATAAGAAAATGCGGACATCACTGAAAAAGTTCGAGCTTCAGAAGGCTGTCTGTACGGGCTGTGGAGCTAAGTTGGTTTTTGAAACCGGCGAAGCCGTGGCAAACTGTGGTTTCTGCGGCAGGTCTCTGGTAAGAAAAAATTTTGTAGATGCTAACACTATCCCGGAACTCATCGTACCCTTTGCTATAACAAATGATGAAGCCAAGAATATTCTTGCTGACTGGTGCAGTAAAAACCGGCGAAAAAAAGAGGCTCGGGTAATAACTGAAAGGCTTGCAGACCTCAGGGGCTTTTACCTTCCCTATGAACTTGTGAGAGGTCCTGTAAAATGCAGTGTTTTTCGTATTGACGGCGGAAGCATGTACGACTGTAGAGGCTTTGTAGATCAGGTGTTTGTAAACTGCTCTGAAAATCTTGACAATCAGCTGCTTGATGCCATGGAGCCATATAATCTTGATGAACTTAAAGAATTTGATTTTTCTTATATCGCAGGTCATCAGGTCAAGACAAGCGATATTTCTGGAGACGAGCTTATTAAGCGTGTAAATATCGAGGTGAGTGAAGATTACAAGCCTGTAATCAGCAAGACGCTGGAAACCAAAGCAGTTAAAGCTTTTGCCAATTGCAATGATGTGCTGAGGATGCCTGTTCTTTTGCCAGTATATTATCTTGCCTTTGACGGATATATGGCTGCGGTAAATGGACAGACTGGAAAAGTCAGTGTCCGGGCCATTAAAGAATCAAAATATCTTATCCTTCCATGGTGGCTCAAGGCGATTTTTGCGACTATAGCGGGTACTGCAGGGGTGGCTTTGGGACTCTTCCTGTTTAACGTCGAGAGAGCTCTGCTATATGAAGCTTCCGGATGTCTCGCACTGGTGCTTGTGTTTGTCTTTTTTACGGCCTACAGCCAGCAAAAAAAAGATACATATGGATTTGAGTATTATAGAAAAGTATTCACTTCCAAGGGCGGGGATTACGTGCGTGAGAAACGGCAACTTGTTCAGACCGGGGAAGAGCGGGTAAAGCCTGTAACTAAGCCTGTATTTTATATGAATATCGAAGGGCAGGAGCGTGAAGTTGTACTCAGGTTTTCTTCTGCATTGAGAATTGTAAAAGCTCTTGCAATCATGCTTGGCGTAGTATTTCTTCCAGTCATTCTTGCGCTTATCATAAATGGTTTTAACTTTTCACAGCTCAATCTCCCCGGCTCTGCAGTATGGTTTTGTTTAGCAGTACCGCTTTCACCGATATTTTTGATCAAAAATATGAGGATGGATATATATGACAATCCGTGGATATATATTGTGGGAGAGAACGGGAAAAAGAAGCTGTACAGGAAAAAACTCGATGCAGAGGATGTACATGACATCATCGATTTCATAAAGGGTTGCTTCAAGCCACCGTATCTTTGGTTGACACTGGTAATGTTATTTTTGTTTTGCACAATAGTTTATCTGACGGCGTTTGGATTTGTGGAATAGTTTTTTTTCACTGGGGAGCCATATTAAACAGCAGAGATACTGTGCTTATGGAGGAGAGACCTGCGGTTTTAATTGGACTTTTTTCACATAATGCTGTAGAATGGGAAGTTATGAAAACGCACACTTTTAGGGGCGGCATAGCCCCTGACGAGATGAAGGAGCTCAGCCGTGACTGCGCTATCACGGAAGCCTTTCCGTCAAGCAAAACAGTGACCATCCCCGTCACCATGGGGGGCGCGCCGAATACGCCCCTTGTCAAAGTGGGAGATATAGTAAAGAAAGGACAGATAATAGCGAGCAGCGACAAATTCATGTCCGCACCAGTCCATGCCTCCATAAGCGGCAAGGTCAAAAAGATTCAGTCCGTTTTGAGCACCGGGAACCAGATGGTTCCGGCGATCACAATTGAAGCGTCCGGTGATGAAGAGACAGACTTTATGCCCGTCTTGGATCCGTTCACCTGCAGCAAAGAAGACGCGCTTGCAAGAATCAAGAACGCAGGTATTGTCGGAATGGGAGGAGCTTCCTTCCCCACCCACGTCAAACTGAACCCTCCGAAAGATAAAAAGATTGAATACGTCCTGCTGAATGCAGCGGAATGCGAGCCGTACCTGACGGTCGATGACCGGACGATGAAGGAAAACACCGCAAAGGTCGTCGACGGTCTGGCAATCGTCATGCACATCACCGGGGCAAAAGGTATCATTGTTCTGGAAACAAACAAAGCCGACGACAAACCGCTGCTTGAAGCGGAGATAAAAAAACAGAACAGGGAAGACAGCATGTCCGTCTGTCTTGTCAAAACAAAGTATCCGCAGGGATGTGAAAAAAACATCGTTGACGCAGTGCTGGGAAGAGAAATCCCGGCGGGAAAACTCCCGGCTGACGCGGGGACTGTCATCAGCAATGTGGGAACAGTCTGCGCCATCAGCGATGCATTCAGATTGGGCAAACCGCTCATTGAACGCGCGCTGACGCTCAGCGGCGGTGCCTGCCAGACACCGTGCAACCTCAGGGTTCCTGTCGGAACGCTTGTCAGCGATTTGATTCCAAGCGCCTGCACGCTCAAAGATGACAAAGTGGTAAAAATCATCAGCGGGGGCCCGATGATGGGATTCGCCATGGAAAGCACCCAGTTTCCAGTGACAAAGGGTACAAGCGGTGTTACCTTCCTATCAAAAGAAGAAACCTATCTCGTCGATGAAAGCCCGTGCATCAACTGTGGAAAATGTGTTGAAGCATGTCCAATGCGACTGACACCCGTTATGATTGTCAAATCGCTCAAAGCAGACAGCCTCAGCGATGCAAAAAAATACGGTGCAATGGACTGCATTGAGTGCGGATGCTGTTCGTACGTCTGCCCGGCAAATGTACGTCTGGTTCAGAGAATCAGGCTGGGCAAACAGGCAATCCGTGCACAGATGGCTCAAGCGGCAAATGCCGGAGCAAAATCAACAGGAGGCGCAAAATGAGCGATGCGGCACTTACCCCCGCAGCAAACGGCATTTACCTTTCTTCAAGTCCGCATTTTACCGAGGGAAACACGACACGCCGCATTATGGCGACGGTGCTTATTTCTCTTCTGCCGGAATGCATTTACGCAGTTATTACTTTCGGACTCGGCGCACTGCTCACGATTTTAGTATCTGTGGCAAGCTGTGTCCTATTTGAGTGGCTGTTCCAAAAAGTGATTGGAAAAGAATCAACGATAGACAACCTTTCCGCATGTGTAACGGGTGTCCTTTTGGCATTGGTGCTCTCATCCAAAGTGCCGCTTTGGATGACCGTTATCGGAGCCTTTGCTGCAATTGTCCTTGCAAAAGGACTGTTCGGCGGCATAGGAAGCAACGTGTTCAACCCGGCACTGATTGGACGCGGATTCATGGTCATCAGTTTCGGCTCCGCCATGAGTTCTTGGGCAACACCGGGAAATATCGATGCCGTTTCCTCTGCCACTGTGTTAAGCCAGATAAAGACAGGAACCTTCATAGCTGATTCAAAAAACCTCCTCCAATTCTTCGTTGGAAACCGTGCAGGTTGTATGGGCGAAACCTCCATACTGCTTATTCTGCTTTCCTTCGTGTTCCTGCTCGTCACAAAGACTATTGACTGGCGTGCGCCAGTTGCAATGACAGGAACCGTTGCCGTGGCAACATTCTTCAGCTCTGTCATTTCAAACGGCAGCGCGGTATTCGCTTTTTCAGATATCTTGCTTGCACTGATGACGGGCGGACTGTTGTTCGGTGCGACTTTCATGGTTACCGATTATGCGACAGCCCCTGTTACAAAACCAGGCCGGCTGATGTTCGGATTCGGCTGTGGACTCATAACGTTCCTCATCCGCAAATTCGGAGGATACCCGGAGGGTGTCATGTTCAGCATTCTGATTATGAACAGCATCGCCCCGTTCCTGAACAGGCTGACAGCCCGCAAATACGGCTACGGTACGAAAGGAGGAGCACAATGAGCACAACCCAGCAAAAAGACGGCGTATGGTCAATGATAAAACTCGGTCTTACCCTTGCTGCGTATGCGGTGGCATCATGTACGGTGCTCGCCATCGTCAACAACATAACGGCTCCGGTCATTGCCCGCAACCAGCAGGCAAAAGCCGACAGCGGTATGAAGGCGGTCTTTGAAAAAGCGGAAACCTTTGAAGAACCGTCTCAGCCGTTCGACTATTCATCAAATTCAATTACAGTTGATACCCTCAAGTTGGCAAAAGCGAGAGACAAAGTCATCGGCGCTGTCATACAAGTGACAGGTCCGACATATGACCATTCAACAATTGTAGTTGGAATGGACACCGAAGGTACCATTACCGGCATGAAGTATCTTGAAAACACCGACACACCGGGCTTCGGACAGAAAGGAAGCGACCCGACATTCACACTGCCGAGCGGAAAAACATTCTACGGGCAGTTTACCGGCAAAAAAGTCACAGAAGGTTTCGTACCTGGCAGCACATTTGATGCAATCAGTGGTGCAACCATTACCAGCAACGGTATTGCAAACCTCATGACAGAAGCAACAAAAGCCATGTCCGCCGCATTGGAGGCAAACAAATGAACAACAAGTTCCAGATTTTTGCAAAGGGCATTTTAAAAGAAAACCCGCTGCTCATCTTAAATATAGGTCTGTGTTCTTCGCTCGGAATTACAACAAGCATATTCAACGGGCTTGGGATGGGAGCCGGAATGACATTTGTTTTGGTTATGAGCGAACTGGTCATCAGCCTTTTCAGGAAGCGTATACCGACTTCAATCCGTCTTCCTGTTTTCATCATTGTCATTGCCGCATTCACAACTATCGTGCAGCTCGTCCTTCAGGCATACGTACCATCATTGTATGATGCTCTGGGAGTATTCCTACCGCTGATTGTCGTCAACTGCATCATAATGGGACGCGTGGAAGCCTTTGCTTCAAAGAATACGGTTGGTGACAGCGTCTTAGACGGTATCGGTATGGGGATTGGATATACCATAGTCCTCATCGCCATCTCCCTCGTGAGGGAACTTCTTGGCGGAGGCACCCTGCTTGCAGGAACTTCACTCAAAATCGAACTGATTCCCGAAGCATACCGCATCGGCATTCTGAACAGCGCACCGGGCGGCTTTATTGTGTTCGGTCTCATCGCTGCATTGAATCAGTTCAGAGGAATCAAGGAAAAGGAGACAAAAAAATGACAGACCTTTTGAAAATTTTCCTCCAGTCAATGCTGGTTGACAACGTAGTCTTTGCTCAATATCTTGCAATCTGTCCGTTCATCGGTATGACGAGTGAGACGGACAAAGCAACGGGTATGGGGCTTGCGACGACATTTGTCATTGTGCTTGCGACTGCAGTAACATGGCCGCTCTACAAACTGGTCATGGTCCCCCTTGGGCTCGGATTCCTTCAGACACTCATGTTCATTCTTGTCATTGCATCCCTCGTGCAACTGGTGGAATTCTACCTCAAAAAATCAGCACCGGCGCTTTACAGTTCCATGGGCATCTTCCTGTCACTGATTACGACGAACTGCGCAGTGCTTGGCATTACCATCAACTGCATCGGAAAAGGATACAACTACGGAGAAAGCCTAGTGTACGCATTGGGCTCCGCTTCGGGATTTCTGATCGCTATGGTGGTTATGTCAGGAGTCAGAAGCAAACTTAAGATTGCAGATGTGCCTGCAAGTTTCAAAGGTACTCCAATTCTGTATGTAGCGGCGGGACTTTTGAGTCTTGCATTTTTGGGGTTCAAAGGTCTGATAAAATAACTGACAAAAGAGGCTGTGTAAGATGAATACCATACTAATGACTGTCGCCGTGGCACTATGCCTGGGTTTTGCCCTCGGAGTGCTGCTCGGCGTGTTCAAGAAAATATTTGCCGTACAGGTTGACCCGAAAGTCGCCCAGATTCAGGAAGCACTCAGCGGAGGAAACTGCGGCGGCTGTGGATATGCCGGATGTGCAGCATTTGCAGAGGCAGTTGCAAGGGGAGAAGCATCGGTAACAGGTTGTGTCGCTGGCGGTACGGCAACTGCCGAAAAAATAGCACAGATTCTGGGTGTTGCAGCAGGGGCTTCTGTGCGCAAAGTCGCATTTCTTGCCTGCAACGGCAGCAAAGACTGTGCAAAATCACGAGGGACATACAACGGGATTCAGACGTGTAAGGCTGCTGTCCTTGCCGTAAACGGAACAAAGGTCTGTGCATTCGGTTGTACGGGGCTCGGCGACTGTGCAGCCGCCTGTACGTTCAACGCGCTGCACATGGGTAGCGACGGACTTCCGCATGTGGACTACGAAAAATGTACGGGGTGCGGCAAATGTGTCAAAACCTGTCCGAAGCATTTGTTCTCGCTTATGGATGCAACGACCAAAGGCTCGGTCGCGCTCTGCTCCAACCACAGCGACAACAAACCTCAGATTAAGAAAGACTGTGCGGTCGGCTGCTTTAAATGCGGACTGTGCGCACGTAAGTGCCCGGAAAAATGCCTTGATGTTTCAAGCGGCATCCCGGTCATTGACTATAGCAAGTGTACAAGCTGTGGGGAATGCATAAAAGCATGTCCAGACAAAGTGCTCCACTTGTTCCAAGATATTGTTGCAAGGAACGGTCATTCCGAAAACAGCGGTTCAACAGCATCCGCAAGCGCTGTCTGACAGGTAATTCGATACCGCAAGCAGGCTGTCCAGCATTGCACAACCTGCAAACGAAGCAGCCTGCTTGCAAAAGAACCAAAAATACAATATACTAATGAAATCTAGCCAGGATGGTGGAATTGGTAGACACAAGGGACTTAAAATCCCTCGGCTGGAAACAGCCGTGCCGGTTCGATTCCGGTTCTTGGCACAGAAAAAGCCGTGCTTCCCGCATGGCTTTTTTTATTGCATAACGCCTCTCAGCACAGCAGGGTATCAACAACGCTTTGGATATGCTGTGGCAAGGGGATTTCAAAAGTGCGTTGCCCACCATCAAGCGGAAGCGTAAGCTTTACAGCCGCAAGCTGAAGTTTCCGTATCCCCAGTTTTCTGACAAGCTTGTTCTGCTTGAAATTGCCGTGCTGATCATCTGCGGCGACAGGAGCACCGGCGTGCGCCATCTGTATCCTAATCTGGTGCATCCGCCCGGTACCGAGCGTTATGCGGGCGAGACTCAGCACAACTTCCCCGGAAGTTTCGGGAAGCGCACAACTCTTTTCTATTGTATAGTGGGTCTCTGCATCCTGCACCCGTCCGTGAGCTTCAACTTCGCCGCGAAGCGTACCTTTTAAACAGTGCTTTCCATTGATACAAGGAATACCGAGCAGAACAGCTGCATACTCTTTTTTCACGCGCGAGTCCTGAAGCAGTTTTATCCATTTTGCGGCAGCGACGGGATTCTTTGCAACGACCAGAATGCCCGCTGTATCTTTGTCCAGCCGGTGAACCAGACACACCTGATATCCGAGTTGTGCCGAAAGTTCCTTATCCAAAGGGTGTGAAACGCCAGCGCCACCTTGTACCGAAACTCCTGCAGGTTTGTTTACTAAGAGGATTTCGCTGTTTTCATATAATAGGGAAGCAGAGTTCATGTGCCGAATATACTAATAGAGGTTGCGCAAAATGACAAGGTTTTACAAATATTTTTTTTCAGTCTTTGCTGTATGCTGCCTGTGCATGACAACAGCCACAGCAACCATGAGGCAGATAAGCAATGCAAATGAGTGTATAGCGATCGATCTGCCGGAAGGATACCATGTGCTTGGAGGAAACGAAGAGGGAACGGCATTCCAACTTGAAAATGAAGTTCTGCCGGTAAGTACCGTCATCAAACTGTACCCCGACGAAGTCTTTGCCTCTCCGGAAGCAGTGCTGAAAGAAAACCTGGAAAACCTAAACATAAAAGCAGATGAAACAGAAACGTTTTTCTGGAGACGTCAAGCTTGCGCCCTTTCAAACTACATCGGCAATATCGGCCAGTACATCTCAGGCTACGCTCTTGCCGTTACGTTGCCAGAAAAGCAGGGCATGCTCATGGTTATGTCATGGACGGATCCGAACACATTCAACAACGGAGGAGCAACGTTCATTCTCAGCACCCTTGACAGCCTGATTATTGATTACGGAGGTTTTTACGATGCAGGGCCGATTACAACCTATGCATATTCCCTGTCAGGAGAGCGAACAACTATTGAGCTGGACATTAACGGCAAACACATACAGACAAGCCTTGCAAAAGAGGACAAAGAAGCTTCCGAATATCTCATCGAACGGGAATACATTGTCCTCACCATGTACGCATCTTCCAAATTATGGCAGGAAGCATGGCAGAGATACTACCGAATGATATTCAAGGATTCTTTTTTCAGAATGCAAAAACCAGCTTTCGACATATACAACGCTATCGCCCCGCAGTGTTCAGACGAGACAGACCTTGCACAGAAACTCCTGACATGGATGCAGAACTGCACATACGAACGCCAGAAAACAGCAAGCGATTTTGCCTCGCTGCCTTCGATGCTTCTGGGAGGGGAGAGCGACTGCGATTCGCGAAGTCTGATGCTTGCAGTTCTGCTCAAGCACATGAACATGGATTCTATCTTTTTCATCAGCAGGGAGTTCTCCCATGCTGTAGCAGGGCTTATCTCTTCTCATCCAGGACATGGATTCGATGTAGATGGAAAAAAATATCTGATCGGAGAGACCACAGCGAAAGGACTTACATGGGGAATGATTGCACAGGAGCAGGACAATCAGAAGAAATGGATTCCGATTGTCCTGCCATAAAGTTAGCGTGTCAAAAGCTGATACGCAGCAATGGGATCTTCGGCAGCCAAAAGAGCATCCCGCAACTCCGAGTTGCGTATCTTTGCACTGAAATATGAGAGCGTCTGCAGATAATAACTGTGTTGATTGTAGGCAGCCGCAATCATAAACAACAGACGCACCGGAACATCGTCAATAGGTTCAAAGTCAATTATATCACAGCGGGAAATACCGACAGACATGACCAAATCGGTAACAGAAGCAAGGCGCACATGAGGAATTGCAATGCCCCGACCGATAGCAGTAGACATCAAATCCTCTCGCTTGAGTATCTCTTTGCTGAGTTCCTTTGCATCTTTCACCTGCGGTGCGGTTGCAAGGTTTTCCGCCAGACGTATCAATGCATCGTGTTTTGTAGAATGATTCAAAAACAGGATACGTTCAGGCGACAGGATATTTTTCAACTGCAAGGATACATCGATAGCTGTGGATGACTGCGATGCCAGGCGGTCATTCACCCATTTTTCAATCTCTGATTTCTTGAATCTCCAGACAGTACCTATTTTTCCGCAAGGAACCTCGCCTTTCTGCGCCCACTCATAAACGGTCCGCTCGCTGACACGAAGATACTTGGCAACTTCATCGATCGTAAGAATATCGTCTTCCATGACATTCTCCTCACAGGTTGTTTTTGATATTGATTGCAATATTTTGCAATGTATACCGTATTTTGTCAAGACATTGAAGACCTTACACAGTTTTCTTATTGCTAATTTTCTTTCCTTATACTAATATAGAACCTATGAAAAATAAGACCCATATACGGTTGATAATCATCTTATCCGCTTTCTGCTTTCTATATATACTATTTGCGATACGACCGCTAGGTGATGAACTCCACATGACGCCAGACTGGACTTCCTCCATAGCACGACCGGAGACCGTAGAGGACACCGAAGGGCTGATTCCCTTCAAACTGGGACAATCCATAGGCTATTTCACCGCCGACGGGAAAATAGCAATGACGCTTCCCTGCCCGTTCAATGCAACGGTTTCCTCGTCATACTACGCAACCTACGGAGCCGACAACAAAACGACAGTCGTGAAAAACAAAGACGGAACAACAGCCCTCACGCTTACAACTCCTGGTTTTCCGTTTTTTGATGAAGACAGGCTCTATATGTTCATGCCAGGAGGCAATGCCGTTGCTCAGTTCGGTCCGGACGCGTCCATGCTTTGGCAGTATGAAAGTTACGCACCGATTACAGCGTTCGATACGTCTGCGGGAGCAACAGCCATAGGTTTCGCAGACGGTCAGGTCGTAACCATACGAAAAGACGGAGTCATTGACCAGCAGTTCTATCCCGGTGGAAGCGAGATTCCGGTCACCTTGGGTGTGGGAATCAGCGAAGACGGCTCCCTCGTCGGTTGTGTTACCGGACAGAGACAGCAGCGCTTTTCCGTCTCCAAAAAAAACGAAGGCAACAGCATAATCATCTTCCACGAATACCTTCCCTCTGACTTAATCAGGCAGACTGTCATAAAATTCAACAAACAGGCAAACACTGTGTATTACGGATATGACGGCGGACTAGGTATTGTAGACATAAATATATCTGCAATACACCACGCTAAGAGTTACCATATTCCGCTCAAAGGTTCAGTAAGCCAGATTGAAGAGGCAGAAGCACCGAATCTTGTATTCGTTCTGAGCCACGAAGGTAATTTGTATACGCTGACGGTGTTGGAGCCGTTTGACCATGTGCTTTCACAAGCATCATTTGAAGCACAAGCCGCCTTCCTTCAAATCAGAGGGGACGCCATCTTTATCGGACGTGATGACAAGATATCACGCCTAACGGTTTCGGAGAAATAAGACTATGTTAAAAACACAGAAAAAACTGATCACTGCTTTTCTGACGCTTGCAGCGGCCGGAATAGGCATAGCATTCAACTGGCCGCAGAAAGGTGTATCTCAGGAATCCTTCCAGACGCAATTCGGACAGTTAAAAGGCGACAGAATTTCCCCTTCCCTTATATTCGAAGAGGATTCCGATGTACACGCTGCAGATTCAGGAAACGTCGCACTTATTCTTTCCGACCACAGCAGTGATTTCGGATGGTTCGTTTCAACGCTAGGGAACGCAACGATTCTGGCGCACAGCGGAAATTTGATGACTGTCTATGGGAATCTGGACGCGGATTCCATTCCTGACATGGCTACTACAGTTACACAAGGCGACAATCTTGGGAAAAGCGGCAATTCAGGCTGGCAGGAAACACAAAGTTTTTTGGAATTCCAAGTAATAGACACAAAGAATAAAACGGCGGTGAACCCAAAGCTGCTCATGCCGAGGACGGAAGAGGAAACCGCGCTGGCAATCGGAGATTTAACGCTCGACGACAGCAAAAATGTCACCCATCATTTGTTGAATGAACGGGTTCTTCCAGCAGGAACGTACCGGCTGTATCACACTAGACAGGATAACACAGCCCCGTATAAAACCTCTGTTGCGATAAACGGGGCGACCGTTGAAAATATCTCCTACGATACGTTGCAGGAATACAAAGGCAGGCTCTGTGTAACAGGAAATGCCAAATACACCGTCGAAGACTTGTATCCCGATGAAAAACGGCAGCTTCTGTCCGTTATTACCCTGAGCAGGGGGCACAGCACCCTTTCAGTCACCGTGTTCGACCTGCTCGGCAAGACCAAAAGCATAAAATACAACTTAGATATAAATTAAAACTTTTACGCTTTGCAGGCGCGAGCTATAATGCCTCCGCCTGCGATAATCCCATCTATGTAAAACACGACGGACTGCCCTGGTGCAACAGCGCGCTGTGGATCCGCAAACGTCACGATACACGAGTCTCCAGCGGCAGTCTCCCTTTGCGCAGGTGTATAGGGAGCAACGCGGGCTTTGACAGGTTTTGAAGCAAGCCTGATTTTTACGAAGGCGTCAAACTCCTTCCGGGGATTGTATCCTGCCGGCCAGACCAAATCGTCAGCAATCAGCCCAGTACAGAATAAATCGCTGTCCTTTCCCAGCACAATCAAATTCTTTTCCTTGTCAATCGCAGCGACATACAGAGGCTCTTTTGCGCTGACACCAAGTCCCCGCCTCTGTCCAACCGTGTAGTGCTCAATACCTCTGTGCCGCCCAAGAACCTTGCCGTCCATGTCGATAAAATCACCGGGTACCGACGGTTTGTCGGAAAACAAGTAGTCCAAATACTCACTCGGAATGAAATCCTGGCTCTCTGCACGGTCAGCAGCTTTCAGCCCCCGTTCTCTTGCCATGGCGAAGATTTCCTTCTTTGTATAGTGAGCCAGCGGGAAACGGACTTTTTCGAGAACGTCAGATGGAATGCGGTACAGGAAATACGCCTGGTCCTTGGTTGCGTCCATGGCACAGGCAATCTGAGCAGGGCGGCTGGAACAGGCCTCCCCTGCTCCATACAACGAAGACAGAGAATCTTTACCCCGCACCATGCGCGCGTAATGTCCCGTACAGAAATAATCATACTCTATGCCTATGGAACGGACCCCGGAAAGCAAGGCACCGAATTTTATGAATCTGTTGCACCTGATACAGGGGTTCGGAGTCCGTCCCGCCCGGTACTCCTCTTTAAAATAATCAAGAACTTGCTCTTTATACTGCTGCTTAACATCTATGACGTGATAGGGAATGCCTTGATCCTCACAGAACACACGACACTCCTCAATGTCAGCAGCTTCACCCGGCCCGTAACAGCTGTCGTGAAGATGAGCAGCGATGGGCAAATCCGGTAAATCGCCCTCCGTCCACAAAGACATAGTAACTCCGATTACGTTACAGCCGCGCTCCTTCAAGAGCAATGCAGTCATCGTTGAATCAACTCCGCCTGAGAGACCGACAACAACGGTGTCGCCCCGAGACGGCAGTGCAAGTTCTTCATATTCCATACGTGCGAATATAGCGGAAAAAGGCTTTTATTACAATGGAACTAGCAAAAATCGCCAATATGTACTAGACTGGAGATATGATAAATCTAAAAATGATAAAAAAAGCGCTTATCATTACCGTCTGTTCTCTAGCAGCTCTTTCCCCCGCGTACAGTAGAAAGAGCGTGAATATGGCCAGAAACAGCGAAAACACAACAGATTTCTTTCTTGAAAAACAGAAACACGATGCAGCGCTTTCAGAACATATTCCGTTTTATTCTCTGGATTCCTGGTACTTTGAATCCTTCATACACAACAACCCTGATTTAATCCTGCAAAATACGTTTGCCCCCGGAACGAGGGATCTCTACGGAACGGCAGAAAGTTCCTTCTACTGGTATCTGGACATTGCAAACGGTGACTACCCCGAATACCGGGAATTCCTCCCCTATGCACAATATGTGATTTCACTCTGCTACAGCAGACAGTGCGGGACAATGAAAGATTATTCCGCTTCCCGGACATTCGCGGCGAAATGCTACGATTCAGGCTTTGCCGGTGCCTCAGTACTACTGGCACAGCAGATTGAAGAAAGCTGGGCAGACGCAAATGTTGCAAAAATAAAACCTCAGACGTTATATGAAAGCGCTGCAGCAGAGGATTTTCCAGAAGCGCTTTTGGAACTCTCCAGACGAACAAGCGGCAAGCAGGCGCAGGATCTTCTCATACGTGCAATGGTTTACAACGACAAGGAAGCCTACTGGATGGCAGCGACGGATTTTCTTTCAACGAAGGGAAAAGAGTTGACAGGGAATATCGCAAAACGCATTTCAGAAGCGGAACAACTGCTTTTGCAGGCGGAAGCACTGTACGATGCAAAAAGTGCCATGCTTTTAGGGGATTTGTACGCAGGAAGAATCTGCGCACCGACAGAGTATTCGATGAAACTCTGCACAGACAAAGAGAATCCCCTTGTCGATTCAGAAAAGGCGGTGACGCACTACACGAATGCCGCCATGTACGGAGAGCCGGCGGGATTTGCAGCCCTTGCAGCCATCTACCGGGAAGGATATTTCGGTGCCACCGACAAGGATATGGCATCTTTCTACTATTATAAATATCGCGACGCTCTGTACGAAAAACGCATCGCCACCGAAAGCGCCTACGAAGTTTTGCGGACATTTTATGAAGACGAGGGAAATGACGCAGATGAAACAATCTGCCTGGATATAGCAACCTACTTCAAGGACAAGCCGCTCGCAGACGGAAAACTTTCCCCACAGGGATGGTTGGCGAACGGCGCGCAAAAAGGAAGCGCCGCCTGCAAACTCGAGCTGGCGCACTATTACGAAGGGGAACGGGAAAGCCTCAAATGGTACATAGAAGCCATGAACAGCAGCAATTTCTACCCCTTGAGCAACGAGAAACGAAATGAAGCCGAAGCAGCGGTAACGGACATCTATGCCCAGATTCTGCAAGCTCAGCGATTTAAGAACAATGTGGACTACTGGCTCGCGACAAAGGACGGAGAAACCGACGTATCAAAAAAAGCGTCTGACATGAATCCCCTAATACTTCCGGCAGCCACAAAACGACAGGCACTGAAATGGTTCAAAAACAAAGCTGAAACCGGAGGAATTTTCGAAAAAACGTGGTATGCCTGGCTCTTAGTGGAAGACAATGAAGCTTCAACCTACAAAATTCCTTCCGTTGCAAAACGCCCCGACCGGGATGTAAAGGATGCATGGGATTTAGTAGAAGCTGTTCTTTCGGCAGATCCTTCGTATGCACCTGCCATTGTGCTTGAGGCAAGATGTATGGAAAAAGGATATGGCTCACGGAAAAAGCCCAGAGAAGCGCGAAAACGACTGGAAGCGGCAGCTGAATTGGGATACGGAGAAGCCTTCGGTTTACTCGCACAACATGCGTCAGACAAAACAGAGCTGATTGACTACGTCACGAAGGGATGCAACGCAAAGGATGAATTTTCCTTCTACCAGTCCTACTCAAAGGTAATATGGTTGGAGGACGAAGAGGATTTGACGGAGTCTCTTGCAGCGAGCGTCAAATACGGTTATCTTCCAGCCTATCTGGTTCTGGCTGACAAATATACAGCAGACGCAGCAATCACGTTCGATGACAATTTTGAAAATCTTGACTATGCCTACAAAATCGACACATACTGCGAAAAATTGGCTATGAAAAATGCAGGCGCGAAGAGAAACTACATCGAGCAGACGTTCTATGACAAAATGGAGAAGACAGACTTCGCATACAGAATGAAGATTGACGGTGCAAAGAAAACTGTCGCCGCGGAAGCAAACTCTAAAAACATACTCGCGCTGGCACAGATCTATGAAGCTGCTGACGGGTATCTGGACGATGCCCGTTCCGAAGCTGCAAAATATTATCTGCTCGCTGCAAAACAAGGCAATGCAGAAGCGATGGAACACATTGCAAAATGTTATGAGACTGGTTTCGGAGTGAATAAAAACAACGAAAATGCATACAACTGGTTTGCAGAGGCAGAATCCTACGGAAGCGTAAACGTATACACAAAATTGGGACACATGCTCATCGAAGGATATGGAACAGAACGGGATGTTGAAAAAGGGCTTGACTACTACCGGAAAGAACTGGAGCAAACCCCCGATTCACCAGTGGCAGCGGAACTGCATTGCTTTGAAGGCTTGCCGGAACAGACCACAGGCGAAATGTAAGGATAAGGAGATATTGTATGGAACACGGCATGATACTATCCGCTTCTGGATGGAGGAAGATTTTTGCAAAAAGCGGGGACGCAGAGGATACGTCAGCTGACATCGGCAGACAGAACACACAGATTGCAGCGCTGGCGGCAGAAACCTTCGCCCAATACCTGAAGATACGGCTTCAGAACAATCATCCTGTTATAGCCGTTGGAACAGATTCCAGGCCGACCGGAAATGAAATTGCAAAGGCTGTATTGCGCTCCCTTCTGCATTGCGGACTGTCCATAAAATACCTCGGCGTTACCGCAGCACCTGAAATCATGGCGTATGCACGCACCGTGGATGCATTTCTATACATATCAGCGAGCCACAATCCCATAGCCCACAACGGCATTAAATTCGGCATGAACGATGGAGGTGTCCTGCCGGAAAGCGAAGCAAAGAAGCTGATTGCCTCCTTTGAACAAAAATGCGCGGATTCCGATGCGGAACGACATGCCGACAGCATTCTCTCTTCGGTGGATGACGCCGCTCTGAACATACTATTCAATGACAGCAAACTATACAAACAGGAAGCGCTGAAAGCCTATGCCACTTTCACCAATACAGTGGTTGCCGGCATTGACGATGAACAGCAGCAGGAAAAAGTATTCTCAGCAATCAAGGAAGCCCTAGAAACACAACCGTTGACGGTCGTCTGCGACATGAACGGTTCTGCACGGACAGCATCTATTGACGCTGAGTACTTACCTTCAAAGGGCCTCGTATTCAAGCCGTTCAATGCAGAAACGGGAAAGATTACACACGCCATCATTCCAGAACCGGAAAATCTCACCTATTGCGCAGAGGCAATGCAGAAAATGCAGAAAGACGGGGACAGCTCCGTCAAACTCGGATATATGCCGGACTGCGACGGAGACAGAGGCAACATCGTATATTGGAATGAAAAAACAGGGGAAGCGAAACCGATTCCCGCACAGGAAGTATTCGCCCTGTGCGTCATGGCGGAAAGTGCGTTTGACATCTGGCTCGCTGAAAACGCCAGCAAGAAAAGCCTGTTCTGGAAAGCACAGAATTCCTGCGGTAAAAAGGCCATAGCCGTAAACTGCCCCACATCAATCAGAATCGACAGAATCTGTGAAAAATTCGGCATTTCCCTTTTCCGTGCGGAAGTCGGGGAAGCAAACGTTGTAAATCTTGCACAGAAAAAGCGTGATGAAGGATACAGCGTCCGCATACTGGGAGAAGGCAGCAACGGAGGAAACATCACCTATCCGTCATGCGTGCGCGACCCGCTGGCAACATTATTCGCAATTGTAAAACTGCTGACCATCCGCGACAAAACTGACAGTGAAGGAGTACTGCACAAAGGTCCGTTCCATATCTGGTGTGAAAAATCAGATCAATTATTCAAATATAAAGAGGATTTTTCACTAGCAGACATTCTGGACACGCTGCCAGTCTTCACAACCACAGGAGTAAGTGAAAACCGCGCTGTGCTTACGGTAAAAACAAAGGACAAGGGAATTTTGAAAGAGAGATTCCAGACGCTATTCATCGCGGAGTGGGAAAACCATAAGGAAGAGATGGAAGCGATTTACGGCATAGCCCGGTATGAAGCGGCAACAACGAACGGAACAAAGGAAACAAGGAATGTCTCCGATTGGAACAACGGAACGGGAGGCCTGAAAATCCGCTTTTTTGATGAAAAAGACAGGGAGAAGGCCTTTATATGGATGCGTCCGAGCGGAACGGAAGACGTATTCCGCATTCTCTGCGACTTTGAAGGAAACGAAGAAGCGTCTGAACGTTCACTGCTCCGCTGGGAGACAAGCATGATAAAGAAAGCCGATGACATGGATGACGAAGAAGTGGCTCAGATATGAAGCATGGAGACCTGATTCTTGTTACCGACATGCAGAATGTCTACACTCAGGGACAGGAATGGGCGTGCCTTGATACGGAAGGGATATCGCTCAAAATAGCAGACATCGCTGCCGTTGCAAAAGAACGCGGGGCGGATGTATGCCTGACGCGTTTTATGCCACCGCAGACTCCAGAGGGGACGTGGAAGGAGTACAATAAAAAATACGCCGGCATCAATGCAAATTCCTGGCTGAACGAATTGGTACCTACCGTCAAGGAACTGACACAGACGTTTCCCGTTTATGACAAATCCGTCTACTCTTCCCTTTCCATACCTCAGATACGAGAGGCAGCCCGTACTGCCACGCGGGTAGTCCTCACCGGCGTGGTAGCAGAATGCTGCGTGCTATGGACAGCCGTCGACGCCATAGACCTCGGTTGCAAAGTCATCTATCTAACTGACGCTGTTTCAGGCTTCACACGGCAGAAAGAAGAAGCGACAGAGCTGATTTTTGAAGGGCTGTCACCGCTGCACATACTGATGATGAATACCGAGCAGTATTTGGGAGAAACTGATTGAAAATCCGTCGGTACAGTCCGTCTTTCCTCATTCTGCTCGGCGTACTGCTTGCAACTTCCGTTTTTATATTCATTGCAAGCGCGAAAAGCTGCATACGGCCGGACGACTACAAGAAACTCGGCCTCCCCGTTCTCAGCATAGAGACCGAGGGCGGAAAAAAAATCAGATCGAAAGAACATTATTTTGACGCAACCTATTCACTCGATGCAGAAATACCGTTCAGCGGCAAATGCAAGATACGGGGTAGAGGAAATTCCACATGGAGCAATATAGACACCGCAAAAAAACCCTATCTGCTCAAACTCAACGAAGAACAACCGTTGCTCGGCATGAAAAGTGCACAAAAATGGGTATTGCTGGCGAATGCCACCGACAAGAGTTTTTTACGGAACGAATATGCTCTGAGACTTGCGAACAATATCTGGAATCGCTTTGACTTCGTCCCTAAAGAGCAATTCATAACGCTCGTCATAAACGGGAGGTATGAAGGTCTGTACTGCCTGTCCGAAAAAGTAGAAATCGATAAAAACCGTCTGCCATTGAGCGGCGACAGTTTTCTCGCAAAGGCAGACGTCCATTGGAACGAACCTTGGACGTTCATATCCAAAAATGGCTCTCGCATGAATATAGTAGAACAGGACGGGGCAACGCCCTTTGACTATCAATCCATGCAGATGACGTTCCAATCAATAGAAGATACGATAACAGAGAAAGACCCATCAGTGTACCGCAGCGTCATAGATACCCCCTCATTCATCGACTGGTATCTGATAAATGAATTTACAAAAAATCACGACTCCCGATTCTATGCTTCATGCTATATGTACTACGACAGTCAACGGAAGCAAATGTTCATGGGGCCGGTATGGGATTTCGACATCTCGTGCGGATACACATCGGAGGACGGCTGTCACACGCCGGATGGTCTTGTTACGAACGAAGGCAACTGGTACGTCCACATGCTGAAAAGGCCGGATTTCAGACAGGAACTGCGCCAGCGATGGATAGAAACACGAGAACCGCTGTACCAGACCATTAATGCAATACAGGCAGAAGCGGACAGTCTCAGGCAGGCTGTAGAACTCGATGACAGGGTCTGGAAATCATTCGGCCACAGGCATTGGCCAAATGCGCCAGGATGGAGAAATCGAAAAAACTACCAGTCAGAAATAGACTATCTGGTTCAATTTCTTAAGGCAAGATATGCCTGGATAGATTCTTATTTCTTGACATATTTTTAATTTTACTCTATCGTACAATACTATGAAGAAGCATTTTTTTGTTATCATGGTCGCGGCTGCTGTGACAGTCGCACTTGCAGGATGCGCATCATCACGGAAGGCAACAAACACAGACAGAACTTCAGACACGAAAAATGAAACATCTGTAATTGAAGACACAGAAAAAGAAGCACAAGAGAACGATTCAAGTGCCGCATCAAATTCTTCAGAAGGGACAGGTACTGTGCAGATTGCAAACCCATGGTCAGATTACGATTCCCAGGAGGAAGCAGAGAATGCAGCAGGAGCGGCACTGACGCTTCCAGAAACACTGCCCTTTACTTATACAACAAAGATAAACCGCGCAATTCCTGACGAGATGCTTGAAATCATCTACGAGGACAGCACCGGCAAAGAAGTTGCACGCTTCCGCAAAGCATTTTCTTCAGAAGAAAATGAAGACATCAGCGGTGATTACAACAAATACACAATCACAAAGAAGATGAAGGCGAACAACAGAAGAGTGGAAATCCGAGGAGATAGCGTAGACTCATACCATGTCGCGTCATGGACAGGGAATGGATACGCGTATTCAATCACATCAGAAACTGGGCTCGCCGAAAAAACTATCCTCAGCCTAGCTGGAATCATAAACTAACAATTCCGTCTCTCAAACTGTCCCGGACTCGAACATCCGGGCTTTTTTATTTTAAAAAGCGCAAGCAGATATCTTTTGACACCGACAATAATAAAGGAGTTTACTCTTATGAAAAACAAATCTTTTTTTCGCAAAACCTCATTCTTACTTGGTATAACGTTCGCAGTATTGGTATTTTCCTGCCAGACAGTAAAAGAAGTCGTGGGAAGTCCTTCATTGGATTTACAATCCGTTGGTATCAAAAGCCTTGATCTTGAAGGAATCACCTTCAACTGTAACTATTCAATAACAAACCCCTATCCCATCGCCTTTTCAATAAAAAGCCTGCTGGCAGATGTTCTATATGATGGCGGTACATTTACAAAACTCAGTACAGACAACGGAGTTTCTGTTGAAGCGATGGGAACGCGAACCAATTCCTTAAACTTCAAGATTCCCTACACTTCAATACTGGACATTGCAAAAGCCTTTCAAGGAAAAGAAGCACTTCCTTTTAAGATCGACGGTTCCGCATCCTTGGATTTGAGCGCTATTCCCATGCTCGCCAATTCGAGCCTGACGCTGCCTTTTTCAAAGAGTTTTGATGTTCCTGTCTTCAAACCCGAGTTCTCCCTCTCCGATGTAAAGCTCTCGCTACCGACAATGACAGAACTCCGGGATTCCTTCATCAACAGCGGTATGAGCGTGACAAAAGCCGCAAGCCTTGCAGCTGCAATACTCTCAGGCGGCAACGTAGACGCAAACGACCTCGCTGATATCAATCTGAATCTTGATCTGCTGATGAATCTTAACGTGAAAAACACAGGCTCTTCTGCGTGGAACTTTCTGTTGAAAAATTGTAACCTTGCAACATCTGCCGGCAATCTGGCAAATCTGAACGCACTGGGAGAAAAATCCATTTCTGCAGCCGCCGGTACCGTACCGCTCAAGGTATCAATCAATACGGTTTCTGCAGCGTCACTGATTGCTGACATTCTGAATAAAAGAGGAACGAATCCGGTCTTCTCATTTGAAAGCGGGCTGTCGTTCCCATCGCTTGCCTACGCACCTGATATACCGCTTTCATATTCCAAGGAGATTCCGCTTTCTTCGGTAGCAGTAAAACGAAACTAAACTGAAACAAATAGGAAAACAGGATGAAACGACTTCTTCGATTTGCAGGCAGGGCTGTTCTGTCTGCCATACTGATCAACCCGCTCTTTGCATTTGACAAACAAGCGACCGTGGGTTCTATGTACGGTGATGTGAAACAGCACCCGGTACAGATAACGGAAACCATATATGAGCTGACAGACAGCAATGGAAAACTGGTGGAACTGCCGACACTCCGAAAGACACTCAAATGGTATGACTGGCAGAACAACGATTTTGTTCTGGTTCAGTACAACGATTTGGGTAATCCCTATCTGTATGAGGAAACAACATTCACTCCAGACGGATTGGTATCCGAATATACGCTGAAGACAAAGCATTCATCCCTGCACAAAACCTATAAATACAAAGAGGACTATTCAGGCTACGAAGTGTACACAACTGTAGCCGACGGTACCTCCCGAAAAACGACAACCTTTGAGCTGACAGATACTGATGGAACGATAGAAGCTTTTGAATACACCTACGGAACAGACGAAAAAGTCACAAAGACAAAAAAAACAACGGGCTATCCTTATGACAAAGATTTGAGACGAAATGCAAAAAATGCAGATAATCCCGAGGGATCAGTCACGTACTATTTCTATGAAGACGGAACTTTATCATCCATCATTACAGAAAAAGACACCGCCACAAGCAGAAAACGAACATACTTTGTGAACAACAAGCGGCACAGTGTTGACACCTTCGAACTCAATGAATATGGTGACTGTGTAAAAGAGACAACCGACAGCACCGTCTATCTGTACAAATACTTCTACGATTCCAACGGAAACTGGCTCAAAAAAGATTCTTTCTACGAAGACAAAAATGACGATATTAAATACAGCCACCCTCTGTTGCGGACGACACGTGAAATTCAATACAACGGAACAACGGCAAAGCCTGCGATCCCTGCACAGTTCTTCTCCTTTGACTCTGACTACGATAAAAAAACTCAAACAGCAGCAAAAGAAACGCAACTACCGGATGACAGAGATGCTTCAAAGGTGCCAAGCCGTCCCCTGATGAGAAAACCGTTCGCCTCCGTTAAAAAAGATCCGCTCGATGATAAAGACATACTGTACATTGTCTTCAATGCAGCTCAAAGGGTTAATGAACACGCAGATACCATATCGCTTATCATTCGAAAGAAGCGAGGCGTCAAACCAGAAATCTATGTGAACTGGAAGGAATTCCTCAACAACGGCAAATGTTTTGTCACGTACAGAATTGACAGCGACAAGGCACGCACAGAGGAATGGACGCTCAGCACCGATGAAAAGGCAAGTTTCTACGATGGGGATGTAAAAGCCCTTTTAGACAGGCTGAGCAACGCAGACACATTTATTGTCAGAACGACGCCGTTTAATGAGCCCCCCTGCACAGCAATCTTCGATGTAAGCACACTGAGGAATCTTGATGACTCTTATTCCTGGCTCTTCGAAAAAGATTATTAAAGAAAGCCATCACACAGAATCAGAGAATGTCAGGCGGTAGCACCGTTTCTGAGGTTTGTCGATGGCAAATCCCGCGTTGCTATCGGACTCAACAGCTTTCTTTATGCCACAGATATACGAATACAACGTATTCACTCTGGTAGGATTAAACTCTCGCCACAAATCAGAGCAAATTTGCTCTTCACTGACGATCTCGCCTTCATGCGCACACAGATACTCAAGAAGCTTCACGCGAGATTTCTGAACTCCCTTCAAATTCTTAAAATGTTCAACAACAGTGGCTCCGATGGATTTCTTTGAATCCGCACTATTGCTCTGCACCTGCTTCGCCAAATCCGCCCGCTGCTTTTTCGTCAGCGAATACTGAGTTTGAAAATGGACACGCACATTCTTTTGATACCAGTCATCATCAGAATCGACAATTTCCGGAGGTTCATTCAAAAGCCGTATGTACGGAAAAATATCAGGTTCCTCGATGATAGTCTCAATCTGGCGGAAAACCGTCGCTAGATTATCAAGCACTGCGTCAGAAATGCAGTCGCCCACTTTCCGTCTGATTCTGTCAAGCCAATACTCTGTCCGGGCTCCAGAAGGTGCAAACGGAGTATTATAACAGATATACGGTATAACGCATTCCATTTTCCGCATGTTGTCGAACAACTCGACTTCATCACTGCCGAAGGCAAGATAATCCATGATGATTAAATCAACGCGGGAGACACCTTCTGTAAATGCGGCCTCAAAAAGTTTCGAGGGGCAGGTAAAGACCGGAACCACGTAATTATATTTTTCAGACAGTCGTTTAGCTATTCTTTTGCCAACCTTTTCCTGGGTGGTGAGCAAAAAGAGAATCATTGTTGTGCACTTTCCTCCTCTGCGTCCATTTTTTTATGCAGACTTGCATTTACAAACAAAGAATCCTGATACCAGTCTATAGACAATCCGAAACGTTCTTCTTCGTACCCGTCGCAGATTGCCCTGACATGGATAACCTGACCGGTTGCCAACGAAGATTCCTTCACCTTGTCCAAATTCGTCCAGCTGTTTCCTGTCAACAATTGAAACGCTGTCTGATCAGAAATATCTTCCCCGGTATCGTAGTCTTGGGCAAAGCCTTTTATCGAAAGAACCCTTCGCTCCCCTTTCAAGAAATCCAACTGCAGCGACTGTCTGTCACCGTCTTCCACAGTCAAACTTTTCCACCAGACGTACGGGCCTTCAACAATCTTTACACGATAATTACCTGGTCTTAGATAGACATCCTTTGTCTCAAGGACGAGCTCAGAGGACTCGACATCAAACGCCTTCTTCTGATAGAAGACTGCGCTTCCGTTCATTCCCTTTACTTCAGGAATGCCTTCTTTGTTCTCAAAAAAGAACGCTTTTGCCGGAAGATCCGCAGCGTAATGAGGGTTGTTGGTTTTGTTCTGAGCGGGAACAATCATCGAAAGCTGTAGAGGGGTATACCAATGAGCAAGGACGGTACGGTAATACAGGCCATTAAAACCGCCAAGTACAAGGAGTAAAACAACGCCCGCAGCAATACAAAATCTCTTGATAAAATGAAACTTCTGCGCCCAGACGGGAAATGAAATAGCCTCTTCAGTTCTAACAGAGCGGGCTATTGATCGTCGAATATCGTATTTTTGTTCTTTATTATAGCGATTTAAATACCCCTTTACGATATTTATCACGGAATCAATATCGCTATACCGTTTCTCCCTATCTCTGCGCATCATCTTTTTTATCATTGCAGCGATGGAACGGGGAATCTGAGAATTCAAACGGCGGGGAGTCGTATATTTACCGCTGTTGATGGCGGATTTTATATCACCGAAATACTTTCCCCTAAACGGCAGTTTCCCGGTGAGCATCTGGTACAGCATAACCCCCATGGAATAGATATCAGTGCGTTTGTCCACCGTACTGGAATCTTCAATCTGTTCGGGAGACATATAGGAAGGAGTCCCCAGGACAGTTCCCGCTTGGGTTATCGCATTTTCCAAATTCTGCATGGTCTCCAAGCCGATTTCCGTCTTTTCGAGAGAAGCCTTTTCCTTTTCATCCCCCGCGATACCGAAGTCAGCAAGTTTTACCTCACCACGCTTGGAAATGAGGATGTTAGCAGGTTTTATGTCGCGGTGAATGACATTCTCTTTGTGCGCGCTTTTGAGTCCGTAGCACACATCCAGAAAGATTGTAAGCGCAAAAGCGACCGGCAGGGGGAACATATCGGAATCTTCGGGATTTTCTTCGCTTGCGTCCTGCTGTTTCACCAACAGCTTATCCAACGACATGCCGTCAACATATTCAAGCACGATATAGTCAGAATTGCCTTCTGAAAAATAATCGTACATGCGCACCACATAGGAATTGGAAAGCGACATCAGCACTTCAGCTTCCCGTTTGAACCGTTCCCTCGTAGTACTGTTTCTACGTTTTACCAGCAGCTGCTTAATGACGACGGGCTTCTTTAAGTCTGGATGCTCAGAGAGAAACACCGCCCCCATGCCTCCTGCACCGAGACTATTCTTCAACGTATACCGCCCGACCGTTGTTGTCGCTAATTTAGGGCCTTTACGCAATTTATCTTTCAACTCATAATCTTTTATCCGACGATGAACGGTAGGCTTTTCACTTTCGGAAACAACATTCTCAGCCCTTCTTTGACGGCTTGCAGAAACAGCAGCCGTTTTTTTTACTGGAGTGGTCGGAGTCACCCCAACTTTTGCCGGTTTCAATACAGGAGATACAGGCTTTGAAGAAACAGGCATGGGGTTCGTTTTTACC
>CADBRT010000115.1 GCA_902797055.1 uncultured Spirochaetaceae bacterium
ACAGAATGCAAAGAACCTGCTTGCCATGAATGTATTAACCCATGAGCAGATAGCACAGGCGGTGGAACTGCCGCTTGAAAAGATTGAAGAACTGTCGTGTGCCCAAAGATCTCCATCCAAGTAGCTTTTGACGGATTTTGTGCCACTTTATTTTTAGCAGCGGGTTTGGTATACTGTGGAGCCGGCTCGACAGAGCAGGTGCAGCACATGAATATCATCTACTACAGCACGAATTCCAATCAGTTCAATCCGGAGGACTTTTCCATACGGAGCCTACCCAGCAAGGCAAGCGAATGGGATTCCCTTGCACAAAAATATCCCGAACACACGTTTTTCATCTACACGCAGCTTCCGGGGACGTTTCTCATCGACTTGGACGGGGGCGAGGTTTCGCCCCGCAGCACGTCGGTGTCGTACACCCTTTCGGATGAAACAGACGCAGAAAAGATTGCAGAGGAAATACTTGCACTGCACCCCGACATCGCAATTGCCGCAACGTTCTGGGTGACACCCTATGACTGGCTGGGCATGAAGGATGCCATGGTCGCGGATTTGCTGAGGGAGCAGGGCGTACAGACTATCTGCCATCCGCTTTCGACACAGGCGGTGTTCTTCGACAAAGCGGAATCCCATCGTGTGCTGAAAGCGATGGGAATCACTGTACCGAAAGCGGTCTTTTTCCATCACGAGCTGTACCGCACGGAGCGGAGCCACAAAGAGCTCAAAACTAATGTCTACAAAGAATACCTGCATGGCGAAATAGAACGCCTGCACTACCCGCTCGTCATCAAGCCGACGACGGGGATGAGCTCCTACGGCATGGAAGTCGCCCGGACATTCAAGGAAACGTGCGTATTCCTGCACTCTGGGCGCACAAACGGAGACAGAATTATCGAAGAATACGTTGACGGCATTCAGTTCGGCTGCGAAATATACGGCGCGGACGGGCAGTACACTGTCATGCCTCCGCTTGCCTTTTCGCTGACAAAATACGGCATCACCAGCCCCAAACAGAGCGAAAAGCTCGGCCCCTTCCCGTTGCCGAAGGAACTTTCCTCCATGCTCAAAAAGATTGCTTCCGCATACTCCTTTTCGGGCATAGCACAGGCAGATGTCATTCTCAAAGAGGGGAAATGGTACCTGCTTGAAATAAACCCCCGACTTTCCGGCATGACGGAGACCTATGCGGCAGGCATGGGGATAAGCACGATTGAACTGCTGCTGAAGATTGCGCTCGCACAGCCGATTCCCGCCGAACGTCTGCGAGCGGTGTGCAACATGAAGCTGCCCATCCCCGATGATGAGGCTATGAAGCACATGGCGACGGTTCCCTGCGTGCAATCAATCCACCGCATGCACAACCTTGCCGCCCACCAATTACGGGAACGCGGCTATGCGGAAATCATCTTCTCCTGTCAAAACGACAACAACGGGAGCATTGAACATCTCATGCAGGAAATAGAAGACTTCGCACGTGCATTTCCGGACTTTCTGGAGCCGATTTTCCTCGAAAATGCTCGGCTGTTGGCGGCAAAACACTAGAGTTCCCCGTGAATTTCCCGCACTCCCTTGTAAAAATCAAGGATAGAAGATATGATTATAGAAGATAAAACCCAAAAGAGGACATATATGGATTTCGTTGAAGAGATGAAAAAGAAAGCCAGAGAGTTTCAGAACTCACTGGTTCTTCCAGAAGGAACAGAGGAAAGAACTGTTGTTGCAGCAGCTAAGATTGTACAGGAAAAACTTGCAAAGACTGTAACACTGCTCGGAAAGAAAGACGAAGTTGCAAAAGTTGCAGCTGATAAGGGTGTTTCCCTTGACGGTATTGATATCATCGACATTGAGACATCTCCATGGCTCGACGACTTCGGCAAGGAGTACTACGAACTCCGCAAAGACAAGATCAACAAAAAGACCGGACAGCCGGAAGTCACACCTGAGACTGCACGCGAAGCCATCCTCAAGGATCCGCTCAACTTCGGCGCAATGATGGTACGCCTCGGAAAGGCAGACGCCATGGTTTCAGGAGCACTTTCAGCAACAGCAGACCTGCTCCGCGCAGGACTCAAGATTATCAAGACCGCACCGGGAACAAGCACAGCATCATCATGCTTCGTCATGGACACCCACGACAAGAACTGGGGCAAAGACGGATACCTCATCTTTGCAGACTGCGCTGTAAACCCGAAGCCGACAAGCGAACAGCTCGCAGACATTGCTGTCGACTCAGCAAAATCATGCAAGGATTTGCTCGGTGCAGAACCGGCAGTCGCCATGCTTTCATTCTCTTCCAAAGGCTCAGGCGGAAAGCTTGAAGATGTCCTCAAGGTTCAGGAAGCAGTCAAACTCGCACACGAGAAAGCTCCAGAACTGCTGCTCGACGGAGAACTGCAGGCAGACGCAGCCCTCATCCCGTCTGTAACAGCAAAGAAGGCGCCTGGCTCACCAATCACCGGCAAAGTAAACACGCTCATCTTCCCAAGCCTTGAAGCCGGAAACATCGGCTACAAGCTGGTACAGCGCTTTGCCCATGCTGACGCATACGGTCCTATTCTGCAGGGCTTCGCAAAACCAATCAGCGACTTGAGCCGTGGCTGCACAAGCGATGAAATTGTCGTAACCTGCGCAATCACCCTCGTTCAGGCAGGAAAAAAGAACTAAAAAAGGATTCAAGACGTGGCACAAAACAAAAAACGGAACCTATCACACATCTTTTGTACGCTTTGTGCCACGCTCCTGCTTCTTTTTTCCTGTGAAACCCTTTCAAAACAAAGACCAAAACCAGCAACCCCGCAACAGGAACCTGCGCAAACCGCAAACAGCCCCCAGCAGGAAGAAAACGATGTCCCGCAGATAACAGCGGAAGACATACAGGAGATTGTTGAGGAGGCGCGTCATTCCGGCGCTGAGACAGTTGCGGATGTGCAGGCATTCGCCGCCGATGTATTCAACGACGGCTCGCCAATCGTCACGTCGGACACCGTATTTGACGGACAGGACACCATACTGCTGACGTTTGCAGGCGACATCATGGCGCATTCCCAGAATTTTTCAAAGGGCCGTTTCAATGAAATTTATAAGGATATACAGCCATTTGTATCCCGTTCGGACCTTACGTTTGCAAATATCGAAACCCCCGTCGACGAATCAAAGGACTACTCCACCTACCCGAATTTCAATGTGCACGGAGAATACATACAGGCGGTCATCGACGCCGGCTTCAACGTATTTTCCCTGGCAAACAACCACACAAATGACCAAGGGCTTCAAGGCATAAAAGCGACAAAGCAGTACTTTGAAACCCAGGAGCAGATCACAAAAGAAACTGAACGCCCCATATATGCGTCCGGCGTAAAGGACTCCCCAGAAGCACCGTTCACTTACCGGCTCATCGAAGTAAAAGGATGGAAAATCCTTTTCATGGCTGTAACGGAGATTCTGAACACTCCGGTTTATAAAAATTATATAAACTATATAGATACAGACGAAGTCAGCAGAAAAGAGTTTATCGAGAATCTGCGTACACTGAGGGCAGAAAACCCGTGCGACCTGTTCGTGCTGAGCATTCACTGCGCGGAGCCGGAATACATTCTGACCATAAACAAACACCAGTCGAACTACTACCACAAACTGCTGGACGCAGGAGTAGATGTCGTCTGGGCAAACCATCCCCATGTGGCAAAGGACTGGGAAGTGCTGACGGACGCTTCCAATCTGCCGAGCAAGGTTATTTTTTATTCGATGGGAAACACCATCAGTGGTCAGCGGCGCGACCCGTCATTCCATTTCCCCACCATGCAGAGAGACTACACCGGAGACGGATACATTTCGGAGCTGCGTTTTTTGCGCGATGAAAACGGAATCCACATTGTAAACGTCAATCCGGTGCTTGTTACAACATACATCACCCCTGACTGGCTCTTTGTCGTAAAACGGTTGAGTGACGACTTTATTGCACAGCTTCGCGAGGAAGGCCAAGAAGAATGGGCACATTATCTGGAAGCGAGAAAGCGCATTATGCAACAGATGAAGGGAAAAATACTATGGCAATAGATTATAAAAGCCTGCCTGTCTATGAACAGAAGCAGAGAATACTTGACACTCTTGAAACAAACCAAGTTATCGTTGTACAAAGCCCTACAGGAAGCGGAAAGACAACACAGCTTCCTGTCATCTTATATGAAGCGGGCTATGCAGAAAACGGAGTTATAGCGGTCACTCAGCCCCGGCGCATTGCAGCGCTCAGCGTTAGTGAATTCATCTCAAAACAGCTCAAGACAAAATACCCGGGGCTGGTCGGCTACAAAATGCGTTTTGAGGACAACACCGACGAAACGACGCGGATAAAAATCATGACTGACGGCATTCTCTTGCAGGAGATGAAGCTGGATCCATGGATGCACAAATACTCCGTCGTCATGGTCGATGAAGCGCACGAGCGCAGTCTGAACATCGACTTTGTCCTCGGTCTTTTAAAACGGGTGCTTGCAGAGCGCAAGGACTTTAAAGTAATCGTCAGTTCCGCAACGATGAATGCGGAAGCGTTCAGCACGTACTTCGACGGCTGCCCGATTGTCACGATTGACACGCAGGTATTCCCTGTAACGATGGTGTACGACCCGCCGGCGATTCCTGCAAGCACGATTACCGACACCGCCACCGAAGCCCTCATCACCAAGATTGAAGATACCATCGATCGTGTGCTGGACAACAAGGACGACGGAGACATTCTCGTCTTCCTGCCGGGTGAAAAGATCATAAAGACCTGCATGCAACGCCTTGTGGAGTCGACCTTCCACAGCAAGATACACATTGTCCCGCTGTACGGACGACTGCCGAAAGAAGAGCAGGAAAAAGTCTTTGACAAAGCACCGTTCGGCAAAAAGAAAGTTGTTCTGTCCACCAATATCGCAGAAACTTCCGTCACCATTGACGGCATAACAACGGTAATCGACTCAGGGCTTGCAAAACTGAATTTCTACAGCCCGCGAACCTTTACGTCCAGTCTGATTGAAACGCAGGTGAGCAAAGCGAGCTGCAACCAGCGGCGCGGACGGGCAGGACGAACCAGACCGGGCAGCTGCTACCGACTGTACCCGCGCAAGGATTACGACTCCAGACAGGAATACACGACAGAGGAAATCTACAGAACGGATTTGAGCGAAGTCGTCCTCCGAATGGCGGAACTGGGCATTACAGACTTTGACCAGTTCGATTTCATCTCTCCGCCACAGCGGGAAGGATTGTACGGAGCTGTGGAAACGTTGAACATGCTCCATGCCCTCGAAAGTGACGGCAGTCTGAGCAAAGTCGGAAAACTCATGGTGGAATTCCCGCTGGAACCGCGCGTCAGCCGCATTATCGTAGAAAGCATTATGCGCTACCCCGATGTCCTCGAAGATGTCCTCATCGCAGCGTCATTCCTGAGCGCGCAGAATCCGTTTGTCCTGCCGGTCGGCGAAGAGATGGATGCCAGAAAGGCACACCACGCCTTCAACGATATTCAGGGAGACTTTGTCAGCTACGCCAAACTCTACCGGACCTATATGTCGGTGAACAACAAGGAACGCTTCTGCAAGAACAACTACCTCGACGAAAAGGTGATGGCGGAAATCAACAACATCAAAATACAGCTTGAGGACATCGTTTCGACAAAACTGCAGATGCCTATCACCAGCGGAGGTTCCATGGACGACTACCTGTGCTGCATTGCATCGGGCATGATTCAGTTTGTCTGCGTCAGAGAAGGAAAGGAAACGTACCGGAGTCTGACCGCCGACCACATCACCATACACCCGGGCTCTTCCATGTTCAGGCAAAACCCGCTGTACATTGTGGCGGGCGAGATTGTCAAGACAAGCCGTATGTTCGCCATGAGCGTCTCTCCCCTCACCCGCGCCCTGCTGGACAAAATCGATGAGTCGCTGGAAAGCCGCCTGTCGGCAACGCGGGGCAAAAAAGGCAGGTTTGACGCCGATGAAACAGAAGAGTCGCCCCGCACCAGCAGAAGAAAGGGTGCAAAAGAAGAGCGTTCCGGCAAAAAAACGAAGGGTGATAAAGCGAATGAAAACATCATCGCCATCGGCGGCATAAACTTTGAACTTCAGAAAATCAAGGGCAAAAAAGTCGTCAGGCTTCCCTGGAACGAACTGCGCCAGGCACTCAGAAGCGGGGAAAACTGCCAGGTGCCGGCAAACATACGCGGTGTCATTCAAATGCCAGGCAATGCAATCCTGATGGCGGGCGAAAAGATGGAACTCATCTTCAAGGCGGCAAAGGTGCTGAACCTCACACCTATGGAAGAAGGTTCATGGTCCCGCAAGATGAATCTGAATATATTCGAAGGGAGCAACATCAGCACGCTGGTCTCCGCGCTTGACTGCATCATGCGCGTTGCAATCGCAAAGGGAGTTACAAAAGAATTAGGATTTGTGACGCTCTACACGAACGGAAACGGTTCATACTGGTTCAAGGTTTCACGGGGCTTCATAACGGCGCTCAATGAGAGCCTCTCCTCGCTAGAGAAACTGATTGACGACTCGAACAACTCGGCAATCAGCCCTGTAGACAAGGAGAAAATCAACATCATCTACCGCCTGCTCAATTCCATGTACGACTGAGCGCGGCTATTTCTAAATCTTACTCGGCTTCAGCTTCATCCTTGATGCCGAGTATTTTTTTTGCCTTTTTGGCATTGGAATTCTTTCTCTTGCCGTTGTCTGACTCTGCAATGGCGCGGACTTTCGGCTCCAAGGCAGCGTACTTACCTTTGGCATAGATGTCGAGTCCAGTACCCTGCGTAAAGACTTCCTTGTGAGCAAGGTAATCCGCACAGATGGATTCGAATTCTGGCTTGCCGTATTTGGCAAATTCCTTGCCGAGGTTGTAGCGCAGCTGCTTGTGGATATCGTTTTCCAGCGTCTTTTTCGCCAGATCGATTATCTCAGAGGTTCCTGTGAATCCATATTTCAACAGCGCCTTCGCAACGGTCGTCTTTGTCGAGTCTCCTGTCTTGGTGTCCGTTATGAGACCGACAAGGTATTCATTACCCTCGGGAGTATTGAATCCCGCAAGAATATCATAACACTTGTTGCGCACCAGCGCGTTTTCAGACTTATCCTTACAGCGGAAAATCAGATACGGCACCGCTTCCAGCAATTTGTGGGACTCAACCGCCTCAACAGCCTCCAGACGCACCTTGTAGTGGGTGTCACGGAGTCCCTGAATCAGAATATCAGTCGCCTTCTGGTCGTTGAAATGAGCAATTCCTTTGATAACGTAGGCACGGATGTTCGGGTCATCGTCTTCAAACTGCTCCACAAGGATATCTTCCGCTTCTTCGATTTCCATTGCGCCGATGGCTTCCGCCGCGTACATGCGGACAAATTTATCCTCATCCTCGTTCTGCACAATCTCCGCCATCTTGTCATAGGTGGAGACAGCTTTCAGTTTGCCCAGAACCTTCATGAGGGACTGGCGCTGAGCTGTCGTCAAGTCATCGCGGTCAAGGTATTCGGCGATGAAAACGGCTTCCTCATCCCCGCCGACATCTCCCAGCGCAGCAAGGGCCCCGTTGAAGTACGACTCGTCCTCCTTGTCAATCAGTTCGACAACACCAGGGACAGAGGAAGTGCTCTTCACCGCAGAGACATACTGAAAACACTTGTCGACGATTGTCTTCCTTTCATCATACGGGTCGTTTATAATGCCGACGGCAAAGTCCTCAATGCAGGGGTCCTTCAGTTTGGTGAAATACTCAAGTATCTGCTCTTTGACAGCAGGTATTTTTGTGTCTTCAAACAAATCGTAGACAACATCCGCAAAGCGGACATCCTCTTCCTGCGTGATGATTTTCAGAGCGTCAATAATCTGGTCGCGGATGCCGTACTTGAACGTATCGTTGCAGTTGTCGATGTATTCCTGGTCGTTGTGATCGGGATACGCATCCACCACCTTCTGGATTTCATCCTGTGTGTAGACACGAGGACGTTTCGGCTCCGGATATATTTTTTCTTTTTTTACGTAGGAAGACTCCTCCTTCTCAGCTTCCTCGCCGTTCTCAGAAGCAAGGAACTGCTGGACGATGGGGTCTTCTGATTCAGATACCACAGTCTCTTGTGTTTCCGCCGGCTGGACAGCCTCTTCCACATCAGAATCCTGGGCGACTGCACCGGAAAGAATGAGACAAAAAACAAGTGCCGAAGCAATACAGAACCTTTTCATGGCCACTCCTTTTCTGTAGTTTTAAACCTCGTTTGAATGAAATTGTTTCAAAAACTCTTCCCTGAACGCAGGAAAACGGTCATGCTCTATGGCTTCACGGGCATCTTTGACAAGGCTGTTGAGGAAGTACAAGTTATGGTAGCTCGCCAGCATGGATGACAGAATTTCCTGTTCGCGGAAAATGTGGCGGAGATATGCACGCGAATAAGTCTGGCACACCTTGCACTGGCACAGGCTATCGATGCCGGCGAAATCGTGTTCAAAGCGTTTCTGCTTGATTGAAAGCATTCCGTGATGAGTAAAATACAGACCATGGCGGGCGATTCGTGTCGGCTGCACACAGTCGAACATATCAATTCCGTCGTTTATCGCTTCGAGGATATATTCCGGCGTACCAATGCCCATAACATAGCGGGGTTTGCTCCGCGTAATATACTGCACGGTGTAGCGAAGTTTTTCTTCAAAGACGTCCGCCGGTTCACCGACGCTCAAGCCCCCGATTGCAAGGCCGGGAGTATCGAGGGAACTGACGAACTCCGCGCTCTCTTTGCGCAGGTCATCGAAAAAGTTTCCCTGCACTATCGGAAACAGAATACCCTTGTAGCCGTTCTCCCGCTGTTTTTTCCACTCAGCAATGGCGCGGTGCGTCCAATCCGTTGTGATGCGAAGCGCCCGTTCCGCCTCTTTTCTTTCCACCCCCCAGCCAGTGCAGACATCGAGCTGCATCTGAATATCAGAGTTCAGCAGTACCTGTGTCTGCACGACATTTTCCGGCGTAAAGAAATGTTTGCTGCCGTCTATGTCGCTCCTGAAAGTAACGCCGTCGTTTTCTATTTTACGCAGTTTTGACAGGGAAAACACCTGAAATCCGCCCGAGTCCGTCAACACATTTCTGTTCCATTTCATGAAACCATGCAGACCGCCAGCTTCTTGCACCAGCGGTGCTCCCGGGCGGAGATACATATGGTAGGTGTTCGCAAGGATAATCTCAAAGCCCATCTCTTCAAGGGAATCCTTGGACACTGCTTTGACGGTTCCTTTCGTACCGACCGGCATGAACACCGGAGTCTGGACATCGCCGTGAGGCAGGTGGATTACACCGGTTCTCGCCAACGAGTCTTTGTTCTCGTGCCGCACATCAAAAAAATTTTCAATCATCTACAAGCCTCCAAGCTATGTGCGCGCATATCGCAAAAGTACCGCGCTGACAAATATAAAAAATACAACAGGGAACCACGCGCCGAAGACGGGCGGAACCGTACCGAAGTGCGCCATCAGCATGGTGACCATCTGCATGACATAGAACAGAACAACAGCACCAATGCTGAGCGCCATGCTGACGAGAAGAACGTTCTTCCTCGTCTTTCCGCTGAGCCCGACCGCCAGAAGTACGACAACCAGAATGATAAACGGAAACGCATAGCGCTTGTAATACTCTGACTTCGCTTTGCCGCTCGGAAGTCCGGACGCATCGAGGCGTCTGATGTACTCCTTCGCTTCTTTGACCGTGACAGCCTCAACCGAAATTGCATTGCTGCGGAATGTTTCAGGCGGTTCCATTAGGCGGAACAAGTGGTCATGGTCTATGTCGCCTTCCTCGTATCCGTCCGCGGTCTTCCGGTAGAACGACGCACCGGAAACATCCCAGTGATCCACCCGCCAGGAAGCGCTCGTTGCGAACAGAATGCCGTCAAAATCCATTTCATTATTCCGGAATACGACATACAGCCCGTTGAGGCGCTGCTGCTTATCATCATAGAAATCAGATTTGTATATTATCTTGCCGCCTTCGCTCATCACGACGACATCTGCGTTATCAAACGATGTCTTGCCCAAAACAGCGTTCTGAATCTCAGTCTTTTTGGCGTAGGAACCGACAACACATTTATCCTCAAAAAAAAACAGTCCGAAACTCATCGCCAGCGCAACCACGAACAGGGGCACCATAAAGCGGAACAGCGAAATGCCAGAAGCGAACATAGCGAGCAGTTCATTTTTTGCATAGAAGTCGCTGAGCATATGCGCGGTGGAAAACAGCACAGCCATGGGAACTGAATACCACACGGTCTTCGGCAGATAATATACCATGATTTTACAGACTGTTTCGACGGGCACTTCCTTTGACATATAGCCCCAGATGTTCAGCAGCAGATCGGTAAGGGAGAGAATCAAAACGAAGAATATCAGAGAGAAAAAGAAAAAGGCAAAAAAACGCCTGAGCATGTACCAAACTAATTTCATTTCCTTCTAAGCCTCAAGTAAAGCAGTATACCGATCAGCCCTATGCAGAGGTTCGGTGTCCACATCATCCAAAACCCATTCAGCCCGCCCTTGCTGCCGAATATCTGTCCGAGAATGGTCGCCGCCCAGTACAGAACGGATATGATTATGCCGAAAACAAAGCCCAGCGTCTGTCCATCACGTTTACCAAACACCAGCGCCAGCGGGAATGCGAGCAGCGCAAAGAAAAAAGAGCCGAACGGAATTGAATACTTGCGGTGGAACTCAAGTCTGTACCGGTTGAGTCGCTTGTACGTAACGTTTTCGTCTTTTTCCATCGTCTTTATCTGTTTCCACAAGTCAAAGGACGTCATTTCGCCCGGAGTCGTCATGTGAGTATTGGCATCGAGCGCTGTGTCAAACACATTCAAAAGAAGGCTCTGCGATTCCATCACATCAAAATTTGTTCTGTTCATTTTGTCCAGCAGGAACACCGTGGCATTATCCATCGTAAACTGCATCAGAATACCGTCGCGGTCAGATTTTTTTACTTCGCTCTGGTGCGTTACAATAATGCGCTCCTTGCCGGAAGCATCTTTATTGAATATGACCATATCGTTTATGCCGTTCGCATCGTCGACATCGCCAATGACAAGCGTCGTGTCATTCATGTGCTTGATTGAGTGAGGTTCGACTTCGACAGCCGGGTCGCGCTGGATTATCTGCTTGCGCAATCGGTTGAAGCGGATAGCACCCAGCGGCAAAAAGTAATCGTTCATCACAAAACTAAACAAAGAGATGAAGAGTCCGAGGATGACGACAGGAACAGCAAGCAGGGAGTACCGCTGACCGCTTGCGCGGAAAACCAGAATCTCGTTGTCAGTAACCATCTTGCCGATACACATCAGGAAACCGACAAGCGTCGCAAACGGTGTCGACTGCGCGACAATATTTGGCAGGCGGTATGCGATAAGCTTCATGACGGACACCAGCGGTACTCTGCGCGCAAGGATTTCTTTTGCAAGGACGAGTATCTCATTGACAAAAAACGCCACAAAGAAAAAACCAAAGCAGATGAGGAAATAGAGGAACAGTTCTTTGATAACATAACGCAGCAGCACGTGATTGTGCAGTACCGGTTCTTTGCGCCGGAAGAGATGCTTAAAACCGCCCTGCGCTTCTCGTACAGGCGTTTGCTGCTCATCAGTTTCGGAAGAATTTTGTTCAGAACCGGTAATTTCAACAACATCATTATTCTCCGACTGTTCTGCAACGAGGGGTTCGGAAACGGCAGTCTCAACAGTATCGTCAGCCTCCGACTGTTCTGCAACGAGGGGTTCGGAAACGGCAGTCTCAACAGTATCGTCAGCCTCTGACTGTTCTGCAACGAGGGGTTCGGAAACG
>CADBRT010000116.1 GCA_902797055.1 uncultured Spirochaetaceae bacterium
CGGGCTGCCGAAATCAAGACGGAAATTACACCTTCAAGGACGTTTTCCTGCACCAGCATAGAGTTGTCAGGCAGACACAATCCTGCTCTTTTGTATCAAGGAGTGACGGATGATGGTGATTCTTTGCTCCGAGCCTACCTGCTCGAACCTTCAGAACCCGATGTGTATGTCCCTTTAAGTGTGAAACTGGTGGCTGATTTGAAAAGTGATGGAACTATCTATGTCCAGCACGAGAGTGGGGCGGATGAGGAGCCTGTTACTTCGTTTATGGTGTACAGCTCCGTCTCAGAGTCCGGAAAATCGGCTGAGCAGGTGAGCACAAAGTGGCAGTGGAGTGAAAAATCAGGTCGTTTTGTCGCTGGTGCACAGACGAAGATTCAAGGCGGCAATCTTATCGCAAATGAGTTGGGAAACCTTCAGAATCTGACGGTTCCCGTTTTTGCTGCATATCTTGACGGGCTGTGGTACAAGGCAGAAAACAAAAGCAATGTTGTGCGGTATATCTTCTTTGATTCTGAGTCAAAACAGATTATTTTTCTCCGCGGTGATGAAGAAGAAGTGTACAACTGGGATACCAGTACACTGCATTATCGGGGCATTGACATTTTTACTACCAATTTTGAAATAACCAACTTGCAGAGAAATGTCAGTATCAATCTGGTGGATTCCGAAGCGATACGGGTTGCAGCACATGATGATGTCAGCATGGTCATTACTGAAGAAAACGTGTGGAACGGTACGTATAAAAAATTGAAGTTTTCTGATTACTATGCTCAAACGGAGAAAGATGATATGCGGTCTCCTGCATATATTGAGAATCTTGAACAAGGCGCCGGTTGGCGGGCTAGTGATGGAACCATGGTGTCATTCAGTGGAGGCCGCTATTCGGTGAAAGAACCTTCCGGCATGGAAAGCGGGGAATATGTGCCGTTGCAGGTGCGGGGACAGACTTTCATACAGTTTCGCTGTCTGCAACAGGTTGGTGCTGAAGCGTTTCTGTCCGGTGTTTTTCTTGTGTCATCTGCAAAAACAATCGATGACAGTAGCAGTACAGATGACAACAGGGTTCTGTTCCAGCCGTATGTCCTGAACTTGGACGATGCATATCCTTCTGACAAACGTGCCGTTCTTCTGACCCGTATGGAAGAAAAAAAATAGAACGTATTCTCTTGACAGTAACCGTATAAATATCGTATAATTATGCATATGAAGAACACAACCCGTTGGGCAAAGATTATCAATGACTCTATGCTGGCTTACTATTACTTTACAGCTTATTGGTTTTCTCTGTGTCCAGTGCGGAAAGGTGTGCTGTAAAAAGCATGTTGTGTTGCTGATTACGTAAAATTGGTAAATGCAAAGGAGCCTTCCGCAGACGGGAGGCTCCTTTTTTTGGCTTTGAAATGAAGACAGACGGAGGTCAGAATGATTGTTGTTTTAAAACAGGGCGCAAAAGACAGCGAGGTGAACACATTCCTTGAGTCAGTAAAGGAAAAAGGGTTTGGTGTGCATATCTCAAAAGGTGTGGATAAGACCATTGTCGGACTTTTAGGGGATACCTCAAAAATCGACCCTGAGGATTTGCTTGCAAATGATGTCGTTGAGAGTGCGGAGCGCGTCTCTGCCCCGTATAAAATGGCAAGCCGTTCATTCCATCCGGAAGATACAGTCATTACAATCGGTGGAAACCAGAGCGGTGTTTCATCCTGCGTGATCGGCGGAGGAAATGTTGTGCCGCTTATCGCAGGTCCTTGTTCTGTTGAAAACGAAGCACAGATCCTTGAAGCCGCAGAGGCAGTGAAAAAGGCTGGTGCCAGAATTCTCCGCGGTGGTGCGTACAAACCCCGTACCTCTCCATATAGCTTTCAGGGGTTGGGAAAGGAAGGACTGGACTTGCTCAGCAAGGCAAAGAAATTGACAGGGCTTCCCATTTGCACAGAGCTTATGGCTATTTCAGAATTGGAGTACTTCGGGGATATTGATTTGATTCAGGTCGGTGCCCGCAATTTTCAGAACTTTGACTTGCTCAAGGAACTCGGCAAATCAAAAAAGCCGGTCCTTTTAAAACGGGGACTTTCAGGAACTATCAACGAACTGCTTATGTCTGCCGAGTACATAATGGCGAACGGCAACGAGAACGTCATTCTCTGTGAACGCGGTATCAGGACATACGACAACTATACCCGCAACTGCCTTGACGTGAGCGCAGTCCCGTTTTTGCACAAGGTGAGCCATCTTCCTGTCGTTCTTGACCCCAGCCACGCATGCGGTATCCGCTGGATGGTTCCTATCCTTGCACAGGCAGCTGTTGCCGCCGGAGCTGACGGTCTTGAAATTGAAGTGCACTGCCATCCTGAAAAGGCGTTGAGCGATGCGTCTCAGCAGTTGACTCCGGAGCAGTTCTCTGCGCTTGCTGTCAAGCTGAATAAATACGCACAGATTGAGGGCAAGACAATATAATGCAGAATCTCCGTAATCTGACGTACGGTATAGTCGGTCTGGGGCTCATGGGCGGGTCCCTCGCCAAGGCGATACGGGAAAACATTCTAGGCGTGCCCGGCGCTTCAGGTTCAATTGTCGGTTTTGACATCAATGAAGCGTCCCTTGCGGCTGCACGGGCTGAGCATGTCCTTGACGGGGTGTATACGACCAGCAATGTAGATGAAATGCTGACTCGGTGTGACTTTGTGTATATCTGTCTGTATCCACATGCAACAGTTGATTTCTTGCAAAAACACAAGGAGTCTTTTAAAAGCGGCGCTATTATCAGCGATATAAGCGGTGTGAAAAGTCTGATCTTCGACGACTTGAAGTCCCTTGTCCGCCCTGACATCGACTACATACCGGGTCATCCTATGGCAGGCAGTGAACGGGAAGGGTATGCCATGTCCAGCGGCAAGGTTTTTAAGAACCACAACTACATACTCATGCCGTTGCCGACGTCCAAAACGGAAGATGTCGAGCTGTTCAAAGCCTTGATCACAGAACTAGGTTTTACCAGAATCGTGGAGACTGACGCCCGTGTTCACGACCACAAGATTGCCTTTACCTCGCAGCTGTGCCATGTCATAGCTTCCGCCCTCGTTGATAGTGCAGAGGATACTGCGGTTACTGCGTTTGGTGGAGGAAGTTTTGAGGATTTGACGAGAATTGCCATGATAAATGCGCCTCTGTGGACGGAGTTGTTCCTTTCCAACAAAAAGGAACTGCTGTCGCATATTGAACGCTTTGAGCAGTCGCTCGGAAAACTGAAACGATTCATTGAGGGTGGCAACGCAACAGAGCTTGAGTCGTGTCTGGAACTGGTACGCACCAAGCGGGAATCCATGTCTCGCATTGACATCAAGGCTTAAAACGGGTTACAATTCTTTCCCGTGGAAATTACTATGGATAAAGACTTTGAAGTACTTGATAAGGTAGTTGGTCGTGTGCCTGATTTTCCTAAACCAGGTGTTCTGTTCTATGATATAACAGGGGTGCTCCGCCATCCCGATGCTTTTTCTTATTGCATAGACCGCATGGTTGAGATTTATAAGGACAAAAGAATTGATGCTGTTGCCGGAATCGAGTCCAGGGGATTTATCTTTGCCGCTCCATTCGCAGAACGGATGGGCATTCCGCTGATTCTCATCCGCAAGAAGGGAAAGCTCCCCGGAAAGACGTTCTCATGCAAGTACAGCCTCGAATATGCGACAGCAGAAATCGAGGTTCACTGTACTGACATTCAGCCCGGACAGAATATTCTCCTTGTCGATGATTTGGTCGCAACTGGCGGAACGTTGAAAGCTGCTGCCAACTTGGTGGCACAAGGTGGCGGCATTGTCACCGATGTGTTCGGCGTGATAGGACTTCCATTCCTCAATTATGAAAAGACCTTGGGCGACAGTGTCAAGACGACAACCCTCATCAATTACAATTCGGAAAAGAAGTGATGACAATCTTTACTGCAATAAACGCCCTTGTTGGCTATGGACTGACAACCGGTCTTGTTGAAAATGAGGACGCCATATACACCCAGAACCGCCTGCTGGAGCTGTTCGACCTTGACGGGTTTGAAAGTGCGGAACAGGCAGAGACAATTCCTCATGTGAAAGTTGAAGAATTGGAATCAATTCTCGCCTTTATGTTGGACTGGGCGGGTGAAAAGGGACTGTTCGCTAATGACGGTGTCGTGTACCGCGATCTGTTCGATACAAAGATAATGTCCTGTCTGGTGACACGCCCTTCAGAAGTTGAAAAGAAATTCCTGGAGCTGTATAAAAAATCTCCGAAAGAGGCGACTGACTGGTTCTATAAATTCAGTCAGGATACCGATTACATCCGCCGTTACAGGATTTGCAAAGATGTCAAATGGAAGACCCGCACCGAATACGGCGACATCGACATCACTATCAATCTTTCAAAGCCTGAAAAAGACCCGAAAGCGATTGCGGCCGCGCGAAACGCACCAAAAGGGGCGTATCCCGAGTGTCTCCTGTGCAAGGAGAACGTCGGTTATGCAGGTCGACTGAATCATGCTGCCCGGCAGACTCACCGCATTATTTCGCTTAAACTTGCGGGGAAGGAATGGGGTCTTCAGTATTCCCCCTATGTCTACTACAATGAACACTGCATTGTATTCAGTTTTGAACACACACCGATGCAGATTTCCCGCGAAACCTTTATGAGTCTGTTTGACTTCATAAAACTGTTCCCGCATTACACGATTGGAAGCAATGCCGACCTGCCGATTGTGGGCGGTTCTATTTTGACGCACAATCACTTCCAGGGCGGTAACTATGAATTTGCCATGGCCCGTGCTCCGATCGAAGAAGTGATTTCCGTGACTGGATTCGAAGATGTGAAGTGCGGTATTGTAAAATGGCCGATGAGTGTGCTCCGTTTGAACGGACGCAACAGCGACCGTCTCGTTCAGCTTGCGGATAAAATCCTCAAAGACTGGCGCTCGTATACGGACAAGGATGCCTTCATCTTTGCAGAGACAAACGGTGAAGCGCACAATACAATCACTCCGATTGCCAGAATGCGCAACGGCGAATATGAGCTCGACCTTGTGCTCCGCAACAATATCACAACGGAGGAACATCCCTTGGGTGTGTTCCATCCTCATGCAGAGCTGCATCACATCAAAAAGGAAAACATCGGTCTGATTGAGGTCATGGGACTTGCCGTTTTGCCGGCACGTTTGAAAAAAGAGCTGTCAGATTTGGCAAATGCCATCATCAGCGGCAAGAATATTGCGGAAGATGAGGAACTTTCCAAACACTCTGACTGGATAAACGAAATACTTCCGAAATATAAGAGTATCACGAAGGACAACATCGGCTTGATTCTCAAAGAGGAAACCGGTCATGTGTTCGCGCGTGTCCTTGAAGATGCAGGAGTGTTCAAGCGATCTCCTGAAGGACGTGCCGCATTCCACCGGTTTGTCAAGACTTTCGCTTGAGGAAAATAATATGTCTAATTTATTTATCCCGGACGGCTATAAGCCGCTTTTGAATGAAAAAGAAACCGAGCACGCGATTGTGCTTGTCAAGGATTTCTTTCAGCTTTCACTTTCCACCGAGTTGAATTTGACCCGTGTGACAGCTCCGCTTTTTGTAAAATCAGGGCTGGGAATTAACGACGACTTGAACGGTGTTGAACGCCCTGTCAGTTTCCCGGTCAAGGATATGAACGAACAGCGGCTTGAGATTGTCCATTCTCTGGCGAAATGGAAACGGCTCAAAGTTACCGATATGAAACTGGCACCAGGCTTCGGTATCTATACCGACATGAATGCTATCCGCGCTGACGAGGAACTGGACAATCTGCACTCTCTGTACGTTGACCAGTGGGACTGGGAGCTGTGTATCAATCCGCTCGACAGAACTGTCATGTATCTGAAAGAGGTTGTGCAGAAGATTTACACCTGTCTGAAACAGACAGAATTCTACATCTATGACAATTACGAGGACATCACGCCTGTTCTTCCTGAGCATATTACATTCGTGTATTCAGATGACTTGCAGCGCGAGTTCCCGAATGCCACTCCGAAGCAGCGTGAGTATGAGGCGTGTAAAAAGTATGGTGCGGTATTCTTGATTGGAATCGGTGGAAAACTTCCCGACGGTTCTATTCATGATGGACGTGCACCTGACTATGATGACTGGATTACAGAAAGCGGTGACGGACATCGGGGCTTGAACGGCGACCTGTTGGTCTGGAACCCTGTTCTGAAAAACGCTATGGAACTTTCCAGCATGGGTATCCGTGTTGATGCGGACTCCCTCAAGGCTCAGCTTGCGGAAAAGGGATGTCCTGAACGGGCTGAACTTTCATTCCATAAACGATTGCTCTCCGGCGGGCTTTCTCAGACGCTCGGCGGCGGCATTGGTCAGAGCCGCCTCTGCATGTACTTCCTGCGCAAAGCACACATCGGCGAAATTCAGGTAAGCACGTGGCCTGATGATATGATTTCCGCTTGTTCCGCAAAGGGCGTCCGACTCCTGTAGAAGACCTATGGAAAAGAAATCCGTTACTGTTGAAGGCAGCGCCGCCGTAGGGAATGTTTCGATTCCCACCGACCAGCTCATCCAGCGTATCCCTGAACTCGCACGGGAGGGGGTGACGGAGTTCTTTCTTCACGACAGGACGGTTGCGGGAAACAGGAAGTATCTTTCTTCGTTGATAGAGACTGTCTTGGCAAACTGCCCTGATATGTTTCTTTCTCTTACGGTCGACCTTAAACTGATAGACGTTCCCTTTATTCAAAAACTTTCTTCTATCTATTGTTCCATAGACATTCCTCTTGAGGGAACCGAAAAAGCGGGGGGGCTGCTCCTAGACAAAAAACTGTATGCTTCTAAGACTCGTTTGCTGGACAGGGACGGTATAGTTTTTGGCTTTGTCATGGGATGGGGTGTGCAGAGCGGGGATACGTTCAAATCGTTCCGTGACAGGCTCGATTTTGCTGTTTCGTTGTCGCCGAACCATATAGAGTTTCCTCAGTTTTCAGCTGTCCCGTATTCCCCGGCTCCGACAGGTTTTTTTTCCTCAAAGGACATGGACTTTGCCTGCGGAATGGCTTTTGCGTGCAGGACATTCTACACCGAAGGAAGGGCCATGCCGTGGTTCAACGCTGTCATTAAGCCACTTCATATATCTCCTTCTGCGTTTTTTGCAGATTTTGATGAGTGGCAGCAGTGCAACAATTGTTCCCTTGTAACGGAATATGTGCCTGAAGATGTTTCCCATCAAGAGCTTGAACAGCTCCAGCTCCGTTTTTTGGAGGAAAAATATCGGGAAAAACACAAGGAGCATGTCTTTCCGGCTGTCCGTGATTTTGTTGTCCTCAACGGGGCGTTTTCGCGGGTTGTTGAAGAAGATGAGGAATCCGTCGTGGAAACTTCCTATAACCCGGATGATTTGCTTTCTCCGTATTCTTGTAATCTCGAGAAATTCGCTGAAGAAAGCACAGAAGAGCACTGCAGTGTAAAGGTTTTTGCCGGGGAAGATGCCCCCGACTACCGGATTTTGTAAAGCCATTTTAGGCTTGTATTTATAGCTGGATAATACCTAGGTGTTCCAGCAGTATCTTTGTTCCTATTAAAAGCAGTATGATCCCGCCGGTCAATTCAGCCTTTCTTTCATAGCGGAGACCGAAGATACTTCCGATTTTTACGCCTGCTGCTGAAAAACAAAAGGTTACTGAGCAGATGAACAGGCTTGCCGCCACTATCGCTGCCACGGTGTCCAACAGCAGTCCGAATGTAATGCCGACGGCAAGGGCGTCGATGCTTGTCGCGACTGCCATCAAAAACATTGTTTTTATGCCGAACGAATCGCTGACCGTGTCTGCTTCTTTTGTTGTGAGCGCTTCCCGTATCATGTTCACACCGATGAGACCCAGCAAGGCGAATGCAACCCAGTGGTCGATGTTTTCTATGAAGAGCCTGAATCTTGAGCCTAAAATCCAACCTAAGAAAGGCATTAGCGCCTGAAATCCGCCGAACCAGCAGCCTGCGCACACCATCTCTTTCCAGGAGACTTTATGCGCGGCAAGTCCCTTGCAGATGCTGACCGCAAAGGCATCCATTGAAAGACCGACTGCAAGCAAAAATAGTTCAAACAGGTTCACTGTGTTACTATACCTGCATTGATTGCGTTAGGTCAAGGAAACGGGATATTTTCCTTGACGCATTGGCACGAATACTCTAAAATGTATAGTATATATGAAAATTTCCTTTTTGGAGGCGGAGTCTTATAGATGAAAAAAAGAGTGTGTGCATTCCTTGCTGGTGCTTTTCTAGCCCTTTCAGTCGTTGTGTCCCCTGTTTTTGCAGCGGACACAACGACCGTCACTTTTGCCAATGGCATCACGTTTGCTGTTCCTAATGATTTGCTTAAGTATGTGAATGAAAATAAAGCGCAGATAGATGCAGCTCTTGTTGCCAACAATGTTACCCAGTCTCAGGTGGACAGTGTTCAGACTAAGATTCTCAATGCGTATGATGAACTTGCGAGCAAGGATAAGATAAAGAATCCGTATACGGCTGCCACCGGCTGGATTGATGACTTTGGGAAAGTCCTCGCTGATGTCATGCCGAACGCTCAGATGCAGGGCGGTGTTTATGCGGATGCCCTCATTTCGTATAATCAGTTCGGTGAAAACAAGGGGAAAAACGCTCCGTATAAAAAATTTGCTGTTGGTCTGAACTCCGGCATTTCAAAGCTCGACATCGGCGATTTTGTGGATGCGACTGAAGAGTTGAGCTTAGATTTTGGAAAAAAAATTCCTCGTACTCTCGTCATGCCGGTTGCGACTGTTGACGGAAGAGTGTGCGGGTTCAGTCTTCCGCTCGATATCGGATTCAATTGCAGCTTTATTGATACATCGATGATTCCCTTCGCTCGGAAGACGTTTGAGTCTAATTCGGCGAGTTATTACAACTTCGGCGGAGATATCCGCTATGCGTTTATCGCTAACAGAGGTTCACACCATCTTACGGTTTCTGCACTCGGTGGTGCGGCATACACAAAGATAAAAGTAGATATTGACCAGTCTGCGGCAGATGTTATGTTTGATTTGAACACGATAAATCTGTATTTCGGTTCGCAGGTGTCTGCCAGATTCCATGAAATCGTACCCTTCGCAGGTGTCCGTATCGGCTTCTCTAATTCTTCAATTGAATGGTCGGTGTCAAACATCGACTGGGCGCATATCCTTGGTACAAGCTCAGATACGAACATCGCAAATGCTGTCAAATGGAATATCCTTCCGAAGAAATTCGGCGGCAAATATACCTCTTCATTCTCCGACGGCGTACGCCCTCAGATTTTCGGCGGTGTCGGTTTCGATATCGCGCGGTTGACTGCTACGATAAGCGGCTCGTATGATATCACTTCATATATCCCTTCGGGTGCGTTCAGCCTCAGAATGCTGTTCTAAAGCGATCAGCGCGAACCGAAAATAGACATCCAGCCTGCGGTATAGAAATCAACTATACTGCGGGCACACTTCATGGCTTCATCTGTCGGGACATCATGTACGATCAGTTCAAAAAATGATGCGTACATTCCGCTGTACAGCACGTGTTCGACATAAGGATTGAGTGGCTGGACGTTGTAACCGTGCTTTGAAAGCACTTCTATGAATTTATGCGTAGACCTTTCTTCGCGTTCGGTAAGTTGATGTATAAAATCTTCATACCGTGTTCCTGACCCTGCCGTCAGAATCAGTTTTAAGGCTTTTCTGTTTTCAAAAGCATACTGGCAGACTTTTTCGATATAGGAATCCGTCGGTACTCCCATCCGCTTTAATTGTTCTTCTTCGGGCAGATTCTCAAAATCCTTTTCTTCTTTTTCAAAAAATGCCAGCATTGTATCAGCTGTGTCACCGACAAGCGCTTCAAAGAGTTCCTCTTTGCTTTTGTAGTAACCGTAGAAGGCGCCTGTGGTGACACCTGCTTTTTTTACAATTTCCCGGAGAGAGGCTTTTTGGAAACCGTTTTTTTGAAATTCCTCGGTGGCTATGTCTAAAATTCTGCTCAACGTGTCCGTTTTCAGTTGGAGACTATGAGTATTGTTTTCCATTGTAAAACCTCCCTGGTAGTAGTTCAAGAAAGGAACATGAATTTAGGCTTTCACTTTGAAATCCTTAAGACCTTCGAAATCCAACGTTGCGAAATAGTCCTCAATGGTCTCTTTCCTGCGTATTGGAAGAATTGTGCCGTCGGTGCGCAACAGCAGTTCTCCGCAGCGGAGCTTCCCATTGTAGTTGTATCCCATCGCGCGTCCGTGTGCTCCGGCATCGTGGATGATGAGGATGTCTCCTATCTCTATTTCCGGCAGTTCTCTCTGCACTGCGAATTTATCGCAGTTTTCGCACAGGCTTCCTGTTACATCATAGCACCGGTTCTTTTCCGCATTTTCTTTGCCGGAGACTGTTATCTCATGGTAGGCTCCGTACATGCCGGGGCGCATTAAATCCGCCATGCTGGCATCCACGCCGATGTAGTCGCGGTAGATGTGTTTTTCGTGAATAGCTGTGGTGACAAGCCAGCCGTAAGGGCCAGTAATCGGGCGTCCGCATTCAAAGCAGATGGCAAGCGGGTCAAGCCCAGCCGGAACGATTTTTTCGTCATACAGGGTTCTGATTTTTTTTGCCACATAGTCAAGGTCGACTTTTTTCTGTCCCGGTTTGTACGGAATGCCGACTCCTCCTCCGAGGTCTACGAATTCGATGCGGACTCCGTCTTTCTGCTGGAGTTCAATCATCAGGTCAAAGATTATGTTTGCAGTGTCCACAAAGAAGTCCGGGTTCAACTCATTGGACGCGACCATGGTGTGAAGTCCGAAGTGTTTTACTCCTTCCTTCTTGCACTGTGCGTATGCGGCGATAATTTGGTCTCGTGTCAGGCCGTACTTCGCTTCCTCCGGCTTTCCGATTATGGCGTTGCCGCCTTCCTTGAGCGGACCGGGATTGTAGCGGAAGCAGATTGTGTCGGGGAGTCTTCCTCCTAATGTCTGTTTGAGGTATTCGATATGGGTTATATCGTCAAGGTTTATGATGTCGCCGTGCTTATAGGCGTACTGGAATTCTTCTGCCGGTGTGTCATTGCTGGTGAACATCACTCTGTTTCCGCTGATTCCAGCAGATTCGCACAGCATGAGCTCCGGCAGGCTTGAACAGTCTCCGCCGCAGCCTTCGTCCTCCAGAATTTTAAGAATATAAGGATTGGGAAGCGCTTTGACAGCAAAGTATTCCCTGAATTCGGGGAAGATGCTGAATGCATTTTTGAAGTAATGCAGATTGTCTCGTATGCCTTTTTCATCATACAGATAGAAGGGGGTGGGGTATGTTTTTACAAGCTCTTTGAGCTGTGAATGTGAAAGGGGAAAGTCTTTACTCATGCAAGTATTATTGCATATTTGCGATATCTAGGGAAGTAGGAAATCAGACTGCGGTCAAGGTTGCTCTGTTGTCCTAATGCGCTGTAATTTCTTGTGAGGCGATTGTTCTTTTGCACTTGTGGTGGTATACTTATCCATCATGGAAGACTCTACAATTGTCACAGGCAGTCCTGTCGGACAGCGCATGGACAAAATAAAAAAGAAAGAGATTTCGTATCTGGTGTTCGGCAACAACAAAGTTCAGCTCGCCTCTAAGATAACAATAGGCCGTGAAACCGATAACAATATTGTTGTTGACAGTAAACTTGCCAGTCGCTATCACTGTATTATACAGCAAATACAGAACCAGTATTTTGTAAAAGACGAGGGGAGCACAAACGGCACCTTCGTTAACGGCCGCAGGATTCCTCCTGATAAATATGTCAAGCTCAATGTCGGCGACACTGTGACGGTCGGCGGTTCGAATCTTGTGATGGCGTAACCATGCAGACAGACGAGGAACTGGACTCCTTTTACGAAAGGCTTGTCTCGTATAGAAATGCTGACTCCTTGCCCACGGAGGAAGCATTTTCTGTTGTCGTGAATGATGTTATTTCTGTGCTGGAGTCTGAAGACTCCTCGTACAGACCGTCTGACGACGAAGAAATGCCGGGTGGACTGTTGGATTTCAAGGACTCTGATATTCCCGTCATTCTGGTTCCTGATCTGCATGCCCGCCCCGATTTCCTGCTTCATCTGCTGAAAAATGGATTCGGGGAAGACGGAGAGACTGTGCTTTCCGCTTTGGCAAAGGGGCATGTCATGATCGTCTGTGTCGGAGACGGTGTTCACACCGAGCAGATGGGTGATGACTTTGAGCGCTGGAAAGAGTCTTATGGGGTCTGGTTGGAAGGAACTATAGACAGTCCTTCTATGAGGAAGGAAATGCAGCTGGGCATTTCAACCATGCTCGCCGTAATGGAACTCAAAATTGCATTTCCCCGCAATTTTCATTTCTTAAAAGGCAATCATGAAAACGTGCTGAACATGGAAGGCGACGGAGACCACGGATTCCGCAAATTCGCGCTTGAAGGACAGATGGTGCGGGAATTCATTGAAACTGTGTACAGCGATGCCATGCTCCACCTCATCCACTGCTTTGAACTGCGTTTGCCCATTGTCGCGCTTTTTAAAAACTTTGGGGTCAGTCATGCAGAACCGGCACGGGTGTATTCCCGCGAGCAGATAATAAACTACCATGACGATGATGAGCTGATTCTCGCCTTTACATGGACAGGAAACGGTGAAGCAGAGGAAGATAGTGTCAGTGGCATCTACAAGGCTCTTATAGACTCAGAACCTGATCGGGTCCTCTGGTTTGGAGGACACCGGCCTGTACCAGAACGCTACCTGTTGCGGCAGGATGGGCACTATGTGCAGTTCCACAATCCCTATGCCATGAATGTCGTTGTGCTCTGTCCGGGTGATGATTTTGACTTGGAAGCAGGCATTGTCTCTGTTATTGAAGAATCCTCTGAATAATCGTAACCCTTTGTTTTGTGAGTATTGAATTACATGAATGCGTCAAAACCTGAAAAAACTGAGAGAGTAGAAAAAAAAGTCGGCTCAGGGGTAAAGAAAACAGCTCCGACGGCTAAACCTGTGGCAAAAGCTGCAGCTCCTGCTGGGAAAACTCCTTCTTCTGGGGTAAAAACGAACCCCATGCCTGTTTCTTCAAAGCCTGTATCTCCTGTATTGAAACCGGCAAAAGTTGGGGTGACTCCGACCACTCC
>CADBRT010000117.1 GCA_902797055.1 uncultured Spirochaetaceae bacterium
CGTCCATCCGCAAAGCCTTCAACCCTGCCGCGCTGAATCACGTCGTAATCATGCAGCTTCCACGCCATATACTCGTTCAGGAACGTCTGCTCAAATTTCTTCGTCTCCACCATATCCGCTATCCTCCTTGTCAGTTCGTCTCCCACGCTGTTGCTGTACAGATACTCAAGAAAACTTCGGATCCCTTCATCCACTTCGCTTGAAGCTGCACTTGCATTATATACCTTGTGGTGCGCCATGTCACAAAATTCTGTACGCCCGTCCTCTCGGCACACACGGTCGAACGTGTACACTGGCAGCCCTTTTCCGAACGGGTCATCCATGCACAGGAATATCACATAGCTTTCTTTTAGCGCACTGTACGGTTCCCCCTGCAGCAGCGCATTCATATCTATCAGCGACTGATAGTACCGCGCTCGCTTGCCAATGCACGACTCGCGGTACGTCTGGATTTCTATGTCGTACACATGACTCCGGTCCCTTGTGTACACATCCAGTCGGATTCCCCGCTGCATGTACAGCGGGCGTATCTGCTTCTGAAGTTCTGGATATTCGATGCAATCAACCGTAATTCCCAACAACCTTCCTATCACCTGCGCGCAGATGTCTGCGTCATTCATCACCGCGCCGAACATGAAGTCGTCTGCAAAGGTCAGTTCTTCCACGCTTTTTGTATTGCGTTCCGTTATTTCCACCATAGTATCCTCCGTACGGGGTTAAAGTGCAGCCGCTGAAAATGCACGATTCATTTCCAGCGGTCTGTCACCATACAAATACACGGAGGATATTGCTTTTTGTCGTTATTTCAGCGTAATTCCTCTTCCCAGCGGGTGTATTTGTCGCATTCCAAAATGCGGCGGGCGTTCTCCACACGCTCTGGCTCGGGGGAAGGCGTGTCCTTGAGCCGATATGCAATGCCCATTTTTTCATACTTCGCAATTCCCAGCGTATGATAGGGCAAAATTTCCACCCGGTTCACGTTGGAAAGCGTCCGTATGAAATCGCGCGTTTTTTCCAGATACACATCATTGTCGGAAATGCCCGGCACCAGCACGTGCCGTATCCAGATAGGCTTGTGAATCTCGTCCAGATACCGGAACATATCGATGATATTGCTGTTGCCCTTGCCGGTCAGTTTGACGTGTTCGTCGTCGTCGATGTGTTTTATATCCATCAAAAGCAAATCCGTCACCTGCATGAGGGCATTGAACGTCTCGAACCACGGGCCTTCGCGGGTAAACGGCGCACCGGAAGTGTCTATGCACGTATTGATTCCTTCTTTCTTGGCAAGCGTAAACAACTCCAAAAGAAAGTCTATCTGCGCCAGCGGCTCCCCCCCGCTCACCGTAAGCCCGCCATGAGCGCCCCAGTACGGACGGCACGGCAGCGCTTCGTCAATCAGCTCCTGCGCTGTCTTCTCTTCACCTTTGTGAAAATCCCACGTATCAGGGTTGTGGCAGAACGCACAGCGTAGCGGACAGCCTGAAAAAAAGACAATGAAACGCACGCCAGGTCCGTCCACAGATCCAAAACTTTCAACCGAATGAATATATCCTTTCATCAAACGTATTCTCCTTACATCCCTGCCTTACTCCGGGATCCACTCCATTATTTCCAGTATAGCCCTATCGGTGCACAGATGGCAAGTTTGCGCCCGCCATGTAAACAAAAAATGCCGCCACAGGTCTCCCCCATGGCGGCATCGTACAAACTATCTGTTCGTCAGCAAACCGGACTACAGCTGAGCGTGGCAGGTGCGGGCGATGACGTCGTCCTGCTGCTCCTTAGTCAGGTTGATGAAGCGGACTGCATAACCGGAAACGCGGACTGTGAAGTTTGCGTACTCTGGCTTTTCAGGGTGCGCCTGACAATCCTTGAGCTTCTCAACGCCGAACACGTTTACGTTCAGGTGGTGTGCACCCTTTTCGAAGTATCCGTCCATGACGTTAACGAGATTGTTCACACGCTCTTCCTCGTTGTGTCCGAGAGCACCTGGGTTGATTGTCTGTGTGTTGGAGATTCCGTCCAGAGAGTACTCATACGGAACCTTGGCAACAGAGTTCAAAGACTTTACGAGACCCTTTGTTTCTGCTCCGTAAGATGGGTTTGCTCCCGGAGAGAACGGCTCGTGAGCCTTGCGTCCGTTCGGCAGTGCGCCGGTAGCCTTTCCGTACACCACGTTTGAAGTGATTGTAAGGATAGAAGTTGTCGGCTCTGCGTTGCGGTATGTGTGGTGCTTCTTGATCTTTCCGATAAATGTCTTGAGCAGCCACTTTGCGATGTCGTCCGCGCGGTCGTCGTCCTGACCGTAGCGTGGGAAGTCGCCTTCAATCTGGAAGTCGTATGCAAGATTCTTTGCAACACCGACAACCTTTGTCTTGTCCTTGTGGTCGTGGATCTCTACGTCGCGGCGGAGAACCTTAACCTTTGCATACTTGATTGCAGAGAGAGAGTCAACGACGTGGCTGAATCCTGCAATACCAGTTGCAAATGTGCGGCGGACATCAGTATCGATGAGAGCAAGCTCAGCTGCCTCATAGTAGTACTTGTCGTGCATGTAGTGGATGGCGTTCAATGTGTTGACATAGAGACCTGCCAGCCAGTCGAGCATGATGTCATACTTGTGCATGACTTCGTTGTAGTCGAGGTACTCTGATGTAATCGGTGCAAGCTCCGGTCCGACCTGTATACCAGGTGTGAGACCTGCCTCTTCGTCCTTACCGCCGTTGATCGCGTACAGCAAAGCCTTTGCGAGGTTAGCGCGTGCTCCGAAGAACTGCATCTCTTTTCCAGTCTGTGTTGCAGAAACACAGCAGCAGATTGAATAGTCATCACCCCAGACCGGGCGCATGATGTCATCGTTCTCATACTGGATGGAAGATGTGTCAATAGAAATCTTAGCCGCATAGTTGCGGAAGTTCTTTGGAAGTCTCTTTGAATACAGAACAGTAATGTTCGGCTCCGGAGACGGTCCCATGTTCTCAAGTGTGTGCAGGAAGCGGAAGTCGTTCTTTGTTACCATTGAACGGCCGTCCTGTCCAAGACCAGCGACTTCAAGGGTTGCCCAGATTGGGTCGCCGGAGAACAGCTGGTTGTAGCTCTCGATACGTGCGAAGCGAACCATGCGGAACTTCATGACGATGTGGTCAACGAGCTCCTGAGCCTGTGCTTCAGTGAGGATGCCGTTCTTAAGGTCGCGCTCGATGTAGATGTCGAGGAATGTTGCAATGCGTCCGACAGACATGGCAGCGCCGTTCTGTGTCTTGATTGCAGCGAGGTAGCCGAAATACAGCCACTGGAATGCTTCCTTTGCATTCTTTGCAGGCTTTGAAATATCGAAGCCGTAAGAAGCAGCCATTTCCTTCATCTGCTTGAGAGCCTTGATCTGCTCTGAAACTTCCTCGCGGAGACGGATGACATCGTCTGTCATTGTTCCGTCACCGATGTTTGCAAAGTCCTTCTGCTTTGACTGGATAAGGAAGTCAATTCCGTACAGAGCGACACGGCGGTAGTCACCAACGATGCGTCCGCGTCCGTATGTATCCGGCAAACCAGTCAGGATGTGTGCAGAACGAGCCTTGCGGATCTCAGGTGTGTAAACCTGGAAAACAGCGTCAGAGTGAGTCTTGTGATACTCTGTGAAGATTTTGTGCAGCTCAGGATTCGGCTTGTAGCCGTACATCTCGCAGCTCTGCTCTGCCATGCGGATTCCACCGAACGGCATGAACGCTCTCTTGAGAGGCTTGTCAGTCTGCAGACCAACGACCTGCTCGAGGTTCTTTCCATCCTCGCAGATATAGCCAGGTTTGTGTGATGTAATTCCAGTAACAATATCCGTGTCCAAATCAAGAACACCGGAACGTTCTTTTCCGTCCAGACCAACAGATTTCTTGTTATGCTCTTCTTTCTGCAACCGCTGAAGCTCAGCAAACAACTTGTTTGTTGCATCAGTTGGACCAGCCAGGAAGCTGCTGTCCCCATCGTAAGGGGTGTAATTCATCTGGATGAACTCGCGGACGTTTACTTCGTCCTGCCAAAGGCGGCCTGTCTTAAAGCCATTCCATTCTTCTCTTTCGATCATGTCGGAACCTCTTTGTATTTGTTTTGCCAGCCGCAACGGGCTGCCAACCTAGTTTTAAATGACCTGTCTGTATAATAGTCAAGAGTACAAAAATATGCAACTGGAATTCAGCTTTTTAGGTGTTTTTTTGAAGATTTTTTCACATCCAAGGCACAACTAATAGTGTTTTACAGGTTAATTTTTCAAAAACAACACTATATTTGGGCGACCTGCCGGTAGTCAGTCTGACTCTTGACTTAAAGCAGAAAAAAAACGCGGTGCGGAAACCGCACCACGTTATTATGTAAGAAAACTTAAACGCTACGCATTAGCACATGTTATGCATTCAAGCGCTTCTCGAGGTCGTCGAGACAGTCCATAAGCTCTTTTGGCAAGTGTTTGCCGAACTTCGGATAGTGGTTCTCGCGTACGTCCTTGATTTCCTTCTTCCATCCCTCGACATCAACTTTGAGGAGCTCTGGGAGTGTTGCCTTGTAGTAGTCTGCAAGACCATCAGTGTTAAGAGCACCATCTTTCGGCATGAATCCGATCGGTGTATCGATGTAGTTGTCCTTTCCGTCGCAGCGGTCGAAAATCCATGCGAGGACGCGGCTGTTGTCACCGTATCCAGGCCACATGAATCCGCCAGGAAGCTTGTCGTTGTTCTCGTCCTTTCTGAACCAGTTGACGTAGAAAATCTTCGGCAGCTTGTCCTGATCAGCCTTTGCGCCGACGTCGATCCAGTGCTGGAAGTAGTCGCCCATGTTGTATCCGCAGAACGGAATGATTGCGAACGGGTCGCGGCGGATCTTTCCGACTTCAGCAGCATTGATTGTAGAAGCTGCTGTGATTTCTGATCCGACGATGGATCCGAGGAAGACACCGTGGTTCCAGTTGCGTGCCTGATGCACGAGCGGGATTGTTGACGGGCGGCGTCCGCCGAAGAGGATTGCAGAAATCGGAACACCCTTTGGATCTTCCCAGTTGTCTGCAATGCACGGGCACTGACCTGCAGGAGCAGTGAAGCGTGCGTTCGGGTGAGCGACACACTGGCTCTTGTCTTTCGGGTTCTTGTCGTTTGCAGGGCAAGCAACCTTGTTTCCGTGCCAGTCGACAATCTCTTTGCCCTCAGGCTTGTATCCGATGCCTTCCCACCAGACGTCTCCGTCCTCTGTGAGACCGCAGTTTGTAAAGATAGTGTTCTTGCCTGCTGCAATGAGAGCGTTCTTGTTGGACTGCTCTGAAGTTCCCGGTGCAACACCGAAGAATCCAGCTTCAGGGTTGATAGCGTACAGACGTCCGTCCTCGCCGAACTTCATCCAAGCGATATCATCACCGACAGTCTCGACCTTCCAGCCAGGGATTGTAGGAATGAGCATGGCGAGGTTTGTCTTTCCACAAGCAGACGGGAATGCGCCTGTTACGTACTTGACTTCACCGTCGCTCTCGCGTGTGAGTTTGAGGATGAGCATGTGCTCTGCGAGCCAGCCTTCATCGCGTGCAAGGACTGTAGCAATGCGGAGAGCGAAGCACTTCTTTCCGAGAAGAGCGTTTCCGCCGTATCCAGAACCGTAAGACCAAATGAGGTGCTCCTCCGGGAACTGGGAGATGTATTTGTTCTCTACATCGGCGCACGGCCATACACCGTTGTCTTTTTCGCCGTTGTTGAGAGGCTTTCCGACTGAGTGCAGACATGGAACGAAATCAGCGTTCGGATCTGCGTTGAAGATGTCAAGAACCTTCTTTCCTGCGCGTGTCATGATGTCCATGTTCAGGACAACATACTCTGAGTCTGTAAGCTCAACGCCGTTCTTTGAAATCGGGGAGCCGAGCGGTCCCATGCAGAACGGAATGACGTACATAGTGCGTCCGTGCATACAACCCTTGTAAAGACCTTTCATTGTAGCCTTCAGTTCTTTCGGGTCAATCCAGTGGTTTGTCGGACCTGCATCCTCTTCTTTGACAGAAGAAATGAACGTGCGGGACTCAACGCGGGCAACATCAGAAGGAAGGGAGCGGAACAGGTAGCTGTGGGGCTTCTTGGCAAGAGGGGTGGCCAGACCTGCGTCCACACATTTTTTCATCAGGCGGTCATATTCTTCGGCAGAACCGTCACAGACAACAACTGAGTCCGGCTCACACATTTTGACGCATTCGTCAATCCAAGCTTTGATTTTTGGGTGCTTGATGTCTTCAAGAGTCATTCAACTACTCCTATTACAGTCAGGAGCCGCATGGCGAAACAGGAGTTTTTACAACGTAACCGACCTGTTTTCACGGCTTCTCATGCCACCTATTTTACTTTAATTCAAAAGTATGTTCAACACTAAAGATTGCAGATAGATAACCATTTCAGTAAAATAATTGCATGGCAAAGAAAAAAGGCTCCATCGTCTACAAGTGTTCTTCCTGCGGCTACACGCAGCCGGGCTGGCTCGGCAGATGTCCGCAGTGCGGGGAATGGAACACGCTCGAAGAGTGCATAACCGACCCCAACGCCGCCACCCCCACACTGTCAGGAGGCACCGCCGTAAAAGTCCGCCCGGTGCCGCTGGCAAAAATAGCAGTCCAAGGGGAAGGCAGAATCACAACGGGAATAGAAGAATTCGACCGGGTGCTCGGCGGCGGAGCGACGCTGCGCAGCGCTGTACTCATCGGAGGGGAACCGGGCATTGGCAAATCCACCCTGTTGCTCCAGAGTGCGGCATCGGTTTTAAAAGCCCACAAAGGCCGCATTCTGTATGTCTCCGGAGAAGAGTCAGCTTCACAGATAAAAGGGCGCGCCACACGGCTTGCACTAGACGTAGGACAGGTGGAAATTCTGTGCACACTCCGTCTCGAAGACATCCTCGACGCATTGGACAGCCTGACCCCGTCACTCGTCATCATAGATTCGATACAGACCGTCTACTCCGTACAGGCTGGAATCGTGCCGGGAACGGTCAGCCAGCTCAAATACTGTGCAAACGAACTCATCGGCTGGGTTAAAGAGCGCGACAGCGTGCTTTTCATGACAGCCCATGTCACCAAAGACGGCACCATTGCAGGCCCAAAAAGCCTGGAGCACATGGTGGACACCGTCATCTCATTCGAACGCAACAACAACGACGACCTGCGCTTCCTGCATGCGCTCAAAAACCGCTTCGGCTCTGTAGATGAGCTCGGCGTTTTCAAAATGGAACAGGACGGCTTAAAGATGGTTGACGACCCCAGCACATTGTTCATAACAAAACGGGAAAAGGGACTGCCGGCAGGCGTCTCCTGCGTGCCGGTCTTTGAAGGAAGCCGCGTTTTTGTGGTGGAAATACAGGCACTGACGGTGGGTGCAAAAGGCGCAATCAACCGCGTCTACTCGGACAGAATTGACAGCGCGCGGGTGAGCCGCGTTGCAGCCGTCATTGAAAAATGTGCAGGCATCAAATTCAGCGATGTCGACATCTACATAAACGTCGCAGGAGGGGCGCGCCTTTCTGAAAGTGCCATCGACGCAGCGCTGGCAGCCGCACTGTATTCAGCGCGTACCGACATAGCGCTGCCGGAACGGACCGCAATCGTCGGAGAACTCAGCCTCGCCGGCGAAATCCGTCCCGTCGCCAAACTGAAGGAGCGCGTAAAGGCGGCGAAGGAAATGGGCTTCACCACCGTGCTGACGCCGGAAAAATCCGCAGGCGCTACAGCCGTCTCCGACATCAGCGCGCTGGTGCGGGCGCTGTTTTCCAATACGCTTGACGGCAAAACAACCGTTCGTTAAAGTATTATTAGGAATCCCGCCGCAAGGGTAGACGTCTCCTAATCTTAACGAAAAGGAGACCCGCGTAATATGACAAATTACGAGAAAGTAATGCTCGTCATTGCTATTATTGGTTTGATTATAAACGTGGTAGCTCTCATCAAATAGTATTTGCTGAAAGCGTAAAAATAAAGCCTGCCCCATAGCGTGACAACTTCTGGACAGGCTTTTATAAGCTACAAAGGAGACATCGCACTGTGGCGGGGTTCCTTTTGTATTATCATACAGAACTTTTTTTACCACGTCAAGGGACGATGTACCTGTTCACTGCTCCTCGAGCATGAGAGCGCGGGACTGGTATTTGGGCAGAAATTTCTTTATCGGGGAGCCGGAATCCGTCGCAGTTTCAAACCTGACGCTCACGATGAGCTCCCCGTCAGCGGTATATTCGCTCTTCACTATCTGACCGTGCCCGTAGTCATCGTGATAGACACCTGCCCCTACGTGGTATTTTTTCGACAGCGAATCCGCACCGGCACCGGCGGCGAACGAAAGCGGTTTTTCACCGAGGATGCGAAGCCGCTCCGCACCTATTTCACTCAGAAACGGGCTGGGGCTCATATACTTCGTCTGCCCGTACAACCGGCGGAACGAACAGCACGTAAAATACAGCTCATTCTTTGCGCGGGTAATCCCCACGTAAAACAGTCGGCGTTCCTCTTCGATTTCCGTCTCGCTTTTGTCTTCCCGCGGGAAGATGCCGCTCTCCATCCCAGTGATGATAACACGCGGGAACTCCAACCCCTTTGTGTTGTGCAGCGTTATCAGCGTCACCGAATCTTTTTCCCCATCGTCGTCTTCACTGTTTTCAAGCGTCCTGTCCAACTGCACGTGGTCGAGGAAGTCCAGCAGCCCCTGCTTCGTGCACGGGTACAAGACAGCACTGTTCACAAGCTCCTGCAAGTTTGCCAGCTTCTGAGTCCCGGAAACGTCATCCTTTGCCTTATGGTAATCCTCAAGCCCCGACTTTTCGACGACAGCATCGATGAATACCGACAGTTTGTCACCGGACTTAGACTCCCCTTCCGGCAGCAAATCGGAGAACTCTTTTGCGAGGACTGCGAAACGCTTTGCGCCGTCGGCAGCTTTTTTCGAAAGCTTGACTTCCGTACATGACTGCGTAATCGGCACGCCGCGGGAAAGCGAGTCCTGTAGGATTTTATCTTGGGAAGTATTTCCCACACCCTGGGCGGGTTTATTCACAACGCGGCGGAACGCAACCTCATCACGCGGATTCGCGACGAATGCAATCCAAGCGAGCGCATCTTTTACCTCTTCCCGTTCGTAGAATTTTAAAGAACCTACTATAGTATAGGGGATTTTTGCATGCAGGAATTCCGTTTCAAAACCAAGCGACTGAGCATTCGTCCTGTACAGGATAGCCCAGTCTTTATACGGCACACCCTTCTTGTGTGCCTGAACAATGATTTCCCGGCAGAACTGCGTTTCATCCTCCTGATTCGGAAGAAAAACGAGCGTTGGAGTTTTTCCGTCGCCGCGCGCCGCCACAAGCGTTTTCCCCAAGCGGCTTTCGTTGTGTCTTACGACATTGTCCGCACAGGCAAGTATCTTGCTCGTCGAGCGGTAATTGGTCTGCAGCCTGATGAGCGCAGTACCGGGGAACTGCGACTGGAAATTCAGGATGTTCTGAACTTCCGCACCGCGGAACCGGTAAATGCTCTGGTCATCGTCGCCGACGACACAGACATAGATACCGGAATCTTCCTCCACTCCTGAAAGTTCACGCAAAAGCTTGAACTGCGCCACATTGGAATCCTGATACTCATCGACCATTATAACCCGATACTGGGTATGTATACGTTCACGGATATTTTCATTATCCCTAAGCACAAGGTATGGCAGCATAATCAAGTCTCCGAAGTCGACATTGCCAGTCTGCTTGAGACGCTCCTGATACTGCTTATATATAGAAGGAAATGAGGGATCTTCAGTCACCGTGTACAGTTCTTCACTTTCAGGCTCAAGGCAATAGTCCTTTGCAAGCGCTATGTGGTGGGCGGCTTGGGACGCCTGCTGTCGCGAAAGAGTAGGAACAGCGCGGGTCAGCAGCGTCACCATATCGTCATCATCGTAGACGGTAAAACTGCTGCTGATGCCGGCTTCAAGCGCATACCGACGCAAAAAATACGCCCCCCAGGAATGGAACGTGCGTATCTGGGCATACTGAGAACGAGGCTCCAAAGCGATAGCACGTTCTTTCATCTCTGCCGCCGCTTTTTTCGTAAACGTAACAGCAAGGATTGCGTACGGATCCACGTGCTTTTCTTTTATCAGCCACGCTATCTTCGTTGTGATGACACGGGTCTTCCCGGAACCTGCTCCTGCAAGAATCAGAAGGGAAGAACCTTCATGCAGAACAGCTTCCTTCTGCTCCGGGTTCAAGACATCGAGATAGCTTTCAGTCCCCACAGAACTCTCCGTCAACATCGACTTCGGAAGCCGCAAGCGCATGGACTTTTACAATTTCCCCGGGCACAATCGCCTTTACCGCTTTTTCATCGTCAAGGTCGTAGCGTATGACCACATTGCCATCAACCTCCGGTGCCTCAAACCATGCGCGTCCAATGGCAAGTCCTTCATCTGTGCCGGCTTTGTTTTCAACGATTTCCTCAACCAGAACGTCGTACGTTTTTCCCACCCTGTGCTGCAGCCGTTGCGCTGTGATTTCCGCCTGTATGCGGGAAAGCTTGTCTGCGCGGCGTTTTGCAGCTACTGCGCTCACAGTCTGTTTCATAGCACCGGCAGGGGTATCCTCTTCCTGACTGTAGGTAAAGCAGCCCGACCAGTCGCTCTGTATTTCCTTCAAAAAGCGCTCCGTCGTTGCGGCGGCTTCCTTTGTTTCTCCGGGAAAGCCCGTCAAAAATGTAGTGCGTATGCAGCTGTCAGGGAACGCATTCCGTATCTCTTGCACCAGTTTACTGTAACGCGCAAACGACCCCCGCCGGTTCATTGCATGAATGATTGCATCATCACCGGACTGGAACGGGATATCAAAATAGGGAAGAAAACGGGTATCCTTCTGCATGACTGAAAGGATATCGGTGTTAAAGTGGTCAGGATGAATATACAAAAGGCGGATCCAGAAATTTCCCTCGAGCGATGAAATCTGTTCCATCAACTCCTTAAGCGGAGATTTTTTTCCCTCGGGTGCAGGTTCACCGCCATAAAGAGCTCCATGCCAGTTTTCGTTGCGGTTAAACACATCATCGTCAGTACCGCAGCCGTACGCTGCCAAATCCTGACCGATTAAGTTGATTTCCTTCACACCCCGTGCCACAAGGTCTTGTATCTCCTGCACGATATCCGCTGCGGGGCGGGAACGCAGGCGTCCGCGGATAATTGGAATGGCGCAGAACGTACAGCGGTTGTCACAGCCTTCGGTGATTTTCACGTATGCACTGCCCTTGAATGAAAGCAGCATATTCCGGTCGCCGCAGCACACTCCTTTCTGAGGCGGACGGACGACAGGACGCCCGCCAGCAAGCAGGTCTTTTACCGTTCCGTCTATCAGCGACAGGTCTCCGTTGCCAAAGACGCCGTCAGCTTCAGGCAATTCGGTACGGAAATTCTCTGCATACCGTTCGGCAAGACAACCGGCGAGCAAAATCTTTGCCTCGGGGTACGCCTGTCGCGCCCCCAATACAGCGTCAAGACTTTCCTGCTTTGCGCTTTCAATAAAGCCGCAGCTGTTTATGATTATGAGTTCAGCGTCATCCGCATTGTCTACACGGGACAACCCCATCTTTTCCAGGCGGGAAATCAACAGTTCCCCGTCCACCTGATTTTTTGCACAACCGTGCTGGTCAAGGAAAAACGTATTTCGAGTCATTTAATCCACGTTGTCTACGATAATGCGGTACATACCATCGTTGTCACGCACCCACTTGATGTCTTCCACAACAACTTCCCCCGCCTTTCCGATTTCAAGGTCGTAGGTATTCAGACCGGCAAGCACCTGGATTTTCATAGCATTGATATTGCTCGCCCACAGTCTAAAGCCGTTATTGTTGGACACGCTTATGGTGTCGCCGCTCTTGTAGTACCCGTCAACGACATCCTTGCTATCGGAGCGGTAGCGGAACACGCAGGGACCTCTGAACACGATATTGACAGTGAACGGATATGCGCGGTTATCAGTATGAATAACAGGGCGGGAACCTGCGCTGGCGACAGCAATTTCATCTCCCCGCGCCTCAGACTCCGAACCGGTGCCCACAGAAATAGTAGCAGTGATTGAAGCGGCGTCCTTGTCCTTCAGCAACATGCGCGTTTCAGCACCACGGGAACCGTCGTGCATATCAACATCGCTCACATAGAAGATAATCTCCGGCTGTCCGTCACCGGTGACATCCACCGCGCGTTCCTCGCTCAGTTCAACAACCTGCGTTCCTGCCGGTGTCAAGACGGAAAGAGCTCCCTTCGTACTGGAAACTGTCAAAACAATGGCCCCCTCCCCGTTTTCCGCAGGGAGCAGTATCTGGTCACCGACATACAGCCTCACATCTTGCGTATTGCCGTCAAATTCATACTGGTGGGGTTTGCTCTTCTCTTCTACAATCTTTGCCTGTGCAGCAAGGCGTTCCGGTACCTTGAGGACAACGAAATAAAGCCATAGTCCCAACCCTATCAATAATGCTACGCACAGGACAAACAGCAACGGAACAAGGAATACAGGTTTCTTCTTTTCCAGCAGTTCCCGCGGCGCCGGAGCTTCCTGAATTTTCACCGCACGGTACAAATTTATGAGAGCATCGGTATTCGTTCCCAAAAAATCAGAGTAATTGCGCAGGAAACCTATCAAATACGGTTCGCCGGGGAAAATGCCGTCTTCTTCGGCTTCCAGAGCCTCTATATACTGGCGATTTATGGAAGTAAGGGAAGACGCTTTTTCAACGCTCAGATTTTTTTCTTCCCTGGCCTCCCGCAATATCTGGCCATAACTTTCCATATATTACTCCGAAAACAAGAAGTTGTTGTAATTGTTGGCTGATGAAGGCGGGTCATAGATAAAACGTTGATCGCTCAAGCCTGTGTTTATGCGGTAGCCTGAATAATAAAAGGTATAGACTACATTGGAAGGAGTTTTAGCGATGACTCGCCGTATCAGTTTCGAAGACGGGTCGATTGACAGCTTAATCGTAGAAAACGCTTCGGATGCCGTCCTGCGGTGCAGGATAAGGTTGACCACCATCTCGGGGCTTCCCTCATCAAGCGGGACAGCATCCTGCCCCGTCTCATATGCAACACTGTAATAGCGGCGCAAAAGCGACAGCCCGTCGGGAGTCATGGAACCTTTTGACGCAGTCGTAACGGTCTGCTGCAAAATGGCGGACGACCCCGGCAAATAGATGGTGAGTGTTTCACCGTTAAAGAGAATGGTCTGTTCAGCAGGGCGTGAAAAATCGATGCGGAGCATTTCCGGACGCTTGAAACTGACTTTTCCCGTCATGGGGTCGGCATTTCCAACCGAAATAGACACATCGGCCTCGTAATCAGAAATAGTCCCGTAGTATTCACTGACAGATTTAAAAAATTCACTTGCTGTAAGAATTGTCTGGGAAAAAGCACTTGCAAGCGCAAGCACACATACAACCGATAGCGCAATCAGTTTCTTCATGCATACATAATAGAAAAATACGGCTAAACGGTCAATACAAGGCTTTTTTTATGCCCTCAAGTACGGCAAGATCCCTAATTCCGACTTCGAGCGGGGAATACAGAGGTGCTGTACCGTCCAAAAAATCCACCGCGTTCTGCACCATGTTTGCAAAGTAGCGTGTTTTTTCAGGTTTCACAACAGAAGAATCCGAAAGCAGGGAGTAAAAACCTGTATACAGCGGGGATTCCTGCCGCTTGTAGCATTTCAGATACCCGTTTCCTATGCAGATTCTGCCTTCTGTCCCGTTTATCTGTATTTCAAAGCCGAAGTACCGGGAGCGCCCGCTGATTGTCAGCGTTATGTCCGGACAGGCAGGAAGTGCATAATGGGCGCTGAGCTGCCGGATATTCTGTTTTTCGTCTTTGTATACACCGGTCAGAACAGGAGCCGGCAAGTCTGTGTCGTCCAGAAAATACAGCACTGCATCTACCAGATGGGTTCCGTCGTGTATAAGGGAATACGCACCGGTCGCCTCTTCGTCGGGGTTGTACACAACGAGAGACGACGAGAGCGAAGCATAGATGCTCTGCAGGCTCCCTATCTGCTCCATGTATTTCTTTGCACAGCGGTAGTCATCGGCAAAGCGGCGCTCATGGTTTATCATGACGGGAACGCCGTACTGCGTTGAAAGGGAACGAATCCGTTCCGCCTCCCCGCTGTTGACAGCCACCGGCTTTTCCAGAATCACAAGGCGGGCGCCGCTCTTGATTGCGGCTTCAGCTTCCGTCTCATGAGCGCTTTCCGGAACCGCGACGGTGACGATATCCGTACGGTGCTTTTTGTACAATTCGGAAGACGACTCATATACGGTGGCATGGGGGATTGCCGCTGTCCAGACAGCACGGTTGTCGGGATCCGTATCGCACCCTGCAACAAGCTGTATGCGGGGATTGCCCCGCAGTGCCATTGTGTGGCTGGCAGGCTGTTCCCGTTTGGCATCAAGCCCCAGGGAATAGCCGATTCTTCCGCAGCCGACAAGCGCCACCGTATACCGAGTTTCCATCGCAGCACCCGCTTAGTTGAGTTTGCCTTTGAGTTCCGCCATTGCGGCGCTGTATTTCTGAGCGAGACGCTTTGACTTTGTTGCGGCAAGGCCACGGTAATTGGATGGGTGCTCAAAGAAGCTGTCAGGATTTTCAATGCCGAGTTTTTCAAGCTGCCCGCGGATTTTCGCCCATGCCTCGGTATGAGTCTTGAGGACTTCAAAGAACGTCTTTCCGCTCTGTTCCGCTTCAAGCGTGATTTTTCTGATGACTTCGTGCCCGTCATTGACACCGGCTTCACCCAAGAGGATGTAAGCAGGCTCTGCAAGCACGCCGCCCTTTACCTTTCCGCCGGCGTTCATCAGGTTGCGTGCCATGGATTCACGATCAGCCTGAAGTCCGCTCACGACAGTCTTCATGCGTTCGACAGCCATGGTGAACCCCGCCACATAGTCAGCGATGAAACGCTGGCTTGCGCTGTTGGTCAAATCGCGCTGGTGCTCAGAAATCTGATCCATGTAGAACGTGATGACACGCGGGGACATAGCCTTCCACAGAGATTTTACGTGTTCGCTGTTCCAAGGATTGCGCTTCTGTGGCATGGTAGAAGAACCGACCTGCGTAGAAGCAAAGTACTCAAACACTTCTCCAATTTCACTTCTCTGCAAATTGCGCAAGTCATCTGCAAGATTTGCTATAATGCCGAAAGCAACATTGAACTCAAGCAGCAAGCGCAGAAGATACTCTGGCTCCACCAGCTGGTTTGAATACTCGCTGGGGTCAAGTCCGAGGAACTGCACATAGGTGCGCTCCAACTCCTCAGGATCTTTTACAATCATGCTCGGTCCGTTGTAAGAACCGACCGGTCCTGCGAGTTTGCCTTTGAGCTGGCGGGAAAGTTCTTCTATTCTTTGAATTGATTTACCGAGACGTGAAACAAATTCCGCGACAGACCAGCCGAAGGTAATCGGAACGGCGTGCTGTCCGTGGGTGCGTCCGACCTGCGGAGTCTCGCACTCCCTGTCGGCAATAGCACAGAGCGCTTCTTCCAAAGCAACCAGCTGCGGCAACACCACATAGCGGGTGACATCCCTCATGCGGCAGGAAAGCGCTGTGTCGAGGATGTCAACACTGGTGGCGCCCAAGTGCACAAGCGGCCCCAAATCAGCAGGCACCTTTGTCTTCAGGACATTGACAAGCGCTCGGATATTGTGCTTTGTCTTTTCCTCTTCCCGGTATACTTCCTCCGGGTCAATTGCAGCGGCAACGTTGTCAAGCAGCGCCGCTTTTTCATCAGTAAGCTCACCCCTCATCTTGAGGTGGGCTTTCACCAGTGCTGCCTCACACTTTGCACAGCTCCGTATGCTGGCTTCCTCTGATATATATGACGAGAGCCCTTTGAAAGACTCAGACTCTGAAAGTGAATAACGGTGGTCGACCGGGGAAATATTTTCAAAAATACTGCGTGTGTCCATACACGAGAGTATGGACTAAACGCACGAAAATTTCAACGGCAAAGCGCACAATGCGTGCGTTTTACCAGCTGCCGCTGGCACCGCCGCCACCGAAATGACCGCCACCGCCGCTGAACGAACGGCCGGAAGAAAAACTGCTTCTCGACGAAGACCGGCGGGTGCGACCTTTTTTACTGCCTCTAAAGGGCGTCAATATCGCAATGATTAAACAAAGACATCCAGTAATAATAGTCTGTAAATCCTTATCGCCGTCAGCATTGCTGTCCCCGGCTCTCGACAGCACATCTTTAGAAATCAGGGAATCGTCTTCGGTGAGTATGCCCGCCATGTTTTTGACGGCTTCTGCAATGCCGGTACTGTAGTCGTTCTGCTTGAACTTCGGGACAATCACATCGCGTATGATTCCTGAACACTTCTCATCAGTGAGCAGGGTTTCAGACCCATAACCGGTTTCAATGCGTATGCCGCGGTCTTGCATGGAAACGAGCAGCAGAACACCGTTGTCCTTGTCCGCCTGTCCGAGCTTCCACTTCTGGGCGTAGCGCATGCTGTATTCGGTAAGTTCAACCCCGTCGAGCGTATCCACCGTCAGCACAACTATCTGTATGCCGGTGGAAGAATCGAGATCCCTCAGATAGGAATCCAGCTCTCTCCGCGTTGTAGAGTCCATGACGCCGGCAGTATCCATAACGGGACCGGTCAAAATATACATACCCTCGGAATCTTTCGTATACCGCACATCACTGGAAGCGTTATACGTCGAAACATCAGTTTCCGCCACACTGACACCGCGCACAGGAGTATGCATCTTCCCAATGGAAACGACTTTACAGACTACCGAATATACGATAAAGATAAAAACAAAAATCCAAAACAGTACGTCAGCTGAAACCAACTTTTTCCAGTTTATGCTTTCTTCCTTTTTATTAGAAGGCTCACTGCTCATAACACCGCTCCGTTTTCAAGAACGACGAGACCATCAGGTATCTCATCTGGATTGACCGCCCCTGCCGGAAAATTCTGGGCAAGCAAATCACCGCACTGCCGAACAGCGTGCAGGAAAGCCTGTTTCACATCTTTGCGGGCAAGGGATGCCGCCATTTCATCCGCAATCAGGTTCCACAAATCTTGGGTTATCTTTTTGCTTATTCCTATATCTGCAAGGATTTTTACTTCATGCTCAAAATACGACACGAAGATTAATATGCCTGAATGGTTTTCAGTGCAGTACACCCCGCTTTCTGCAAAATGCCGCATTGCCCGGTTCTCCACCGCACAGTGACGCACTCCAGCCGGAATAACAAGTTTATCCACCACAGGGATATTATATAGAAGATAAAAAACAGCCATGGTTGCGAATGCAACCAGAATGTAAAACCCCACCAGATGCCACTGCATATGATTCCAAAAGAGCGTACCGAGCCAGGCATCAATGGAAGGCGCAAGCGGAAGCAGACACAGCAAAAGAATGAATGTCGTAACGCTTGCAGCAAAAAGCTCCCAGAACGCATAGCTGGAACTTTCCGCTGTGATGGCGAGCGCTATTTCGCCGTTTGTATTTTTTTCAGCATCGACAACCGCGTTGCGGATTTCGTCAAAGTCTGCGTCAGACAGAGCTATACGTTTCAGAAGAGTCCGTTGCGTCATACCTGTACGGTACGACATTTTCAGTTAAAAATCAATAATTCTCCCTTTGATTATTGCAATTTTTGCCGTTAGCATATATTCTTTATAAGATGGTGTTTTGCGGTCGGCAGACGGAATTTTCTGCCTCCCGCATTATGCAAACTGTTTGTTGTTAGGGGTTTTTATGAGCACGATGGAATACGATTTCACAGTCGAAAACTTGGGGGAATGCAAGATCCACTCTCCAATAGAGCTTTCCCTTGAGCACGGGACGTACAGGGCTGCGTATGTCAAAGACACGACATATGTCCGCAACAAGGTAAATGTTTTCGCGGACGAAAAAAAAGACGCAAACGATAAGACGAACCTGATGGAAAAAGCTGGTCCCCGGGAATACATCTACTTCAACCCACAGCATGTAACTGCGGGAATCTGCACCTGCGGAGGTTTGTGCCCGGGACTCAACGACGTTATACGCGCTGTCGTCCGCTGCCTTTGGAACCGCTACGGAGTACGCAAGATAAAAGGCATCCAGTTCGGATACAAGGGCTTCTTCCACGATGAGGGCTACGCTGCCATCGACCTGAACCCGGATATCGTAGACACAATCCATAAAATAGGCGGTTCGTACCTCGGTACTTCACGCGGAGGCGGAGACAGAGTAAGCGAAATCGTCGATGCCATTGAGCAGCTCGGAATCAACCAGATGTACATCATCGGCGGAGACGGAACCCAGCGCGGTGCACTCGACATTGCAAATGAAATTGAATCCCGCGGGCTCAAAGTTGCAGTCGTCGGCATTCCGAAGACTGTTGACAACGACCTTGAATTCATCGACCGCTCATTCGGATTTGAAACAGCTGTTCAGAAAGCGACACAGGCTGTCAATTCAATCCACATGGAAGCACATTCACAGATCAACGGTATCGGTCTGGTAAAGCTGATGGGACGTGAGTCCGGCTTCATTGCAACGGCAACCGCACTCGCAAGCCATGAGACAAACTTCTGTCTCATCCCGGAAGTTCCATTCGACATGGACGGTCCCAACGGCTTCCTCTCCCACTTGGAGAACAGACTTGCCAACCGCCACCATGCAGTCATTGTCGTTGCGGAAGGCGCAGGCCAGGAACTGCTCACCTCCACAAATCAGACTGACGCTTCCGGCAACAAAAAACTCGCAGACATCGGTGTCTATCTCCGCGACAAGATTACTGAATACTTCGCCGCAAAGAAGATTCACATCAACCTCAAATACATCGACCCGGGCTATGAAGTGCGCGCATCTGTTACCACAGCAAACGACTCCATCTACTGCGAACGCCTTGGAAACAACGCCGTCCATGCAGCAATGGCAGGAAAGACAAAGATTGTCATCGGTCTCGTCCACGACAAATACGTGCACATCCCGATTTCCATGGCAACCCTCAAACGCAACATCGTCGACCCGGAAAGCTCTCTGTGGAGAGACTGTCTCGACGCTACCTTGCAGCCGGTCTACATGGTCAACAACATCAATACAGTGACAGAAAAGCTCGGAAAGGCAGAAGAAGAAGCCAACAAAAAGGCCCTCGCCCGCCTCGAAAAAGTTACTGCAATGAAGAAATAAGCAGCCGCTAAAAAGGAAAGCCGGGATACACTCCCGGCTTTTTTTGTACTCATACAGATAATGAAAAAGCCCTGGCATCTCTGCCAGAGCTTTTGTTTTTTATAACTTACTTAGACTGCTTTGCTGTCTGCTTGGAGAACGTCTTTACACCCTCAATAACAAGGATAACTGCAAGGACCGCCATGGAAGCAGCGAAGAAGAACTGGAACCAGTGGCCCCACATCGGACCAGAAGCCTTGGCAATTCCAGCAAATATCTTTACCTTAGCAATGATTGTAAGCACGAGCTGTGTCAGTGTTGCACAGAGCATGAACACCGTCGGGATAAAGAACATCTTGTTGTTCTTGCCCACCTGTCCGAGCCATGCGGCAACAGCCATAAGTGCGATACCCGCAAGAAGCTGGTTTGCAGAACCAAACAGCCCCCAAATCTGTGAAAGAGACAGTCCGCCGAGTACACAGCCGATTATAACCATGAATGCTGTTCCGACGATCGGATTTGCAATCGCCTTGCGTACTGGATTTTTGGCATCCTTCCATGTGGCCTCGTCATCTGTCAGGAACAGCTCAGAGAACATAAAACGGCTCAAACGGGTTGCAGAGTCGAGGGATGTCAACGCGAATACAGAAACAGCAAGCGTCAGCAAAGCCTTGATTGTGAGGAATGCATGGGTTGACTTGTCGCCAAAGAGGAATGCGATTCCTTCACCGAAGGCAGCGGCAGGAGACCCCTTGAACGCCATGAGACCGGCATCATTCTTTGTAATGAACGTCTGGTCTTTCATGGAACCGACGATGATTCCGATGGAAATGAGGGAAATAACGCCGAGCGCAGATTCAATGAGCATTGAACCGTAACCGATAGCCTTGGCATTCTTTTCGTTGTCGAGCTGCTTTGAAGAAGTACCGGAGGCAATCAATGAGTGGAAACCGGAACAAGCACCGCAGGCAACGGTGATGAACAACGCCGGGAACATATTTCCAATCGCTGTCTTCCAGCCGGTGAATGCAGGAAGGCCGAACTGCACACCGCGGGAACCGCCTGCAAAGGCTGCAAATACAATACCCACGAGAGCAATCAGCATCATTGCGTACAACAGGAATGATGAAAGATAGTCACGCGGCTGGAGCATAATCCAGACAGGGATAAGAGATGCTACAGCGATATACAGACCAATCAGTATAATCCAGGTTGTGCGGTTCATTGCAAGACCGACGTTCAGGCCGAGGATGACAATCCCGATGATTGCAACAATGCCGAAGATTGTGGCAGGCAGTGTCTTTACACCGCAGCGGTTTGTCAGCACACCGTAAATAACAGCAAGAATGATGAACAGGAAGGAAATCATTGCTGTCGTCTGGTTTCCGGTCGGATGCAGCACAAAACCGAACTGGTTTGCATCAGCAGGAGTAAAGAAGGTTGCAGCAACAACGTTTACGAACGAGGCAATGACCAGAATCAAAACAAGAAGCGCAAAAATGATAAAAAGCTTCTTTGCAGTTTTGCCCATTGAATCCTTGATAATCTCGCCAACAGACTTGCCGCCGTGGCGGATAGAGGCAAAGAGTGAGCCGAAGTCCTGAAGACCGCCGAAGAAGATTCCTCCAATGACACACCACAGGAAGACTGGAACCCAACCGAATACAGCAGCCTGAATCGGACCGTTGATAGGACCGGCACCGGCGATTGATGAGAAATGATGTCCCATAAGAACAGCCGGTTTAGCAGGAACATAGTCAACACCGTCGGTCATTGTCTTAGCAGGTGTTTCCTTCTTAGGGTCAATACCCCACTGCTTTGCAAGCCATGAGCCGTAGAATACATAGCCGATGAAGAGCAAAGCAATCGCAGCAATAATGATTAATAATGCTGTCATTTTTCTTCTCCTCCTAGAGAATATTTTGACATACGAGTTTTTTCAAATCCTTGCCAAGCCTGTTCGACACAGACTTTCCGGTTGAAACCTCATACGCTAGTATCCGGTAATTACTCCACCCCCAGAAACTGAGGTAATAGGATTTATAATGCTTGAGCTTCTTTATCTGCTGAAAAACACTCTCTTCTATTTTGTCAGCCAGTATTATCAGAGTTACGTCTGAATTGCGGTGTCCGGAATACGGCTTTACTCTTGCCAACCCTGCATTCCATGCGCTCTGGTCAAGTTCAAGCGCCTTTTCCGAAGTCAGCAGGGGAACATCCGCAAAGTAGACGAACTCGTTTGAATCGATATCAGACAGTTTTGCCGCCCGCACAAGGAAATACTGCTCGGTATGAATACGGAATTCCGCTTCCGCAGCAAACGGTTCGGTAACGCCCTCGGTTTTTACCGTATAATACTTTTCATACGACTGAAGAACATGTTGTAATGCAGGCTTGATTTTCATAATTACTAAACTTTCTTTAGTATAGTGCAAAATACCGGTTTGTGTAAAGAATATAAATGCATATTTATGCAAAAAAAGGTATATACCGTCGAACTCATTTTGCATATTTTTCAGTTTTTAGAACTATCTCATCTGTTCTGCAAAAAAAATTCATCAAGTTATTTGTATTTCACAACTATTGGTGCTATCATCTTAATTGAGCACATATATATAAGAGTATCAGGAGCTGCTATGTTTAATCGGAAAAAAGGACTGCTTGCTTTTTTAGGGGCGATTTCTTTGATGGCCGCAACATCTTGTACAAAAGCAAGGTCTGTGGAAGATGATGTAAAAAATCACCATGTCATCATCACCTATCTTACCGTCGGTAATAAACCGACAAACAGCGGAACTTCAGAAATGCTTGAAAAGCTGAATGAAATTCTTACTGAAAAAGTAAATGCAGAACTGGAAATATACTACATACCATGGTCTGACTATATTACGAATTACAATCTTAAGCTGGCAGAAAAAGACGGGTCAATCGATTTGATTGGCACCGCTACAGACTGGCTTGATGCATGGAGAAATGCATCCCTTGGCAACTTCTACCCGCTTTCCGAAGAAATGCTTTCTACCTATGCTCCAAAGACCTGGAATTCTGTTACTCCCGAACACTGGAATGTCTGCAAGCTGAACGATACGATTTATATGTGCCCGGAAGACAATTACACACAGTGGACCAACCACGGTTTTATGTACCGGACCGATTGGGCACGACAAGCGGGACTGAATGGAGTCCACAGTTGGGAAGATTTGACGAAATATCTTTCATACATACGAAAAAACAAACCGCAAATCACACCGTGGGACAGCGATGCTTCTTCAAGTTCATTCCATCCCGAAGGATACATGCAGTCAAAAACAGATTTTATTGTGCTTGACGGCATTTCCAGTACAAGCATGTTTGGAACCCACAAGAACAATCTCAAGAAATTCTATTGTCCTCTGTATGAGAGCGATGAAATCTTCGCGTATGCAAAACTCATGAGGCAGTGGAATGACATGGGCGTCTGGCCAAAGAATGTTTTGATTGAACGCGGCGGAAACAGAAGCAATCGTGATGAATTCTGTGCAGGACTGACAGCCCTTGAACAGCACCACTCCCAGACATGGTATACACAGGTTGTCTCTAAAGTCCAGGCACTCGGCGGCGGCGCAGATTCCGGTTTTTTCTGGTTCGGAGAAGAATCCAGCAACATCACGTATCAGACTGTCACACATGGAGCCATGGCTGTTTCATCAGCATCCAAGCATCCGGAACGCGCTTTAATGGTGTACGACCTGCTGCGCAATGACAAAGACTGTTACGAATTGATTAACTACGGTATCAAGGGCAAAAACTATACAATCAATTCACAAGGCTACCGTGAAGCTGTCCCGAACGCAAAAGGAATTACGACAAACTACTGGTGGGGCAGAAACGATGCGCTTGAAGTACGTGACACTGCCACCTCATGGGACAAGTTTGACGAGTTGAACAAAATTTACGGGAAATCAAAGATTGATTATCCATACGGACAGCTTGTATTTGATTTTTCAAAAATCAGAAGTGAACTTGATGCTGTCGGCGTAGTGTACGGAAACTACATGGGAAACATCTGTTATGGACAGGTACGTGATACGGATGCGTATGTAAAACGGTTCAAACAGGATCTAAAACAGGCAGGGATTGAAAAAATCATTACAGAATTGCAGTCCCAGATGGATAAATTCAATTCAAGCAGGAATTCAGGTAAATAGAGGAGCCGGACATATGAAAACGAAAAGAAAAAGCTTGATCTTTGTCTTGATTTCGACAATTGCGTTGATTTTTATAGTTCTTTCGGGTTTACAGATTGCATTGATCAGTACGGTTTCAAAAAAATCCACGTCTGAAAGTTATGGCGATAACTGCGAACAGCTCGTCCAGGCGTATTCGCTTATGCTCACAAACAGAATAAGCATGTACCTTCGGGAAATCCGCGTCTATGTTGATTCTGATGTTGTGCAGCGGCAGAATGAACAGGAGATAATTGCATGGATGTGCAACCGGGCAGGAAAGAAGAGTGCAAATATCGATGCCATGTACTTCTGCACCCCAGACGGCACCGGTTACCGCGACGACGGTGAAGTTATCAATGTCCGGAACGAGCCGTTCTTTAAGGAAATCATGGATACAGGAAACTACGAGTATGTCAGTGACCCTGTGATGGACGCTGTAATCAAAAAGCCTGTCATTTACGTTGCACAAGTTGTTATTGTAAACGGTAAAAAACTGGGAATGTTTGCAGGCGTGTATCCGCTCAGTTCCATCCAGAAAATTGTCAGTGATATTCAGCTCGGAAGGACGGGAAATGCATGGCTTCTTGCAGGAAACGGAACGGTCATTTCATACCCGATCAACGGGTATTCTATGAAGAAGAACTTTTTGACAGGTCTCGATGCTTCGCATTCTGCTTTACGGGATATAGCCAGAAATATGACGGAAGGACATACCGGTTCCGGATGGATAAAGAGCCTTGCCAATGCTTCGCGGGAATATGTAACGTATACCCCTGTCCACAACACACCATGGAGTCTTGGATTCAATATCAGTGCAACCCAGATGTATGAAACAGGAAACTCTATTGTGCAAATCCTGATTATTGCATCAATTGTTATGGTTGCTGCATTGGTTATTGCATCTGCATGGCTGCTGTTTGTACTTTTACATCCGCTTCAGACAGTGGAAACTGCAATTGCAGAGATTTCATCTGGAAATGCCGATTTGACAAAGCGCATTTCTGTTTCTGCAAATAATGAAATCGGCTCCATTGTAGAAGGATTCAACAATTTTTCAGAGAAACTCCAGTCTATCATTTCCGAATTGAAGAAATCAGAACAGATTTTATCAGATGCAGGTTCAGACCTTTCTGATACAACCGTCCATTCATCTGTAGCAATTGATGAAATTAAGAATTCTATAAGAACGACCAATGAAAAAATCCAAACCCAGTCGTCCAGTGTCGACGAGACCTCAAGCGCGGTGAATGAAATTTCTTCCAACATATCCTCTCTGGAACGAATGATTCAGAATCAGGCTGACGGTGTAACACAAGCTTCCAGTGCAGTAGAACAAATGATCGGCAATATTGATTCTGTAAACAATTCTGTAGAAAAAATGGCCATTTCGTTCGTTACGCTTTCACAGGATGCAAAAGACGGCTGTGAAAAGCAGTTGAAAGTAAATGAAAAAATTGTCGCTATTGAAAAAGAATCCGAAATGCTCAGCGAGGCCAACAAGACCATTTCAAACATTGCTGGACAGACAAACCTCCTTGCCATGAACGCTGCAATTGAAGCGGCCCATGCAGGAGACGCAGGAAGGGGATTCAGTGTCGTCGCAGATGAAATCCGCAAACTGTCAGAAACTTCCAGCCAGCAGTCAAGAGTTATCGGAGAAAGTCTGAAGACAATTAAGAAATCCATTGAAAACGTGGTCATTGCTTCCCAAGACTCCAGCAATGCATTCACTTCTGTTAATCAGGGAATCAATTCAACAGACGGTTTGGTTCAGCGGATTAAACAGGCTATGAATGAACAGAAGACTGGTTCCAAACAGATTATAGAAGCCCTAAAAGCGCTTAATGACAGTACTACCGAAGTTCATTCCGCTTCCCACGAAATGTCGGAAGGAAACAGCCTGATTCTTGAGCAGGTTCAAAAATTGAAATCATGCACAACAGAAATTGAAAACTGCATGAACGAAATGTTTGAAAGTGCAAGAAAAATTGATACATCAGGGGCTCAGCTGGTAAATGTTTCGGGAAAGGTTGGCAAAACTATCGAAGCAATGTCTAATCAGATTGACCAGTTCGAAGTGTAACCGCTTTGAAAAAAGGGCTGTCTATGAAGTAATGGTGACATTTCATGTCATGCTGAATTTATTTCAGCATCTACGCTACAACCGCAGCAGGTGCGTTCGGTTGTGGCGTAGCGTTCGGAATGACGCTAGAGTGCAAACTTCTTAGACAGCCCTCCGCACTGAAAATCCACCGAAAAGGGAGAAACATTCATTTACAAACAGGAAACATATGATATTATAGGAAAAAGGAAATGAACAAGATACTCTGTGCATTATCATTAGTTTTCGTTTTCTCTCTCTCCGCCGCGATGATGTCCTGCGAATCAACAAAAGTTGATTCCTACGAGATTCCAGAAGAAGAAGTCATTCTGGACGAAGGCATCGAGCCGGATACCGTTGTCTACAATTTCAATCTGTACGACAACTGCCCCGACGACCCGGTAGCAAGGCTGGCGCGGAACTCAATTAAATCATCCGACAAAAACTACAAAGGCGTCGTCATGTATACCCTTGAAGGCACACCGACAGCGGAGGGCATGGAAGTCCCGCTCAAATACTACAGCTACTGCAACACCATACGCAAAACGATTGAAGAGGGCAAACACCGGCTCTGCCAGCTTTCCTTCAATACAAGCCCCGTCGGCAACGGCATAGTGCTGGACTTTTCAACAGAGCGGGCGGCAGCTAATTCCATTCAGAAAATGCTGGACCACAACAAATCCTCCGTCTTTGCCATTTACAACTATTAGAACAACACACTCACCCCTATGGGCAGATGGTCGCTGTAGCCAGCGCCGGTCCATAGTTTGTAGCCTTTCGGTTTTCCGCTGTCCTCATAACACCATTCGCCATCAGTCTCAGGTCGAAAGTCCACAGCTTCAGCAGCACCGGCGGTAAAAAAATTGTCTATGCGGGACCAGCACCCCTGATACATATAACTGCCGTCCCCGACCATTTCACCGTCTTCTGCAAACCACGGAGAACGCACTTCCGTACAGGAACCGTCCCCCTGCAGGACAACTGCGCCTTCAGCATCGTGCTGGAAGTCTTCGACATCCATGTTGAAATCCCCGCAGCACAACACAGGCTGTTTGGCTTCACCGAGTGTCCCGGAAACCAGGCGTTCAAGCAGAGCCTGCTGTCGCTCCCGCCACACTGCGGTCTCAGCCTCCCCTCCTTTCATGCTTTTCCAATGGTTGACGAACAGCGTCAGACGGCGGTCATTCTTAACAACTTCAAGCTGCAGCACCGGACGCAGCGACGGCTGTTCACCCTCTGCCGACCTACAGTCCAGCGAGTGGACAGACAGATTTTCAAGCGGCAAGCGGGAAATAACCGCGCACCCTATGGCGCTTCCCGGCTCTTTTGCAAAACACCCCCACCGGTACCAGCGGCGTGAGTTCCACTCCCCCGCAAGGAAATTCGCCACATCCTGCACCACAGCTTCGTTTTCAATCTCTTCCATCACAACGACATCCGCGTTGAGCTTTTTGATCGAAGACGCAAGTCTCGTAAGACGAGCCGTATACGCCGCCTCATTCCAGTTCTTGCTTTTTGCAAACTCGCCGTACTCATCCCCGTCAACAACAGCGTCGAAGAACGTCTCAACATTCCAGTTCACAACGCGCAACTTCACCCTGCCGTCATGCGTCGCCCCCGAACACCCCGTACATAGGCAGAGTATACAAACAAACAAAACCGCCGCACACACCCGATTACGCAAAACCATACAGCACCCCCTGTATCTAATACATACGCACTGGAAACATAATTTTGTCAAAGTATCTGCACGGCAAAAAGAAAAGTCGTCAAGAAAAATGTATCCTGTCACTATGGAGCGATTTGCCTACAGACAGTAAATCGTACGGATAGTATTTCACCTGCTTCAAAATTGAGTCTGGAAGTTTTGAAACTTTGATTATAGCACCAACTTCTAAACACCAAAATCGATTGAATCCTTGAAAATGCAAATTCCCCAATAGTGTTTTCCGATGTTGCCAGCGAAGGTATCCTTTTCTTTTTTCACTTGCCTTATTGTGCCGTCTGATTGACGCTCCAAATAGATGATGTAGGCTACCCTGCCGCGCAGCTCCAGACAATCACGCCGGAAAACTACCACGAGTTCCTGAGCCAATAAAAAAGGCAGGAACCAGATTGACAACCCGATTCCTGCCAAAATCATGCCAGTTACTGTGACCAACAATAGGAGGCATTATACCCGTATGAAAAAAATCAGCCCTTTACCGCACCTACCGTCATGCCGCCGATAAAGTACCGCTGGAATGCGAAGAACACAACCAGAATCGGCAGGACTGAAAAACAAGAACCTGCAATAAGCAAGTCATAGTTGTTGCCGTACGGTGTCAGCAGCGTGTTCAAACCGATTGGCAGCGTGAACTTGCTGGCATCGCGGTACACGAGCATCGGCCAGAGCATGTCGTTCCACACACCCATGGCGGAAAGAATAGCCATTGCTCCGAACGCCGGCTTGGTGAGCGGCATCATAATTGTAAAGCAGATGCGATACTCGTTGGCTCCGTCAATGCGTCCGGCATCGAGAAGCTCTTTCGGCAATCCAATCATAAATTGCCGGAAGAAGAAGATAGTCGACGCACCGCATATACCTGGTAGAATAACACCAGCTGTCGTGTTTATCAAGTGCAGATTTATCATTTCCTGATACAACGGCAGCATCAGAATAACACCAGGAACCATCATTGTAGCGATGATTATGAAGAAAAGCACATTGCGCAGCTTGAAGTCGTACATGGAAAGTCCATAGGCAACAACATAGCAGAAGAACAACTGGAGACAGACGCTCACAGCAGTCAGGAAAAGACTGTTCTTGTACCACATGAAGTACCGGTGGGGAACCTTGACCCACTCCCCCTTCTGAAACGCTTTCTGAGTGAACAGGTAGATGTAGTTGTTGAGTGTCAGCCCGCGCGGATCAGGGTTGAAGTTCAAACCGTAGCGAATAAGTTCCTGTCCCGGACGGAATGAAGCGAGCAGCGCCGCAACAAGCGGATACAGAATCAACACACTCAAAACCGTGAACAGCAGAATTGAAAACGTTGTGAACAGGGTGTTCTGAGTCTTTATACTGTGAAATTTTTCTTCCCTAGTTACAACAGCAGTTTTAGTTGCCATATTACTTTCCCTCCTTCTTGAATGTACCGCTCAAGGTGAGCTGGACAACATTGATAATAAGGGCGATAACCAGAAGCACGATACCGACGGCACTTGCATACCCCATCTGGTTTTTCTCAATACCGCGGCGGTACAAGTAACCGACAATCGTCAGACCGATATTCTTCGGTGAACCGTTGCCGCCCCACATCATGTAGCTTTCAAGGAACATGGCGAGACCAGCGTAAATGCTTATGGTCAGAACATAAATGGAAGTCGGCTTCAAAAGCGGGAATGTAATCATCGTGAATTTCTGCCACTTGGAAGCGCCGTCAATGTCGGCAGCCTCATACAGGGAATTGTCAATGCCCTGCAGTCCGGAGAGGAAGTACAGCATGTTGACTCCCGTCCATCTCCAGCAACACAGCGTTACCATGGCGAACCAGCCAGTCCCCCAGTTCTTGAGCCACTTGATTGAAGGAAGGCCTAGGGAATGGAGCAGCTGGTTCATTGCAGAGCCGTCAAGCTCGCTGAACATAAGGCTGAAAATAGTACCTGCAACGACGACAGATGTCAGCGCAGGAATATAGAGAACAGCTTTGAACACCGTCTTAGCCCTCATGAATGCGCTGTTCATGATTGTTGCGTACAGCATAGGGAACGGAATCAGAAGCGCACAGGTGAGAACCATGTACAAGAAGCTGTTTTTGATTGCAATGTGGAATGTTTTATCTTTCAGGAGTTTTGTATAATTGCCCAATCCAACCCACTCAATCTGACCGGGCAGGATATTCTCAAAACTCATCAATATTGCGTTGAAAAAAGGATATACCCAGAAAATCAAAAAGCTCAGGATGAATGGAAGTACAAACACATACGGGGCAACCCTCCATGAATACAAGAAGCTTTTTATCCTGTTTCGTTTCATTTTATAAACCTCACTTGCGTCCCCGCAGGGGTGTTATGAAAAAAAAGATTGTAAAAAAGGCCTGGTCAAGACAAGCTTTTCCAGGCCATCCTGCAGCACCGCTCAGGCAAGCGGCACACTCTGTTTACTGCTCGATGTCAATCTCATCCTGTGCAGTCTGCAACTCTGAATCAACATCTGCACCCTGCTCAAGACAATTGTTAAGAACGTTAAGGTTGATCTGCTCATTGATTGTAGAGCTGATAGATACAGCCTTGATACCACCGATTTCATTCTTGATTTCGTTAAGAACGTCGAACGGATTGGTGCGGAAGTATGCGACATACTTGTTGTTCTTGTCGTGTGTTATGCTTTTGTCCTGCCACATATCTGTGTTGACAGGGTCAAATCCAAGGACTTCCCAAATGCGCTTTTCACCGTCGAGAGAAAGTTTTGCATACACGATGAAACGTGCTGCAAGGTCCTGATGCTTAGACTGAAGTGAAACGATAGTTCCTGTTCCACCGATACCGACAGAGCGTGGCTGACCCGCTTTGTACACAGGGCACGGAGCGATTGCCCACCTTTCTTTCTGATCCGGGATGTAGTTGAGGAAGCGGCTCATGTACCACAAAGCCTTCGGGAAAGCAGCAACCTTTTCGTCTCCGACTGTTGCGTAACCAGCTTCTGTATCGATCTGTCCGCCCGGAGTCGGGTATGCAATGCCCATGTCTATCCACTTCTTCTGCATCTTGATCATGTCAGAAACACCGTTGATGCGGATATCTGCATGGCCGTTTGCATCTGTCCAATCCTGCTTGTTCTCTGCCATAGAGAGCCAGAGCCAGTCTGTTCCACCGGTATCAACACCAGTCATGTGGACTTCGCCGTTTGTCGCTTCCTTGAGCTTCAGACCTGCTTTTTCGAAATCATCCCACGTCTTGATTGTCTTGTAGTCGATTCCATACTTTGAAAGGAGTGCATCGTCATAGTACATGACAGTTGCACCGACATGGAACGGAATACCGTAGTGCTTGCCCTTTGTTCCGTAGATGTCAAGGCGGGACTGAACGACATTGTTCTTATATGGCTCAATATACTTGTCCATCTCGACAAACTGTACGTTTCCGAGCATGAAGTTCGGGAACTGTCCGATTTCAACATCACAGATATCAGGAGCACCGGTTCCCGTCTGGTTTGCCATGATGAGCTTGTTGTGCATGTCGCCATACGGATATGTTGTGAAGGTTATCTGGATCTGCTCATCAGGGTGCTCCTTGTTCCACTGTTCAAGCATTGCAGCATAGTGCTGGCTATGCAATTCAACAAATGTCCACAAATCGAGGTGGGTTCCAGAAGCCGGTCCCACTGTAGAAATTGCATCGGGCTTTATCTCTGCTTCTGCCGGTTCTTTCTGTGATTGTGTGTCAGCAGACGGAGCTGCAGCAGACGCATTGCTTCCTTTCTTTCCGCCACATCCTGTGAGTGTCGCGAGCAACATTGCGCTCATTCCGAGAGCCGCAGCTGCACCCTTGAACAATCTTTTCATACATATCCTCCATACAAAAGAATGTCTTAGTTTTTAACCTGTTGTCGAATAAGGGTTCGTTATTCGTATATTTTTATCATAAAGCCATATTGCTGACTTGTCAAATGCTTTTTTTGATATAAAACAAAAAAAATTGATAAATAAGCACTTTTTGGCACAAAAAAAGGGCAAAGCCTTCGCTTTGCCCCTAGTTTATCAATAAAAATCAATAACCATCGCTCATACTTCGATTTACATCGCGCTGGTACAGCTCCTGATAGGTCAAACTCATCATCTTGAGTTTTTCCTTCATCTCCTGAGGGAACGGCATGAAGCGCCAGAAGATAGCGCGGACCTCCTTAGGAAGTTTCTGAGCCCCAGTCGATTCTTTTGTAATCCACAGGATATAATCTTCTATAAAGAACTGCTTCAAATCGCCCTTGAGCTTCTGGGCATCAATCCACTGGTAGTACTGGCCGGTAAGACCTTCCGACATCCAGTCGAAGGAAGCTTTTTCCTTTGCAACTTGCCAGCGCAAATCAGCGACAGCGGTAATGCATGCAATCTTAAGGTCGCGCGCATACATCGGAACAGCAATGCGCCCGCGGCTGGTAATGCGGTTGTAGCGGTCAAACGGCTCCCAGCAGAAGCCTCTGTCGCCGTAGGACGGCACCAGCAGAGTATACGGAACAATGCGGTTCGGCATGTTCTTGTGAATGCGGACAAAGCAGTTCGGGTCGATTGACTCTATCCAAGCAAGTTCACGGATGACGTTTTCACGGAAACCGGTGCTGTTCTGTGTGCTGTGGCAGAATTCCCTGGTCAAAACGGGGAACTGGTTTCCCTGTCGTCCGCAGGTCATCTTTGCCATTTGCCGTAAGGTTCCCATCTCACCCACAATTTCTTCTTTGCTGACGGACTGAGTGTCTTCACCAGATTGTGCAGCAAGCATCGCCTGCTCATCCCGTATCTTATCTACCTCCCCCTTTGCCTCCAGCAGTTCAGCAATGTTGCGTTCAAGCTCCTTGTCGAGCCGCTGCAAATCGCGGAATATAACGGTCATCTCGCCAATAAGCCGTTTCTGGGCTTCGTTATAGGTGTGGAAGTGATTTTCCAAATTGTATATCGGCTCATGGACACACAAGTCCTTCACCTTGCTCTTGAGTGATTCCTCAAGGTTTGCACGCTGGCTCTCCTTCATGGAGACGATGCTTTCCGTGCTCTGAATCTTTCCATTCTGTTTGCCGATCTTCTCGTTGAGCTTAGACTGCTGGGCGGCAGGTCCCTGTCCTTTTGTAGCAACCTCGTCGGTTGTACTCGGTTTCATCTTGCCGACGGCAATCTCACGGATCCACTCATCCATGTAGAGGATTGGCTCTCCCGTATAGTTGTCAAGGATCGCCTTTGAAAAGAAGTCCTTCTGCTCAGGGCTGAACAGGGACGGCAGTACGACACCGTACCTCATGGCAAGGCGCTTGCACAGCGGAAGCCGTGTATTCGCCATCTTCGGAGCAAGCGTATTGAGGAAATTCCAATACGCGGACACCATCTGCTGTCTGTAGACAGTCTTGTCCTTTTTATCAGCACAGTTGAGATACTTCAAAAGAAGCTGGTGCAGACGCTGGGCTGTCTGACCCTCATTGCCGAGGCAAGTTTTGTAGTATGCAGGGTCGTCGAAAACAGGATTCGCTTTGTCTTCAAAATACTTTGTAATCGGAGCAAATGAACGGACAGTCAGATCGACTTCAGCAACATTGCCATCACCGACGGAAGCTTTCTTTACTCCGGAAGGACCAGCCTTTGCAACAGTCGTATCCTGCTGTCCCTGATCTTCTTCCTCTTCCCCCATCTTGAGAAGAGCGTCCATATCCAATTCGTTTTCAGTATCTTCGGGCGTATCATCGTCAACACTTGACAGCAAGGATTCAACAGTAATTTCGTCACTGCCGTATTCATCACTCATAATAGACTACTCCTGAATAGCATTTTTTCTATTATAACATGCTAACAGGTAAGTATCAAGATTAAATTTTCTTGCCATTTTCCGCCGCAGCCAAGAGATAAGCTATGCAAGAGCGTTTCAACCGTCAACGGACATTGGACCCCGCCAGGTTCGGGACAATCGACTTATCCTTCAAAATCATCTCTTTGAGGTCGATGAACCGGCCTTTCTCATCGGTATGCGCAGTATTGTGACGAGCCACCTGCGCAATCCCCCTCATCTCGGCGAGGTTTTTGTAGCCGTGGATCTTCATGAATGCGCGCAGGCCGTTCTGAATATCGATTGCCACATGGGGGTTCGTGAACTTTGCCTGACCGATTTCCACCGCGGCAGCCCCCGCCATGATGAATTCAACCGCATCCTGCCAGCAGCTTATGCCGCCGATGCCAACAACGGGAATGCGCTGTTCTTCCGGCAGCCGGTTGATCTCCTGCACAACGTCGTATACGATTCTCAGCGCAAGCGGTTTGAGCCCTGGTCCGCTGTAGCCTGCGTGGACATTGTTGAAGAACGGCTTTCCCCTCTCGATATCGATTGCCACACCGTGCACCATGTTTATGAGGCTGATGGCATCCGCCCCAGCCTTGATGCAGGCAAGGGCTATCGGACGGTTGTCAGGAGCGTTCGGGGAAAGTTTTACCATTAGCGGCTTTTTGGTAACGACGCGTACCGCAGACACACAGTAATAGGCAGTCTCCGCGCTCAGTCCCCAAGCAAGCCCCGCAGCCTTTACATTCGGACAGCTGATGTTCAACTCTATCATGTCGCAGTCGGTCTTATCCAGCAGTTTCGCGCCTTCCACATAGGACTCAATGTCGCTTCCCGCAAGATTTGCAATGACGACGGGTCCCAGGCCGAGCATTCCGGGCAGCAAATCGCGGATGAACGCAGGCACGCCGGGATTCTGCAAGCCGATGGAGTTCATATTGCCGCCGGCGACTTCCAGACTGCGCTCGCCGTGATTCCCCTCACGCGGTTCATACGTACAGCCTTTTGAGCAGATGCCGCCCCATGCGGAGACATCGGACAAGCCGCGGAAGTTCTGCCCGAACGCGAATGTACCTGCGCTGGCAATGGTGGGATTCTTAAAATGCACGCCCGCAATATCCACGCTCAAATCCGCTTCTATGCCGGCATCCAGCGGCTTCCGGCGCGGTGCAGATTTCGGGAATGACAGCAGTCGGGAATCGAAGACCGGGCCATCCTTGCAGACACGTTTCAGACCTTCTTCCGTCTCTATAGTACAGCCCAGACAAGCACCGAGTCCGCACAGCATACGGTGTTCCATGCTGATGTAACACAACACCCCGCACTCCTCCGCAACAGACTTCGCGTAGGCAAGCGCGGGTGCAGGCCCGCAGATATATATCACATCGTATCCAGCAGCTTTGACCGACTCTTTGGTAAAGACGGTGGGCAGCATACCTTTGGTACCGACAGAGCCATCATCAGTTGTAATCTGAAGGTTCGCTGCGTGGACATGCTCCAAGCCGTATGAACCGCTTTTGAAACAGGCATAGAAATCATACGAACCGTCCGGCAGTGTTGAAGCGAGGTTTGCCACAGGAGCCACTCCGATGCCAGCCCCTATGATGCAGACGTTTGATTTTCCTTCCGGAGCAGGCCAAGGCATCCCCAAAGGACCGGTTACCGTCATTTCATCGCCCGCTTTCAGATTGCACAGCTCCGTCGTCCCGGCTCCTTTCTGCAGAATCATAAACTGCACCGTAACCGTCATTTTGCCGTCGGCATTCCGTTTCGACTCTGAATGATACACGCTGATAGGACGTCCGTAGTGCACCCCTGACTTCTTACTCCGTATCAGGTAAAATTGCCCTGCCTGCGGCGAGACTTGACTGTCCCGTTCCAGCACCGTGCTGGTCTGAAGCAGGTACACATTCGGCTGCCCTTCTACTAATCCACATTTTTCTACTCTAGTGGTTCCAAAGAAAAGCTTGCCTTTTCCGTTCTCATCTATCTCAGCTCTGTCCATCGTATTGTTACTCCTAGCTAACTATATCATGTTTAAGCTAACATGAAAAGAGGTTCCGTATGGAGACAAAACGGCGGAAATACTATAGACTTGTGTCATAAAAGCTTGCAGCAGTACGAGGTCGTCTGCACCTATGAAAAAATTGTTTAAAGTTATCGCCGATATCATAGCAGGAAAATACAACTTGCCGGTTTCCAAACAGAGCCAGGTAGGCGCTGTCGGAGTCGGGAGCAGTCTGTCTGTCGTCTGCCTCGTGATGAGCGCTATAAACATCCTTCAGAAAGAATACCTCATGGCAGGGACAACGTTCTTTCTGGCAGCAAGTTTTCTGCTAGTCGTAATCCTCTACAAGCGAAACAAGGAACAAATCGGCAATATGATGGCGCTGGCAGGGGTTGTGGTTCTGTTCACGTTCTATGCCCTTGGCGGCAGGAACGGCGGTTTTGCAATCCTGTGGATTCTTATCCTGCCGTTCTTTATGATGTGGTCGTTCAGCCTCAGGCTCGGTTTGTTCATAGAACTGTATTTCCTCCTGTTGATACTCACAATGTTTTACACGCCGCTGCGAACCCATATGGCTATGTACTACACCGAAAACTTCATGAACCGCTTTCCCATCCTCTACATCGCCTGCATGATAATTTCACTGTTCGTCATGAAGGGATACTACACAAGCCAGCTTGCACAGCAGAACCACCAGAAGAAACTGGAACAGGCTGTCCTTGCAGAGCGCCAGAAGGTGACGGAAATCACCATGCAGACAATCTTTTCAATCAGCAATGCAGTAGATGCAAAGGATTCCTACACGAAACGGCATTCCAGCAGAGTCTCCATCTTTGCCGCTGATTTAGCGCGCGCCATAGGCTGGTCAGAGCAAGAGATTGCCAGAATCCGCTACATCGGACTGCTGCACGACATCGGAAAAATCGGAGTGCCGGACGCAGTACTGAACAAACCCGGCAGGCTCACCGATGAAGAATACGAGCTGATGAAACAGCACACCGTTTTCGGCGGAGAAATCCTCAAAGACCTGTCGCTCGTGCCGGGAGTGGACATCGGTGCAAAGTACCACCATGAACGGTACGACGGGAAAGGCTATCCTACGGGGCTTTCCGGCACGAATATTCCGGTGGAAGCGCGCATCATCGGCATTGCCGACGCCTTTGACGCCATGAACTCAAACCGCGTTTACCGGAAAGCATGTAAAAAGGAATATATCATTTCGGAGTTGGAACGTGGCCGGGGAACGCAGTTTGACCCCGACCTGACTGATGCATTCATCACAGTCGCAAAGGAACGGTATCTAACAGACGAATGACGCTGTAATTATTGTATCTTTATACCAAAACCACTTTACATTTATGCATAAAAAACGTATAGTTATGCGCAAACGAAGGAGTTGGCTGCTCGAAGCGGCTCAGCTCCTTTTTTTTTGGAGGTTATTTTTATGAAAAGTCTGGCAAAAGGGGTTGCATGTGCACTGACAGCAGCCTCTCTAATAGCGTTTGCATCCTGCGGCGGAAAAAAAGATACAGCCGCAAGCGGTGCGGGCGCAAAGCCTGAAGCAACAGCTTCAAAGTCAGGAAGCAATGTCTTAAACGTCATGGTGGAAGTCGAAGTAGAAAGCCTTGATCCTCAGCAGGCTACCGATGGAACTTCTTTTGAAGTAATCGCCGACTTCACTGACGGTCTCAAGCAGATGAACGCCGACGGCTCAACAGCAAACGCCCTGTGCGAAAGCGAGACAATTTCCCCAGACGGACTTACATACACATTCAAACTCCGCGACGCAAAATGGTCAAACGGAGACCCCGTCACCGCAGATGACTTCGTATTCGGTTGGCAGCGCGCTGTCGATCCGAAGATTGCATCTGAATATTCCTACATGCTCAGCGATGTCGGACAGGTCAAGAACGCTGCAAAGATTATTGCCGGCGAACTCCCTGTCGAACAGCTCGGAATCAAGGCTGTCGACGCAAAGACACTTGAAGTAACCCTTGAGTCTCCTGTCTCATTCTTTGAAAAGATTCTGTACTTCCCGACATTCTATCCGGTGAACCGCGCATTCTGCGAGAAATGCGGTGACTCCTACGCAACCAGCGCAGACACCGTTTTGTCAAACGGCGCGTTCATTCTCACCGACTACCAGCCGGCTGCATTGAGCTTCACCCTTAAAAAGAACCCCGATTACTGGGACGCTTCCCGCATCAAGCTTGACGGCTTGAACTATCAGGTCCTCAAGGACAGCCAGCAGGCTTTGATGAGCTACCAGAACGGAGACCTCGACCTGATTCTCGTCGCAGGTGACCAGGTAGACCAGGTAAAGGACGACCCGGAATTCCGCACCGTCGGTGCAGGATATCTGTGGTACATCAGCCCAATGATGAAGAACGTTCCTGCGCTTGCAAACCTCAACTTGCGCTATGCACTCACCTACGCGCTCAACCGCAAGTCAATCGTTGAAGACGTTGTCAAAGACGGCTCACTTGCAACATACACTGCAGTTCCTTCCCAGTACGCTTTCTCTGATGAAGGAAAAGACTTCACTCCGAAACAGGACGAATTTCCTGAGTACTGCGCAGACGACGCGGCAAAGGCCAAGTCATACTACGAAAAGGCAAAAGCAGAACTCGGAAAGAATTCTTTCAAGTTTGAGATGATTGTTGATGACACTGTCGTTCAGCAGAATGTTGCAGCAGTTATCAAGGAACAGCTTGAGTCAACACTGCCGGGACTCACCATCGACCTCCGCGTTGAACCGAAGAAGCAGCGCGTTCAGGATATGCAGGACGGAACCTTCGAGCTTGGACTCACACGCTGGGGTCCTGACTATGCCGACCCGATGACCTACCTGGGTATGTGGGTAACAAACAATCCGAACAACTACGGATTCTGGAGCAACAAAAAATTCGACAGCACCATTGAAAAATGCGTCACAGGAGAATTTGCACAGAAACCTGCAGAGCGCTGGGCTGCCCTCAAGGATGCCGAAAAGTACGTCATGCAGGACGCTGTCATCTTCCCGATATACCAGCAGAGCAACGCGCTCATGGTAAAGTCTGCTATCAAAGGCGTTGAATATCACGCTGTAGCTTTGAACCGCGTATTTAAGAACGCAACAAAGAACTAAAACAGTTTTCCAAAAGGAAAAGTCGGTTGCTTCCCCGCTGACAAAGCGGGGAGGCTTCATTTATATACAACCGGATTTGCATTTTGAAAAAATACATACTGAAACGCATCCTGATTTCTCTTTTTACGCTGCTTGTAATAACCCTTGTTCTTTTTATCCTCCTGCAACTCATGCCGGGTTCGCCGTTCAACGATGAAAAGCTGACAGACGAACAGAGAGCCGCTCTCTACGCAAAATACGGACTGGACAAACCTCTTATTGTACAGTTCTTCAAATATGTCACCAGAATCTTTCAGGGAGATTTCGGAGTAAGCTACAAGATTTCCAAAAACACACCCATTTCGACACTGATTGCACAGCGCCTCCCCGTCAGCATCCGCATCGGAGGACAGGCAGTTTTCATCGGTGCTGTCATAGGGCTTGTTCTGGGAGTTGTTGCAGCCGTCTGGTCACACACAATCTGGGACACACTCTCGACGGTCATATCCGTACTCGGGGTGTCAATTCCAAGCTACGTGTTCGCGCTCGGACTCAGCTACCAGCTGGGCTTCAAGATGAGACTGTTCCCCATGCTGTATTCGAACACAAAAGTGCTCGCTTCCAGTGTGCTGCCGAGCATAGCGCTCTGCATGTTCACGCTCGCTTCTATTGCACGCTTTACCAGAACCGAAATGATAGAAGCGCTCGGTTCGGAGTATATTCAGCTAGCGGAAAGCAAAGGCATCTACGGTTTCCGCCTCATCTGGAAACACGCGCTCCGCAACACACTCATCCCGATTATCACTGTTCTGGCACCACTTATCGTCGACCTGATGACAGGATCCCTCGTCGTCGAAAAGATTTTCGCCATACCGGGAGTCGGTTCGCTCCTCGTTACAGCAATCCAGTCAAACGACTACAACGTCGTCATATCACTGAGTTTCATATACAGCGCCATGTACATTGCAATCATGCTTGTCGTTGACCTTTTGTACGGCGTCATTGACCCAAGAATCAGAGTTTCGGAGGCCGTCCATGACTAATACCTTTCAAGAGAATGATTTTGAACTCCGCCCGGCCACAGATGACATTTCTGTTGACTCAAACTTCTCGTCCCTCGGCTACTGGAGCGAAGTCCGCAAACGGTTCTTTGCAAACAAAGGCGCTGTCGTTGCGAGCATCTGCATTATAGCAATCGTCTTGCTCGCCTTTCTTGGCCCCAAGATGAACCACTACACCTATTCGGAGCAGAACCTCGCACAGAAGAACTACGCCCCCCGCATTCCGGGTCTTGAAAAGCTTGGCATCTTCAAGGGCGACGAAACCATGAAGACCACGACTGGCAGCCGCACCGTCAACCTGTACCAGCAGAAAGGCGACACCGACGTGTATTACTGGTTCGGCTCCGACACCTTGGGCAGAGACATCTGGACACGCACCTGGATGGGAACTCGGGTTTCATTGTACATTTCCATCATTGCGGTTTTGATCGACATGATAATCGGCTTGAGCTACGGTCTGATTTCCGGCTACTTCGGCGGCATGACGGACTCACTCATGCAGCGCTGTGCCGAAATCGTAAACGGTATACCCCGTCTGGTCATCGTAACGCTCTTAATGCTCGTCTTAAAGCCGGGCATCGTCACCATCATCTTTGCACTGATGATAACCGAGTGGATAGGCATGAGCCGCATTGCACGAGCTGAAATGCTGAACCTCAAGGAACGCGAATTCGTCCTCGCCAGCCGCACGCTGGGGGCAAGCAATTTTGCAATCATCTTCCACGAAATATTGCCGAACATCATCGGACAGGTTATCACACAGACAATGTTCTCCATTCCGACTGCCATCTTCACTGAAGCATTCCTTTCATTCGTCGGTCTGGGCATACCGGTTCCGCAGTGTTCGCTCGGTTCGCTCATCAGCGACGCGTTCAACAGCTTTACCACACACCCCTACCAGATTGTTCCTTCAATCGTGGTGCTTGCAATCCTCATGCTCAGTTTCAACATTCTTGCAGACGGACTGCGTGAAGCCTTAGACCCAAAGCTGAAGGAGGCGTAACCATGGAAGAACAGGACATCATTCTTTCTGTCAAGGATTTGTCAATCTCATTTAAAACAACCGCGGGAATCGTAAACGCAATCCGCGGAGTGAATATGGACTTGCAGCGCGGACAGACAATCGCCATTGTTGGGGAATCCGGCTCAGGAAAATCAGTCACAACCAAAGCCGTCATGGGCATTCTCGCAAAGAACTCCATTGTCAACAGCGGCAGCATTACCTACACGTCACGCCTTGAGGGAGAGCGGGAAAAGCAGTACAGCATTCTGGATATGAAGGAAAAGGAAATCCGCAATGAAATAAACGGCAAGCGGATAGCCATGGTGTTCCAGGACCCCATGACAAGCCTAGACCCGACCATGACAATCGGCGCGCAGATAATGGAAGGCATTATCTACCACAACCACACACCCAAAAAACTGGCATTTCTGAAAGCGATGCGCCTTTTGAATGAAGTCGGCATCACCGATGCCAAAAACAGAATGAAGAACTATCCGCACCAGCTTTCCGGAGGCATGAGACAGCGAATCGTCATTGCCATTGCGCTTGCCTGCAACCCGGAACTGCTTATCTGCGACGAGCCGACCACCGCCCTTGACGTTACCATACAGGCAAGGATTCTGGACTTGATACGCAAGATACAGAAGGAGCGCAACCTGTCTGTCATCTTCATCACACACAACTTCGGTGTCGTCGCAAAGGTTGCCGACTACATACAGGTTATGTATGCAGGAAAGATTGTGGAGCGCGGAACTGCAGATGAAATATTCTTTGACCCACGCCACCCGTACACGTGGGGTCTTCTTTCCGCCATGCCGGATTTGGATACAACGAACGAAAGGCTCTATACCATTCCAGGGTCTCCGCCAAACCTGCTGCACCCAGTCGCGGGAGACGCGTTCTACCCGCGCAACAGGTACGCACTCAACATCGACAGCCGTCTGGAGCCGCCTATGTTCCAAGTGACGGACACTCACTATGCAGCCACATGGCTTTTGGATGAACGCGCGCCGAAAGTCGAAATGCCGCAGGAACTGAAAGAGAGAATTGAACAGATGAAACGGGAGGCCGCACATTATGAGTGACATGAATGAAAAAAATACAAATCCGCTTCTGACAGTGGAAGGCCTCAGCCAGCATTTCAGAGTCTCCAGCCAGTACACCGTCAAAGCGGTGGAAAACGTCTCCTTCAACATATACCCCGGTGAGACATACGGACTTGTTGGTGAATCCGGCTCTGGCAAAAGCACCATAGGGCGGTCGGTCATCAGACTGTACAACCCGACGAACGGAAAAATTGTCTTTGACGGAGACGACATCTCCGGCAAGATGAGCGCCGCGACAAAAGAAAAGCTCCGCACCAATATGCAGATGATATTCCAGGATCCGATGGCTTCATTGAACCCACGCAAAAAAGTCGGGGAAATTATCGGCGAAGGTGTGGACATTCACCACCTCGCCGCGACAAAAGCACAGCGGGAAGAAATGATACAGAAGATTCTTGCAAAAGTTGGTCTTGCACCGGAACACATCGACCGCTACCCGCACCAGTTTTCGGGAGGACAGCGCCAGCGCGTCGGCATTGCCCGCGCGCTCATTCTGAACCCGAAGCTGATTATTGCAGACGAGTGTATCAGCGCGCTTGACGTATCCATTCAAGCACAGGTCGTCAATCTGCTCAAAGACATACAAAAGGAGACTGGTGCTTCCTATCTCTTTATTGCGCATGATTTGAGCATGGTCAAATACATCAGCGACAGAATCGGCGTCTTGCACTTGGGGCACCTGCTTGAAACGGGAACCACCGATGAGATTTTCGCCCGACCCATCCACCCGTACACCAAGAGCCTCATGTCTGCTATTCCGCGTCCGAACCCTGTCGTCGAAAAGAACCGGGAAATACTGACCTATGACTACCGAAAAAGCGGCATTCACTACGAGCTCGGCACACCGCACCACGTCTCCGGCGCCCATTACGTCACCTGTACCGACGACGAATTCGAAGCGTGGACAAGATAAAGAACTTCCCCTGTCGCGTCGTGCTTTCCGCGAAGCGGTCGGGGAAAAACTTCTTGCACAGAGGCATAAAAGCGGAGGGGGCAAAAATTATTGCCGAGTCATATAAAAAGTCATCTTCTTAACAAGTTGGTCAGTGACGCCAAGACTTGCCGATGAAGCATACAAAGCAACTGTTCCACTAGTAGTACTGAAATTCATACTTGCATTGCTGTAAACGGTACCGCCGCTATACGCAGCGTTAAATCGCAAATCAAAAGTCAGACCGTCTCCATTTTGCATATCCTGCTCTGGCCGGCTATTTAAACGCGTTTGAAACGTCCATTGACGGAATGGCTATACCCTGTATTACAATAAAGATGCAAAGGAAAACAAATATCTCAAGGGAAAGACCATAAATCTCTCCGGCGGAGGAAAAGCGGTAGGAATTGCGATGGAAACACATAGGGAACACGCCCCCGACCACGCGCGGCAGGAGCAGGCTCACACCTCTGCCGCCACCAGCACAACGGCGGGCTGTGCAAAGCAGGGGAACCACGCCCCTGCGCCGCCCCCGGCAGGGCGGCTACTTGTCCCAGGAGCGGATGCCGAAGATGCCGAATGTGTTGCCGTCAGTAAAATAGAGCTGGTTTCCGTCGTTCGTGCCAAAACTAAGAGTCCCGATATTGCCGCTGCTGTTTATTGTACTGCTGCAATACCAAAGACCGTTGGTTCTTTGTATATATACACCCCCGTCTAGCTTTCTCAAAGAACTGTTCACGGTGGCTACCACTTTTAGCAGTTCCGCCATCTCTGCAAGTGAGGGCATATAGTAGGGGCCTGTTGAGCCTCCGTTCACGTTTGTAAACAGCCAGTTGTACGCCGGGAAGTGCGCCACTGTGGCATTTGCCCCCAAAGCCGCCTCTATGGCATTCCAGTTGTCTTTCCCGTTGAAATCCCCCTGTATGCGCTTAATCGGGGCGCTGTCGCCGTATTGCGAAGGAGTGCAGCAGGGGAACGTAAAACGTGTTCCGGAAGCTGTAGCAGCTACCTCATTACAGGTTATGGAAGTTATGCTCGATAATGTAACACCGCTCTTCCAATACAAATTTCCGCCCTGCTGAGGTCCCTTTATGGTCTTGTGTATGGCAAGCACCCTGTTGCCCAAACAGGCTGTATTGTCTGGATACTCCGTCCATGAACTCGTTCCCGTGTAGAAAACGACAGCGACTCCGGGATCCCCCGTCACGTAGCGGTAGTTGGCAGGAGAGACGCACTTACCGCTTGCAAGCACAATGTCGCCCACTTCGGCTTCCGTTATGTCGTGCGTAAACGTCTCTTCGGTAATATTATAGAGGGCTAAAACAGGTTCCCATGTTGTGTACAAAGTACTACTGACGGCATAGCGGTTGGTTCCGTCCGTCACAGCAATGTCGCCTTCTGCCAGCCCGGTGCTGGGGATTTCCTTCCATAACTCGTTCATGCTGAATGTGACGGTCGTTGACTCCCCCGCTGTCACGGAGGCAGGTTTCATGTCACCGAACATGCCTACCCTGCCGTCGCACTCCGCAACCATGCCGAACACCCACGCACCGGCTTCAACCGGCACCGACACACCGTCAGTGTCCGCCGCAGTTGCCCACGGTCCGGCAAGCGTCTGCAACTCCCCGCCACTTCGCTTGCCCACTAGTTTCAAATTTCTAAGAGAGTCTACCGCAAGCCCGTAGTCTGCCATGGCACGCGCACCGCCTGTGGCAAACCGCAGGTAGCCCGTCTCCGGCTCTGCGCCGCTGTCCCCTCCGGCACTACCCGCGCACCCCGCAAGGGCAAGCGCAAACACCGTGCACAAAAGGGCGGTAAGTCTTAAAAACGGCTGTACCCCTCCCCGATTAAATTTGTCTGCAAAAATTTTTCTAACCATAGCAAACCTCCCTTTTTTTCATTTCCACCACAAGTATACAACCGGATTTCTCCTTTTGTCAATAATCTCTAAGCGGTCCCCCGACGAAGCAACGGACGTGCCAAAACCAGAAGCAATGCCTACAAAGCACCTCCGTTGAACACCTGCATGTGTCGGCAGCTGTCACCGCCTCCTGAAATCCGTAGCCGCCCCAAGGGAGGTGCCCATCGCCCGCCACGTGACGTGCCATCCGCCCCTCACGTGACATGACATCCGCCCCTCACGTGACGTGCCATCCGCCCCTCACGTGACATGCCATCCGCCCCTCACGTGACATGCCATCCGCCCCTCACGTGAGTCGCCATCGGGCGCTACGTGACCTGCCATCGACCGCCACGGGCCCCGCCATTTCTACTGACAGGAAGAGTACAGAAACAAGGGTTTCCGACTGCCACTGTTTGTGTTATAATATATATTATGGAAAACAATAACGACATACCGCTGTGGAACCTCGATTCCATCTACCCGGACATCGACAGCCCCGCATATAAAACAGACATGGAAGCGTTTACAGGCAGCATGGACAACATCGACGCGCTGCTTGACATCGCCGACTCCTATACAAAGAAAGACAACGAAAACTTTGACTTCGCTGCATGGTTGGTGTCCTATCTGGAAGAAAACGACAAATACCTTGCGCTTGCAGGAACGCTCTCCGCGTACGCCTACATCCGCTATTCAACGGACACGACAAAACCTGAGTATATGAACAACCTGAGCAGGCTTGAAAAAATGGAAGTCCGCGCTCACACGCAGGAACTTAGGTTCAGCAAGATTCTGCTTGCCCACCAGAAATACCTTGACGAGTTCTACAGGCGTTACCCCGCATACAAGGAGCACGCTTACCTCTTGAACGAAACCATCGAGGACACCAAGCACCAGATGTCCAGCGCGGAAGAAAAAATTGCTGCCGACATGCAGATAACCGGTGGTGACGCGTGGGGTCGGCTGCAGGAACAGCTCATCAGCAACCTGCAGGACAGCGAAGGACACATGTTCAACGAACTGCGCAACGATGCGTATTCCCCGGACAAATCGGTGCGTCAGAAGGCATATAAAACGGAACTCGCCCTGCTCGAGCAGAACCGCATAGCCTTTGCGGCTTCCCTCAACAACCTCAAGGGGGAGACGATCACGCTCAACAGCCGCCGCCACTGGGACACCGCCATTGAACGCGCGCTGTCTTCTTCCCGCATGAGCCGCAAAACGCTGGACGCCCTGATTGGAACGCTGGAAGATTCCCTGCCGCTGTGGCGGGACTACTTCAAGGCAAAGGCGACGCTCCTCAGAAAGAAAGGAGGAACGGCAAGCACGACGGCAGGAAACGCTGGTCACGAGGGACTGGCATTCTACGATTTGTTCGCACCGCTTTCCGGTCTGGACGGCAACAGCGGAAACAACTCCCTGCTCAGCAGAACATGGACCTTCGCAGAAGCAAAAGAACACATTCTCAAAGAATACGCTTCCTTCTCGCAGGATATGGCTGACTTTGCAAAGCACGCCTTTGAAAGCGGCTGGATTGACGCGAAAATCCGCCCCGGCAAAGTCGGAGGAGCTTACGACGAAGACTTCCCGAAAGGACACCAGAGCAGAATCCTTTCAAACTTCACCGGTGCATTCAGCGATATCATCACGCTTGCTCATGAACTGGGGCACGCCTACCACTTCTCCTGCATGAAGGGCAAGTCACCAGCGTTCTTCGGATACCCCATGACGCTGGCGGAAACAGCGAGCACCTTTGCAGAGACAATCGTCAAGCAGGACATGATAAAAGAATCCTCCGAAGCCGACAGAATCCGCGCCATAGAATTGGATTTACAGGATGCAAGTCAAGTGCTGGTGGACATTCTGTGCCGCTTTTACTTTGAGCGCAGCGTGTTTGAAGAACGTGAAAAAGGCGAACTCAATGCCGACGACTTCTGCCGCCTTATGCGCGAAGCACAGGAAAAGAGCTACGGCTGCGGCTTGAACGAAGAGCGCCACGAATACATGTGGGCGGTAAAATCCCACTACTACAGCACTGGGCTTGATTTTTACAACTTCCCGTATGCATTCGGTCAGCTGTTCGCTGCAGGACTGTACATGAGAAGCAAAAAAGAAGGACCGGAATTTGCAAAGACATACCGGGAACTGCTTTCCGACACCGGCAGCATGAGCTGTGAGGACTTGTGCAAAAAGGCAGGCTTCGACATCACCACAAAAGACTTCTGGAAAACAGGAGTGGACATGTACGCAAAGGAAGTAGCAGAGTTCAAAGCATTCGCTGACAAGGCATAGTTTTCTTCCCCACTGAGCAAAACCATTTGTAAAAACAGGGTTTTTAGTGTAGAATAATAATAGAGAAATCTCACCTAAAAGGAGCCCTCGCAGATGGCGGAAAAACAGAAGAAGGATATTCAGATTGTCACCAAGTTGGTGGGTCTGATTGGCGGAGTGATCGTCTTAAGTTGTGTTATTGTGATGAGTATCTGTCTGACAGTATTCGACAGAAAGCAGATAACGGAAGAAGAGACGAATCTAAGGAATACGGCGGCGGGTGCTGAGCGTATTCTTGTAGACTGGATGGTCACGCTGGATTCTGCTGCCGCAATTGCCTCCAACAATTCCGACGTAAGGAACGCGGTCAGTACGAAGGATACAGCAGCCCTACAGGATATCGTGAACTGGTACGATGAACGGCTGGACTATGAGTACATGGCATTTGTCGATGCGGCAGGTACGGTTCTTGTAGGGGGAGCAAATGGCATTCCGAAAGGCAAGGATTTGTCTTCAATATATGCTGTCAAAAAAGCACTCCGTGGCGAAATCGCCAATTCCTATGAACCGATTTACGAATCTCCGTATGCAGCCATTGCCGCGTACCCGATTAGAAAAGACAGTGCCGTCATCGGAGCTGCGGTCTTTGTGTACGACCTGACGACTGACGACTTCATCGGTGTCATCAAAAACGGATACGGTTGCGAATGCACAATTTTTTGCGATACGTTGCGCGTGAAATCCTCCCTCACAGACGAACGGGGCAGGAGCGCAGAGGGAACTAAACTGACCGATTCCGAGATTATAAGCAAGGTTCTCAGAAGGGGCGAACCGTATATCGGGCGTTCGACGGTATCAGGAACGAAATACTACGCAGTCTACAGCCCGTTGCGCAGCGATGACGGTTCGGTGACGGGCATGTTATTCATTGCCAAGACGCTGAAAGAGATGGAAGCAATCAAATTTGATACGGCAAAGATTATGCTTCCTTTCGTCATCGCCATTGTGATTATACTGATGGGACTGAGTTACCTGTTTATCAAATGGTTGATGTGGCGCATTTCAAACGTCACCCGTTCCCTGGAGGACATGGCGACCGGAGAAGCGGATCTGACAAAGCGCGTAAAGCTGCTCGTCCGTGATGAAATCGGTCAACTGGTCATCAACTTCAACCAGTTCTGTGACAAACTGCACACGATTATTGCAGAGACAAAGCACTCAAAGGACGAGTTGATTTCGTCCGGCAATTCAATGGCGGCATGTACGAAAGACTCCTCAAACGCCATTGCACAGATTATTACAGACATAGACGGCATTTCCGGAAACATCAAAAAGCAGTCTTCAAGCGTTCAGCAGACTGCCGGCGCGGTAAACCAGATTTCATCCAACATAGAATCGCTGAACAGGATGATTGAAAACCAGTCAACCGGTGTGAACCAGGCGTCTGCCGCGGTCGAAGAGATGATCGGCAACATCGGCTCCGTCAACAGTTCCGTTGCAAAGATGTCCAACTCTTTCAAGGAACTGGAACGCAATGCAACGCAGGGATTCAACCTTCAGAGCGATGTGAATGAGAAAATCCTCCAGATTGAGTCCCAGAGCGAGATGCTACAGGATGCAAACATGGCAATTTCCAGCATTGCCGAGCAGACGAACCTGCTTGCCATGAATGCGGCCATCGAGGCGGCACACGCCGGGGAAGCAGGAAAGGGCTTTGCCGTCGTCGCCGACGAAATCCGCAAGCTGTCAGAAACTTCATCTTCCCAGTCAAAGACAATCGGAGAGCAGCTGACAAAGATAAAGGAATCCATCGGCGATGTCGTCTCCGCGTCCACCGAGTCCAGCCGTTCGTTCTCAGTCGTCTCTGAAAAGATTCAGGAGACCGACCAGCTGGTAATGCAGATCAAGGCGGCAATGGAAGAACAGAACAAAGGCTCAAAGCAAATTACCGAAGCGCTGAGAGGCATGAACGATGCGACACAGGAAGTCAAGACCGCTTCTGAAGAGATGGCTCGTGGCAACAGGCTCATTTTGGAGGAGGTCGAGGAACTTCAGGAATCTTCCGATGCAATGAAGAAAGGCATGAACGAAATGGCGGACAGTGCGAAAAGGATTAACGAAACAGGCACGGCGCTGTCAAACATTTCAAACCAGGTGCATAAAGCAATCGGCAAGATTGGCGCACAGATAGATTTGTTCAAAGTGTAAGATCTGGCAGGGCTAAAGAAGGCGGAATGGTGGTTGAACCTGTGTTCTCCCACCATTCCGCCTTTGTTTTTTTCGCGGGGTTGCTTTACTTTATGTACGCAAGCGCGCTGTCAGCTGCAATCTTTCCATAGATTGTAATGTCAGCAATAGCGTTTCCTCCGAGACGGTTGTCTCCGTGGACTCCGCCGGTTACTTCGCCAGCCGCATACAGTCCAGGAACTGCTGTTCCGTCGCTCTTTACGACTTCTGCTTTTGTATTGATTACAATACCACCCATTGTGTGGTGGATTGCAGGTTCAATCTCTACTGCATAGTACGGACCATTTGCGAGGGAACGAGCCATGTCGGCGCGTCCGAACTCTGCATCGGTTCCGGAAGCCTGTGCTGCATTGTAGGTATCAAGCGTTGCTTTGAGAACAGCGGCATCCATGTTGAGTTTGCCCGCGATATCCTCCACGCTGTCACCAATCGTCAAAAGACCAGCCTTTACATAGCCTTCTATCGCTTTGAGTGACTTTCTGACATCCTCATTGAAGAAGATGTACGCACGGCGCTCTGGCAGAGCGAGCACCGCTTTTGATGTTACGTCGCGGGTGTCGAGCTCGTTGATAAAGCGCTTGCCTGCATGGCTCACCATGATTGCACCGTTTCCGCGCACAGCCTCTGTGATGAGGAGACCGCGTCCCGGTACAACAGTCGGGTGTGTCTGAATTTCGTTCATCAAATTGAGCTGTCCACCGAATTTTTCAATCCAAACAAACGCGTCTCCTGTTGCACCCTTCGTATTTGTCGTCGGGAAGTCCTTGAGCTCGGGGCGGTACTTGCCAATCAGCGTCGGATTTGCACCGAAGCCGCCAGTTGCAATGATGACAGCCTTTGCTTTGATGATATAGTCGCCGCCTTCAGCAGAAACTTTTACGCCGGCAGCCTTTCCGCCTTCTTCAATGATGTCGGTAACGGCATTGTTCAGACGGACATCAGCTCCAGCGCGCTGGGCAGCTTCATAGAGTTTGGGAACCAGGTGTGTGCCGACCGCCTGACCGCCGGTCGGTCTATGGGTGCGTTTGTTTGTGGAACCGCCCATGATACCGACATCGCTCAAGTCAGCGCCGACAATAGGAGACTGAAGCCAGTCAACAATTGCTGCGGAATTCTCGACCATTGTACGGACGAGCGCTTCATCGTTTTTATTGTGGCCGCCCTTCATGGTATCAGCAAAGAACTGATCGTTCGTGTCCGCAATGCCGAGTTTTTTCTGCACTGCAGTTTCGCTGGCGTTCAAACCGCCTGTCGCAGAGTTTGTGTTTCCTCCGACAATGCCCATCTTTTCAAGGACGATGACTTTCTTGCCCTGAGAGGCGGCTTCTGTTGCGGCTGTAAGGCCTGCACCGCCGGCGCCGATGACGACGATGTCAGCAGTGGTATCCTCCGATCCTGTTGCTGCAACAGCCTCACCCCGGGCAGCAGCCATGGCTGCATCGAGAGCAGCAACCATTCCGTTCCATGTGAGGGTTGCACCGCTCACCGCGTCGATGCTGGCGGTATTGCCGCCGCTCTTTACGAATGATTCTATGGCAGACTCTTCGACAGGGCCTCCAATGGCAGGGGTCTCCTGCTCTTCAACAATCTCTGCGGATTTGACTTTACCGCCTGCGACGGTAACAGATACTGTAATTGGTCCGTTGCGTCCTTCACCTTTGCCAAGGAAGGTTCCGTCATTCAACGCTACCGCAGACGCTGCAGGCGCTTTTTTGCGGGAACCGCCCACCATGACACAGCAGATAATGGCAATCGCTGCTATCAGCAGAAAAACCGCTGACTGTACTATCAGCTTCTTTGTTGCCTTCATACGTTCTCCTTCTATTCGAAATTTTTCTTTATTTTAGACTTACTTTACAATAATTGCAAGTTGTTAGCCTTATTTAACTAAAGCGTTAGGAATGCCTTATACGCGTTGAACGCCTGCCAGATATCTTCCTTTGCGGTGACTTCCCACGGTGCGTGCATGCTGAGGACAGGAACGCCGGCATCGAGAACCTTCATGCCATACTTTGCCGCAAGGTACGCGATTGTTCCGCCGCCGCCCTGGTCCACCTTACCGAGTTCCGCCATCTGATACACGACGCTATTCGCATCGAGGACGTTGCGGAGCTGTGCAATGAACTCAGGCAGGGCATCGCTCGCACCGCTCTTACCGCGGGAACCAGTGTATTTATTGAACACAATTCCGCCGCCGAGGAACGAAGCATTGTCCCTGTCGTACAAGTTTGCGTTGAGCGGGTCATAGGCTGCGTTTACGTCGCTTGAAAGCATGCTGCTGTTGTACATGCAGCGTCTGACAGAAAGCTCTGAGTACTCGCCGAGGCGGGCGACAAGCTCTGCAACTGCGTTTTCAAAGAAATGGCTCGCCATGCCAGTTGCACCGACGGAACCGATTTCCTCCTTGTCGACACAGAGGCAGCAGTTCGTCTTTTTGCCTGCTGGACTTTCAAGCAGCGCCAGCATTGATGTGTAGGCGCAGGAACGGTCGTCCTGTCCGTAGCCAAGAATGAGGGAGCGGTCGAACCCCAAATCTCTCGGTGCCCCGGCGGGGACAATCTCAAGCTCTGCAGAACCAAAGTCATCTTCCGTTATGTCGTATTTTTCCTCAAGAATTTTTAAAATCGCTTTTTTCGCCTTGTTTTGTACATTCGGTGTTTTAGACTCTTCCTCTGTCTTATCGCGGTTGCGCGGTTCCGGGATTTCACTTCCGACAACGAGGTCAAGGTTTTCACCAGGGATAAAATCAGAAGCAGCTTCCTTCATCTGTTTCTGTGCCAGATGCGGCAGGATATCAGAAATGACGAACACAGGGTCGTCAACAGCTTCCCCAACGCAGACTTTGACAACGCTACCGTCTTTTTTGCAGACGACACCATGGATGGCCAAAGGCTGAGTGACCCACTGGTACTTTTTTATGCCACCGTAGTAGTGGGTATTCAAGTAGACGAGAAATTCCTTTTCGTAGAGAGGATTCTGCTTTACATCGAGGCGAGGAGAATCGATGTGCGCGCCAAGAATGTTCATGCCGTTTTCAATGCTTTCGCTTCCAATACTAAAAAGAGCGACTGCCTTGCCGAATTTGGTGATGTACACTTTATCGCCGGCAGAGAGTTTCGAAACCTCGTTCAAGTTCTTGTAGCCATGCTGCTGTGCAAGCGCAACGATTGCCTCACAGCATTCACGTTCGGTCTTTCCGTTGGCAAGGAAGTTCTTGTACCCGTCAATGATTTTTTCATCCATAAAAATGAGACTCCTTCAATTTGTAACTAATTCTTTATTTTGATAGACTTGATTATGTCCTTGAATACTATTTCCCAATCATCGTACGTGTCGGGCAATGCGGTTGCAGTGATGCAGTAAGCGCGTTTCTTTTTGATGATAAACTTTATATACTGTTTGACGCGGAATCCGCCGAGGTCGCCTTCGATAATAATATTGTTGAACCCCTCGCTCAAGATTTCGTAGTCATCGTAAAAATCAAGGAAATTGGATTTCAGGTCATGGATAACAAGATTGTCCTTCAATTCCTCGTCCCGTTCTCCGCTCGTGATTGTAATACGTTCGCGGAATTCATCGTTCATTTCTTCAGGCGAGTAAAAGACAAAGACAACAGTAGCATCGCTCAGGCTTTGAGCCAGCCATCCGGCAGGGAGGTCCACAGATACCTTGCCGTAAGAAACGTGCATTATTTCATCCGCAAACAGTACACACACAGGCATAATAAATAGCAGCAACAATGTGAACAAGCGGCGAGTCATAACATAATTATATTAAATAGAAAGAAATATTGCAAGGAAAAAGCAGGCGGCAGGGGAAATCCTGCCGCCTTGGAAAAGAGATTTTTGAAAACCTACTTCTTTTTCTGATACAGGAAGCAGGCCACCGTATGCCCGTCTGCGACGCCTTCAGGGCGGACAAAAGACGGCTGGCTGTTCTTGCAGCACTCCATGCGGTTAGGGCACCGGTCATAGAAGTAGCATCCTGGGCGCTGCTTTGTCGGAGATGGAACATCCCCACTCAGTATGATTCTCTGTCGTTGCCGTTCAACCTTCGGGTCGGGAATCGGGGCTGCGGAAAGCAATGCCTTTGTATACGGGTGCAGGGGATTTTTATACAAATCCACGTAATCGCCTGTTTCAACAATTTTGCCCAAGTACATGACGCAGATTCTGTCTGAAATGTACTTGATAACTGCGAGGTCATGCGCAATAAAGAGGTAGGAAAGCCCCATCTCTTTCTGAATGTCCTTGAACAGATTCAGAACCTGTGCCTGAATAGAAACATCGAGCGCGGAAACCGGCTCGTCAGCGAGAATCAGTTTCGGCTTGAGGGCAAGCGCGCGCGCAATGCCGATTCTCTGACGCTGACCGCCAGAGAACTCATGCGGGAAGCGGTTCTTGAAAAACTTAGAAAGTCCTACAAGTTCCATCAGATGCTCTACGCGGGAATCGATTTCTTCTTCTGAAATAGAAAGGATACCGCGTTTTTTATAGATGCGCATCGGCTCCGCTATGATGGCGGCTGTCGTCATGCGCGGGTCAAGAGATGAATACGGATCTTGGAACACGCACTGCATGAGCTGGCGTGCGGCGTACATATCTTTGTGGGACAGTTTAGTAAGGTCCTTCCCATCCAGAAGCACTTCACCGGAAGTCGGTTTGTACAATTGTGCGACGGAGCGGACGACCGTGGACTTGCCGCAGCCGGACTCACCGACGAGGCCGAGTGTTTCGCCTTTGCGGATTTTGAACGAAATACCGTCAACGGCATAGACATACTGTTTTTCACCGCCGAAGATACCGTCATGCCCCATATAGAAGTGCTGCTTCAAATCCTTTACTTCAAGGATTGTTTCGTTCGTATCTTTCATGTTGTCACTCATTGGGCATCTCCTGTGTTAACTGACCCTCCGTCTTTCTGAGCATACAGCCAGCAGGAAGCGCAGTGTCCGTAGCCGAAATCAACCGTCGGCGGATAGTGGTGCTTGCAGACTTCCTGAACCTTATGGCACCGCGGATAGAACGGACAGCAGTCAGGCAAGTCGATGACGTTCGGCGGCTGTCCCTCAATGGAGAACAGTCGCTCGTTCGTATCCCTGTCCAGCCGAGGCACAGACTGAATCAGCCCCTGGGTATACGGATGTTTTGTGTTGTAGAACAGTTCATCGGTGGAACCGTGCTCAACAACGCGTCCAGCATACATGACGTTTATAGTGTCGCAGATACCGGCGACGACACCAAGCGAGTGGGTAATCATAATGACAGCAGTTCCAAGCCGGCGAGTCAAATCCTGCATCAGTTCCAAAATCTGCGCCTGAATTGTTACGTCGAGTGCGCTGGTAGGCTCATCAGCAATCAGGATGTCGGGATTGCAGGAAAGCCCCATTGCAATCATAACGCGCTGTCTCATACCACCTGAGAACTGGTGCGGATAGCAGTCAATGCGTGTCTCCGCCCCCGGTATGCCGGCGAGCTTGAGCATTTCAATCGCTTTTTCACGAGCCTCTTTCTTACCCAGCCCCTGATGCAACTGCAGCGTCTCTATCATCTGTGTGGAAATTCTGAGGTACGGGTTCAAGGACGACATCGGATCCTGAAAAATCATGGCGATTCTATTTCCGCGGATTTCACGAAGTTTTTTTTCGCTCATAGTCAGAATATCTTCACCGTGAAAGAGTATCTGTCCGCCTTCGATTTTTCCCGGAGGTGTCTGCACGAGATTGATGATAGAAAGATTTGTCACGCTTTTGCCGGAACCTGATTCACCGACAATGCCAAGCGTCTCGCCTTTGTGCAGGTCGAAAGAAAGTCCGTCTACGGCCTTTACGACTCCCGCATCAATGTGGAAATATGTCTTCAAGTCTTTGACTTGCAAAATTACTTCATCTGTCATAGTTATACCCTGTTCTTGGACTGTGGATCAAAAGCGTCGCGCACACCGTCGCCGAGGAAGTTCATGGCAAAGAGGAATACCGTCATGGCTGCTGCGGGAACAAGCAGACACCACGGATACAACCCCATACCCTGCACTCCGTCAGATATGAGGGAGCCCCATGAAGCAAGCGGAGCTGAAACCCCAAGTCCGAGGAACGAAAGGAAACTCTCGCTCATGATAAAGCTTGGCAGAGAAAGCGCTGTGTAGGCAATGATGATTCCAAGCGTATTTGGAATAAGGTGATGAATGATTATGTGCCATGTGCCTGCACCCATGGAACGGGCAGCAAGAATGTACTCGGTGTTTTTAAGGCTCATCACCTGACCACGCACAACACGCGCAATCGTAAGCCATGACACAAGAGCGATGGCAACAAACAGAATGGCAGTGCTCTTGCCGAGGATCGCCATCATGATGATGACGATAAGCATATACGGCAGTCCGTACATGATGTCTACAATGCGCATGAGAAGTGTATCAACCCAGCCGCCGGCATACCCCGATACGGCACCGACAATAATGCCGATTATAAGTGCGGTTATTGTACCAATCACACCAATCATAATAGAAATACGTCCGCCATAAATCGTGCGGGAAAGCATATCGCGTCCGAGGGAATCGGTTCCGAGCCAGTAGTGATATTTCTGCTCAGGGTCGGAAGCGTTCCGCGCAGCGATGGCGTCGAGTTCTTCCTGCTCTTTTGCAGAATAGGAAGACCTGCCCTCCTTAGCGGCGACTTTGTCAAAATACGCCTTGCGGACATCCAGCTCCACCGCACCCGCACTGCGGAATGACGGAGGAAGATTCGCATGATTTACATTTTGCTTTTCATACGGATGCAAGGGAAGAAGAGGTGCAAACAGCGATATCAAAAGGTATGCCATTACAACCCAAAAACTGATATACGCCATTTTATTTTTCTGGAGGCGTTTCCATGCATCAGCAGTCAGGGAAACGGACTTCATCTCCTGATTGAATTCATTCTTCCCAGTGCTCTTTTTATTTTTACCCACAGCCATCTTTAAACCTATCTAATCAAATTATTTGTAAGAAATACGGGGGTCAATCAACCCGTATATGATATCTACAACCAGATTCATCACCACGAGGATGGCTGAATACACGATAACCGTACCGAGAATGAGGAGGTAGTCGCGGTTGAGGGATGATTTGACGAAGAAGTTTCCTATGCCGGGAACAAGGAATACCTGTTCAATGACAACGGATCCTGTTACGATACCTGCAAAGGCCGGTCCCAGATAGCTGACGACCGGCAGCAAAGCGCCCTTAAGCACATGCTTGAACAACACGACGCTTTCCTTGAGCCCCTTTGAGCGGGCGGTGCGCACATAGTCAGAGCGCAAAACTTCAAGGACACTCGCGCGGGTCAAGCGAGCTATGGAAGAAAAATAAGACAAAGCCAGTGTACATGCCGGCATGATAAGCGTCTTTGCCCCGTAGCGGCTGTCAAGCCATCCCGATGTCGGCAGCCATTTCAGTTTGAGCGCAAAAACCAAAACCGCCACCGGGCCGATGACAAACATAGGCACAGAAAGTCCTACGCTTGCACACGACATGGTTGTATAGTCAATCCACGTATTCTGCCTGACAGCAGAAAATAGTCCAAACACAACACCGAACGTAACAGCAATAACGAGGGAAATAACTCCCAGAAGAAGGGAATTCGGCATACTTTTGCCGATCAGTTCGTTTACCGTAAAATCCTTGTTCTTGTAGGAAGGTCCCAAGTCACCGTGAAGCAAGTCACCCAGATAGCGCAAGTACTGCATGGCGAGAGGTTCATCAAGGTGGTACTTGTGCTCAATGTTTGCCTGAATCTCCGGCGACAACTTGCGCTCGCTGGAAAACGGTCCTCCCGGTGCGAGGCGCATCATAAAAAAACTTATCGTAACAATGACAAACATTGTCGGAATAAGACCTAACACTCTCTTTATTATAAATTTACCCATTTTTCATGCTCCAGACATGAAAAAACGGAACAGCAACCGCTCAAGGATTGCGTTCCGCTTTTTGTGAACAGTCTCTCAGATGTATTTTATTTTCTCTTCAATCCGATGTACGTGTGGCGGTCCATTGTATTTGCATACCAGCCGTCCCACTTGGTCAAGTCGATCAAGTTCTGTGTGACGTAGATGTAAATCGGAGCGACAGCAGCTTCATCAAGCATGAGTGTCTCTGCCTTGCGCAATGTCTCCATGCGCTCTGCACCGGACTGTATTTTTGACATTTCCATCAACTTGTCATACTCTGGGTTTGAATAGCGTCCGTCGTTGTTGCCGCTATTTGTAATAAAGAGTTCCAGGAAGTTAGAAGGATCCTGATAGTCTCCGTTCCATCCTGCGCGAGCAATCTGGAAATCGTTTGCCTGACGCTTTGCAAGGAATGTCGCCCACTCCATGTTCTGAAGATCGATGTCGATGCCGAGTTTGTTCTTCCACTGCTGCTGCGCCCACTCAGCAATCTTTTTGTGAGCTTCGTTTGTGTTGTAGATGTATGTCAGGCGGGGGAAGCCCTTTCCGTCAGGATATCCAGCTTCGGCGAGCAGTTTCTTTGCTGCTTCGACATTGAATTTAATACCGTCAGCAGGGGTGTATCCTGCCATTTCAGGGACGAAGGCACCTGTCGCCAGCTGACCGCCCTTGGTCACTTTGTCAACGAGCTCCTGCGTATCGAGCGCCATTGCAAGTGCCTTGCGGACGCGGACATCTTTCAGAACCGGGTCGTTGCAGTTGAACTCCGCGTAGTATGAACCGAGGTTCGGTGCGACCTGATAGTCATCGCGGAGTTTAATCTCGTCGAGCATATCGAGCGGGAAGCAGCCCTGCATGTTCCAGTCGATTTCGCCAGCCTTGTATTTGTTGTAGGCGGTTGTCATATCATCGTTCGGAAGGAAGGTAATGGTATTTATAAAGACATTGTCTTTGTCCCAGTACTTGTCATTCTTTTTTACAATGAGCTTTTCCTGCGGAGTCCATGTGTCCAGCACGAACGGACCGTTGCTTACAAAGTTCTGCGGCTTGACCCAATCGTTGCCGAACTTTTTGATTGCGTGCAGCGGAAGTGGTCCGAATGAATAGTGAGTCATCATTTCAACGGCGTATGGTGCGGGTCCAGTGAGTGTCACTTCAAACGTATACTCATCAACAGCGCGGATACCGACAGTGCTGGCATCTGCTTTGCCGAGGTTGTAGGCTTCAGCGCCCTTGATGACGCCGGCCGGCATGTAGGCATAAACAGCGGCAGTTGAAGGTGCAAGGTAGTACAGCCATGAATCAACGAAGGTCTGTGCATTGATTGGAGTTCCATCACTCCAGACAACACCTTTGCGGAGGTGGAAGGTGACGACGAGACCGTCAGCGCTGCGCTCCCAGCTCTCTGCAATGGCAGGAATTGCATGGCAGTCATGGGCATCTGCTCTGACCAAGCCCTCAAACAAAGCCATATTGATATGATCTTCTGTGGTACCCTGAATCTTCGTTGGATCAACGGACTGCGGCTCCGCTCCATTTTCAATAATCATCTCCGTACCAGCGGACACCTTCTTCTTCCCACCGCATCCAGTCAGTGCGACTGCACATGCAAATGCGGCGACAGCAACCAACGCTTTTTTCATAAAAAAGCCTCCAATCGAATCTGAACACACGTCAGCTCCGCACCGCCCTTTTTGTTTCAGGGCGGCAAAAACAAACGGGAACTTAAACTATAGTGATTTTTCGTTTTATTTTATTGAATAATGATATTTATGCAATAGCCAAAATTACAAATTTGCACAATTTAATTGCTTTTTTTTCACTTTAGGATTGTAATCTCTACCCGACGGTTTTGAGCCATGCCCGCCCGCGTCAAATTCGAGGCGACCGGTTTCCTGCTGCCGCACCCCTTACAGATAAACTGGCTGGCGGGAATGCCACGTGCAGCCAATGCTTCCGCAATTGCCTTTGCACGCTGTTCAGAGAGCTGTTGCTCACCGGAAGGATTCCCCGTATCTGCCGTATGACCTTCAACGAGATACTGGGCTTCAGGGGCGCTTTTGAGCACTTGAGCTATGCTGTCAAGGCGTTCATTTTCCCCGGAAAGCAACTCCGCGCTGTCGGGCTTAAACAATAGATTCCGCATGACGAGTTTGACGCCTTTTTCACTGTCTTCAACCGTTGTGTCAGCATCGATCGGTTCGGGGGTGCTTTTCCCCGGAGTCTGAGCAGATCCTGTATTGCCCTTTCCAGTCTTGCCCGTACCTGTATCCGATTTTTTCTTGCCGGATGTGCCGTTTCCAGCGCCCGTTGTGCCGCCCGCACCATTACCAGTTTCGGTTCGGGAGTTCGGTTTGTCGGCACTGGCGATTTTCTGGCGTTCCGCCGCGCTGCGCACTGCATTCGTGTTGTATGACGGCGGATATTTTGTGAACAAGGCGATGTTTCCTTTCAGTTCCACCTGATGCCCGTCGGCATACACAAACGTTTCATCCACAGTGTCCTTTATGACAAGCGCATGTCCGCCTTCTTTGCTGATGATAATAAGAGCGTCGTGCTTTCCGCTTGCGCTTGAAAGGTTCGGGTCTCCCTCAGAATCAACAAAGGAGAGTCCGTAGCGGGTCGCCCACTTTGCGCTCAGCACATAGACATCACGCCCGTTGTACACATCGTCCCTAACATAGGTGTATTCAACCAAAATCGGCATCCTCGTTACAGTACCGTCATTCAGAGGATCAACAGCCCGCTCTCCCTGCGCCTGCCAGCTGTCTCCGATGTTGATTTTCTTTTCCGGATACGACGGGAAGCTTCTGAAACTCGGATAGCCGTTGTCCTCAATCATGACCAGTTCTCCTGAGCCGGTTATCTTAAAGGAAGAATCGATTGCTGTGCGCACGCCATCCATCACAACACGGCGGTTGTGTTTAGTCTCGATGACGACAAAAAAATTCCCGTCGTAGTAGCGGGTGTTGCCCTCGCGTTTTTCTTCTGCTATGAACGACTGTACTTCCCGACTCATAAGTCCTGTGTATTTGCCGTTGTCGTATCGACGCAGGTCAGTTTTTTCAACCAGCATGTAGTTCCCGGATTCCCCATAGGTCAGGGAAACAGCGCTGTCCGCATAAAGCGGCAGGATGCAAAAGAGGAGACAGAGCGCGGCAAACAGCCTTGAAGACATTTTATTCATAGCATACATCCTTTTTCTACTAAAGAATATCGATTATGGACACTCTTATTTAAACCCTTAGAACGAACAAAAGGTTTCTTTGAGCAAAAGAGGATTGTTTTTTATCGCTCTAACACTTCCAAAAGGTGTGTATCTATAGTATAATTTCTAGACACTTTCTATTTTTTAGAGGCATTATTTCTATGGCAATGGTAATCCTTACATTGAACTGCGGTTCTTCATCCGCAAAGTACCAGGTATACGACTGGGACAGCAAGGCTGTACTCGCAAACGGCGTAGTAGAGAGAATAGGGACGGAGGGGTCCGGCATCACCCACAAGGCGAACGGTGGCAAAACAGAGATAAAGAGCCCTTGTCCAACACACAAGGAAGCAATCGAGCTTATCCTTAAGACAATAACAGACAGCAAAATCGGCGTTATCAGCGACATGAGCGTCATCAAATCTGTCGGACACCGCGTTCTGCACGGCGGAGACAAATTCACAAAGAGCGTCATCATCACTCCTGAAGTGCTTGAGACATTCCGCTCCGTACAGGACCTCGGACCGCTCCACAACCCTGCAAACATCATGGGCATTGAGGCTGCACAGAAAGTCATGCCGAATGTCCCGCAGTGCGCAATCATGGACACCGCCTGGCACCAGACAATGCCGGAAGAGAACTTCATGTATGCAATCCCGCGCGAGTGGTACACAAAATACGCGGCACGCCGCTACGGATTCCACGGAACTTCGTTCCTGTACACAGCAAAACGCGCTTCTGTACTGCTCCACAAAAAGCCGAGCGAAACAAACCTCATCATCTGCCACATCGGAAACGGTTCTTCCATGTGCGCTGTCAAAGACGGCAAGTGTTTTGACACATCAATGGGTATCACTCCGCTTGAAGGTCTGGTTATGGGCACACGCAGCGGCGACCTCGACCCGGCGCTCCCGTTCTACATCATGCGCAAGACTGGCATGAGCGCAGATGAAATGGACAAAGCGCTGAACAAGAAGTGCGGACTTCTCGGTATCACCGACGGAAAATACCAGGACAGACGCGATATTGAAGTCGCAACGGCAGAAGGCGACAAGCTGGCAGAACTTTCAATCAACATGGAAGCTGCAAGAATCCGCAAATACATCGGCGCATACGTTGCAGAACTCGGAAGGGTTGATGCAATCGTCTTCACAGCCGGTGTTGGAGAGCGCTCTCCGATTATCCGCGGAGCTTCCCTCAAAGGGCTCGACTTCATGGGAATCAAGATTGACCTCCAGAAGAATGAGTACAGCTTCACAGGAAATGCAGAGACTTGCATCAGCACAGATGACAGCAAGACAAAGATTTTCGTCATCCCGACAGACGAGGAACTGGTCATGACAGAAGACGCATACGCTTTGATGAAAGGCACGTATGATGTCCACACAAATTTCACCTACAGCTTCCAGGATCCTGCTTACGTGAACAAAGCAAGAGAGGAAGGTCTGAAAAAGGACATTGCAAAACGTCCGCACATCGCAGATGTAGTCGTTCGTCCATAACCTAGTATCAGAAACGGGCAGTCCGCACGACAGTGGCTGTCCGTCCCACCATTGAGCTGCAAAGGATGACGCATGGATAAGAAGAAAGTATTCAACCTGCTGTTTTTCGGTACGAATGAGACAAAGTTTCTTGATGACATCTCACCGATGATTGAAAAGAGCAATCACAATTCTCTTCTTGTATTTACAGCCATCTTTGCAATACTGCTTGCGGCGGTTTCTATCGCTTCCTTCTTCATTCCGCAACTCCGTTCCATGTTTCCCATATACATAATTGGGTTCACCATCAGTGTCCTGCTGCACATAACAGGGAGACTCACACAGCAAAAACCAAATCCTACATTGACGCTGGAGCTGCTGTACGCGTTCATGGCCGCAACCTATGCGATTACTATTATGATTTCATTACGGGGAAACAAGGGACAGCCGGCAGTCACGTACATAGGACTGCTGATTGTCCTGCCACTTTTGATATGTGATTTCCCCTGGCGTACGAATGTACTGCTCATTCTGGCGGAAACACTGTTTCTCATTCTGTCCCATCATACAAAACAAACGAGCGTCTTCGCATACGACCTCATCAACTCCATGGTATTCCTTGTCATAGGGATCTGCACAAACACCAGTACTCAGATACGCCACTTTTCGGAATTCAACAGCAGACGTGTCGTACAGATGCAGCGGGACACCGACAGTCTGACAGGAACACTTACCAAACGGACCTTTGAAATCAACATTCAGAAAGCACTGGCTTCGACAACATCGGGCGGAGTGCTGATGATTCTAGACATAGACAACTTTAAAAACATAAACGATACGTTCGGCCATTCAATCGGTGACTACTACATTTCGCACACCGGCCGCTGTCTGCTGACGTGCTGCCGGGAAAGTGACTTAATCGGCCGCTTCGGCGGGGATGAATTTGTCATTTATATGCCGGGCCTGACGACGACAACCAGCATACGCAAAAAGACGAAGGATATGGAACACGTTCTCAAAACCTTCTTTGCAGAAAACACTAAATACGCATCTTTTACAGCGAGCATCGGCTGCACAATCTTCCATGACAACAGCCGGGAATACAAGGAACTCTTCGACCAAGCCGACCATGCCCTCTACATAGCAAAAAACAGCGGCAAAGACAAATGCTGCATCTATGGGGAAGTGGAATAACAAAATATAAGCTGTGCACAAAAAAATCCCGCCAGGAAGAGAAACCTGCGGGATTTTTTCTTCATTTCCCAAGACCACAGAATTTTCAAAATCGCAAGATTTTGAGAATTCCCCCTAGACCTTGAACTGGTCTATCTGGTTGCCGATTGTATTGATGGCTTCCTTCATTTTGAGGGAAACATCATGCAAAGAGGTACCCGTCTCGTTGATCTTTGTAGCACCGACCCTCATCTCGTCCATGCTTTCCTTCATCGCGGTGGTAGCGTTCTGAAGATTGCGGACTTCTTCGAGGATAGCCTTGTTGCCCTCACTCATCTCAGTAGACGCAGAATGGACTTCCACCGTACTGTCGTTCATGGCGTGAAGGGCTTCACTAATCTGCTTGGATCCCTGCGTCTGCTCAAGCATGGCGGACCGAATCTGACGCACAAGCTCGTCTGTCTCCTGAATCTTCTCGGAAACAGAAGAGAATGCATTGCTTGACTCCGATGAAGCCGTTACAACAGTCGTAATTGCCGTTTGGATGTTCTTGAGCTGATCCCCGATTGTCTTTGACTGCACAGAAGAGGTTTCCGACAGCTTTCTGATTTCGTCTGCAACAACGCTGAAGCCTTTGCCAGCCTCTCCCGCGTGTGCAGCCTCGATTGCCGCATTCATGGCAAGCAGGTTTGTCTGTTCCGCAATGTTGGCTATGGTCTTGTTCGCTTCCAAAAGCATGGCAGACTGGTTTTCAATCTGACCGATGCGATCGTTCATGTCTATCTGCTTGGCAAGGCCGTTCTTCGCTGTTGTCTCAAGACTTTCAAATGAAGCCGCCATCTTTTCCACAGAGACATTTACGGAGCTGATGTTTCCTATCATCTCCTCAACAGCGGCTGATGCCTGTGATACACCGGAAGACTGGTTCTCTATCATGTGCTCCAGAGATTCAATATTTGAGGCAATTTCGTTGACTGCACCCGCGGTCTGACTTACACTGTCCGACTGGCTGCTTATCTGGTTGTGCATACTCTGGATGTTCGCGATAATCTGTGTGATTGAACTGGCGGTCTCGTCAAGAGCAAGGGAAAGTTCGTTCCCTGCATTGGAAAGCGTTCCTTTCGAAGTCTTGACGTCCTTGATGATTTCTTGCAGCTTTTCTGTAAACTTATTGAATCCGTCTACGAGGCTGCCTATTTCGTCATTGCTCGTGACAGAGATTCTCTTCGTCAAGTCGGCGTTTCCGCTTGCAATACCGTTGATGGTCTTGTCAACGACAAGGATAGGCTTTATGAGCGGTTTTGCTATGAACAAGGCGATGATTCCCGATGCAACAAGGCTCACAAGCGCGAGTGCTACAATGACGAAGACATTGTGGTTGACATGCTCGAAAAGCTCTGAGCGCGGACCAACGGTGACGAACAGCCAGCCGCTTTCCTGAGAAACCTGTCTGGCGGCAACATACTGGTTACCCCCGGCGTTCTGCAGGAACAGGACATCGTTCAACCCTATTTTGCCCTCCAAGCCGGAAATGCCGTGCTCCTCAAAGAAGTTCACGTTCATCAGCTTTGAACTGTCGGAATTCGTTACATACCTGCCGTTCTTGTCGAGAAGGTAGGATACCCCTGATTTAGTGAGTCTGATAGGGGATACCTTTGCATCAAGATTTTTGAGCTGCATGTCAAGTCCAATCACACCCTGCATTGTTCCGTTTTTGGACACGCTGGTAGAGAGGGCGGAAACCATTGATTTGGTGACGCTGTCGAGGTACGGGTCTGAAATGGCGTGCGTTGTTGCATGACTGCCCGCCTTGTACCATGCGCGGGTCGTCTGGTCGTAGTCGGAAGGAGGATTCCAGCGATCGTTCGCATAGAAGAAGCCTCCGTCCTTGAACGGCAGTGCGCTGGCGAAGTACAGCTCGGAAAAATCCTTCTCATCAGCGAGCATACTCTCAAAAAACTTTTCTATATTATCCTGATCAACAGGATGGGTTTTCAGATAATGTTTTGCAGATGATACGATGGTTTCTGCTTTCTGAAGGAAGACGTTGATATCAGAGCACGCCTGGGAGACGCGGGACTCTCCTGAGTCCACAGCATTTTGTAATGAATTTCTATACTGTATTGTTATAACTGGTATTGAAACCAACAAGACTGACAGGAATACCACCATGATATTACTTAACAGTAGTTTCACGTTTATGCTTTTCATAACTTACCTCGCATGCACAACATCTTAACAGACTTCCGTTGCATTATTCCTAAAACAGAAATCCACAATTATTTTAGTATAACAGATATATTTGTCCTGTCAACTGTGCGAAATCCTGATTTGCTTAAATTAACTGGAAAGAAAATCTTCCTTGCGTTCTTTCAAATACTAGTAGTATACTGAAAAAACAGCCCATCATACGGAGGTTCCCCATCCCCATGCAGGAAAAAGAGTACATCAACTACTATCTGTTGAGGAATAAAGCTTACCGCATAACCATTCCTCTTACACTTGTATTAGGTTTCATCATACTGCTGATTCTTGAACTTTCTTTTCCGTATACGAAGAATTGGGGGACTTTAGGCATTGTTAAATACGGACTCGAAATCGTCATCGTCATGATGGCGACCTCTCTGTCGGGATGGATGGTGGGAGCACTGATAGTATTTCTCATCTTTGAGACGCTGACGTTCACGCATGGACCTCAGTTCCACACCTTTGTGCTGCTGATTCTTTCACTGTGCTCAAATATTCCGATGAAGGAAGGCTGGTACCGAAGCCTCTGGAAGACCATACTGCTGTTCATCGGCTTTACAATCACCATGGCGGCGGGGACGGCATTCGTCGGCTGGATCGTCAACGATTTCGGCAATTTCTGGCACGACTTGTGGATATACGCACTCCCGCTGCTCATCGTCTGTATACTCAACTACGCCTACATGAACTTGGTGCCGGAGAAAATCCACGGGCTGTTCTTTGCAAGCTCTTTCAGTTCTCCGAAGATACGGAATATCCGCATCCGGTTAAAAAAGCAGAAGAACCGAAAGAGCATCGGTTCACAGATTTCGTGTCTCATCATATTCGAAGCGGCTTTCCTGATTATGTGCGCGTACGGATGGGGAGGCGGTATTTTCCTGCACGCGCCACACTTCTTTGAAAACCATCTGGAAAGCGCACGAGCAATGACGGAGTTCTTCGTCTGCATGCTGATGACTTCCATCCCCGTCATGCTTCTGGGCATAGCCTACTCGAACATCGCCATTTCAAATCCGCTGCTGCTCATGTCGCTTGCCATGCAGGACGCCTACAAGACGATGATGGAGGAAGCGTGCTCCATAGATGACATAAGCATCTACGACCTCAAACTCGACCAAGAGAATGAAATAGGAGTGCTGTACCGCTGCCTCGTCGATTCCGTAGACAACGTAACAACCTATCTTGAACAGGTGAAACGGGAACAAAAACTGACGAATGACCTTGCTGCCGCCAATGCCGCCAGCAAGGCGAAATCCTCGTTTCTGTCGAACATGAGCCACGAAATCCGTACTCCTATCAACGCAGTGCTCGGGTTGGACGAAATGATACTGAGGGAATGCAAGGATACGGACATTCTGTCCTACGCCCGCGACATCCAGAACGCCGGCAAAAGTCTGCTCAGTCTTGTAAACGACATACTTGACTTCAGCAAGATAGAAGCTGGAAAGATGGAAATAATCCCGACGGAATACGATCTCAGTTCCACCATAAACGACTTGGTGAACATGATTGCAAAGCGAGCCGAGGACAAGGGGCTTGAACTCGTTCTGAACATAGACAAGACTATTCCTCACCTGTTGTTTGGAGACGAAGTGAGGCTGAAACAGTGCGCAGTGAACATTCTGACGAACGCCGTCAAATACACAGAAAAAGGCTCTGTCACGCTGTCCATTTCAAGCGAAAAGACTGCCGGGGATACGATTTCCCTGACAGTGAAGGTCGCAGACACTGGAATCGGAATAAAAGAAGCGGATATTGAACGGCTGTTCACTGCATTCCAACGACTGGACGAAAAGCGCAACAGAACCATCGAAGGTACCGGACTGGGCATGAACATTGTACAGCAACTGCTCTCCCTTATGGGATCTGTGCTGCACGTTGAAAGCACATACGGCAAGGGCTCGACGTTCTCCTTCTCTGTGGAGCAAACCGTCATCAACTGGGAGCCGATCGGCGATTTTTCCCAGACCTACCAGAAATCACAGGAAACCACAACAGAAGAACACGAAGCGTTCCACGCACCTGAAGCACATGTGCTCGTCGTCGACGACACGCCTTTGAATCTGACGGTGGCAAAAGGGCTGTTGCGGAGGATTCAGATGCAGGTGGATACCGCGGAAAGCGGAGCCGAAACGCTGGAACTCGTGCAGAAGAACCGGTACGATATCATATTCCTCGACCACCGCATGCCGCAGATGGACGGCTTGGAAACGTTCGCTGCAATGGCTTCGTTGGAAGGAAACCTGAACAGAGGAGTTCCCTGCATAGCCCTTACCGCGAATGCTATCTCGGGAGCAAGGGAGCAATACCTCAAGGCAGGATTCAACGACTACTTAACCAAGCCGATTGACAGCCGGAAACTGGAGAAAATGCTTTCTACCTATCTGCCGCCGGAAAAGATTGTCCCTGTCGAAGAAGATTCAAACGAACAGACGGAGTCCGCCGAAGCGGCAACGGAAGAAAGCCTCGCAATCGAAGGAATCTCCACAAAAGACGCACTGCAGAACTGTGGCGGAGAGGATATTCTCTGCGCAGCCTTAAAGGACTTTTACAACGCTATCGATGAAAAGTCCGCACAGATAGAATCGTTCGTTCAAAGCGGAGATTTAAAGAACTATACGGTGCTCGTACACGCGCTCAAAAGCTCTGCCCGACTCATAGGCGCACAGCAACTTTCAAAGGATGCGGCACATCTGGAACTCTGCGGAGATGCCGGAGACAAGCACGAGATAGAGGAAAAGACACCGGCACTGCTTGTGCTGTACAGAAGCTACAAGGAAAAACTGCAGGCATTTGCCCCGCCAAAGGCAGACACAAGCGTAAAGGAACCGATGAGCATGGACTCGTACAAAGAAGCGCTTTCCGGTTTAAAAGACTGCATGGAAGTCGCAGACTTTGACAGCGCAGATGAAATTATAGCGATGATGGATGACTATGCCATTCCCGCAGAGGCTGTTGAACAATATGAGGCGCTAAAGAAACACATCGCTGCAGTTGACAGGGATTCCGCCCTTAAACTTCTGTAAAAAGCCCGTACCAAAAGGAGATATGATATGGAAAAGAAGGTTTTGTTTGTAACACCGTCAAAGAGTATCCTCGTGACGGCTATGGTAAAGAAGATAGAAGAAGCCGGATACCCGGTTACAAGATGTGAACCGGATATGAAGGTACTCGGAGAAGTAAAAGAAATCCCGGCTTTCACAATCGTCTATCTGGAAGGCATAGGTCAAGAACACATGGAAGTACTGTCGTACCTGAGCAAGGAAGCTGAAAAAAGCATAGGAACGAAACAACTGTTTTTAATCGGAAACCCAGTGGAAACACATGACGCCTTTCAATTTGTAAACAGGAATGCGATAGCGGGAACTTTCAACCGCCCGGTGAACGTACAGAACCTCATACAGCAGTTTTCAACGAAAGACAAAAGCAGCTTGAAGAGGATCCTCGTCGTCGATGACGACACCATTCTGCTCAGAACCATGAAGAACTGGCTTTCCAAGCAGTACGAAGTGCTCATGGCAAATTCCGGCATGAACGCAATCTCCCTTCTCGCTACAACGAACGTTGACTTGATTCTGCTGGACTATGAAATGCCCATCGTCTCAGGGCTGGAAGTGTTCAATATGCTCAAGGGAAACGATGCGACAAAAAATATCCCTGTCATCTTCCTTACAGCGAAAGACGACAAGGAAACGGTTATGAAGGTTCTTGAAGCGAAGCCCGAAAGTTATCTGCTCAAATCCATGAAACCGGAAGATTTGCTCAAACTCTTGAATGAGTTCTTTTCAAAGAGAAAGGCTTGAAGTGCGTAGAATGGCATCGGAAGCCTGTTTGAGACCTTCCCGCGTCATATCCTCGCTCTTTTTGAGCATGGAGGCGGGAACACCGTAGGCCTTTTCCAGATCGGCATCGGTCATAACCTCGTCAGGAGTTCCATAGTCCATGTCGCGGTTCGGATGAAAAAGCAGAACATTCTCTGCATAGGCGCGGGTCAAATCGAGTTCGTGCATGGAGATAAAGACGGCGGTTCCTGTTGTTTTTGCATAGTCGCGGAGATAGGCAAGCGCTGTTTCTTTCTGGGACTGTTCCATAGCAAACAGAGGCTCGTCCATGAACACGCTCGCACTGCCGTACAAGAGGCTGAAGGCAAGCAGAACCCGCTGGATTTCGCCCTTGCTGAGTTGAGTCAGCCCGTGGGACAGCACCCTTTCCAGTTCAAACACCGCTATCGTTTCATCGAGGAGGCTGGAAGAAGGCGTCCTGACTCCCCCCGCCTTGCCTTTGAGCGCGCCGTTTGCGTAGACATAGGAAAGGAGATTCTTTACCTTATCACTGCTTTCAAACTCCATGTTCTGATAAATCACGGAAGCGACGAGGTTCTTTTCCTCACCGGAAAGAGCCGCCATATCTTTGCCGAACAGAGAACACCGTCCCGTCTGGGGAGCAATTCTGCCGGAAGCAAGCATCATGAACGTGGTCTTTCCAGAGCCGTTCGGACCTATCAAACTGGTAAAACCAGCCGGGAGAGAAAGATTGCAATGGGAAAATACGGGGGACGGGACAATCTGTTTTCCGTCAGCGTCCACATCACCTTCCACTGCAGGATAGGTAAAAGAGACATCTTCAAAATCAATGCAATTCATGGGAACTCCGCTTTATGCACCGGTTACGGTGTGGAACACTCTCTCGCTGTCCGCTGCAAACAAAGTGCCGGAAACGCTTCCGTCTGCCAAAGACGAAATAGGATGTTCCCGCTTGCTGTTCGCCAGCACCATAGGGATACCGGACGCAGTGACTTTTTCCGCAGCCTGAATCTTCGTTCTGATTCCACCAGTACCAAAACTGTTTGTTGCTCCGAGTTTTATCTGTTCAAGCAGCGCAGGGATATCCGTTACACTCTCCACTAATTTTGCGTCGGGAGAAGTCTTCGGATTGTCAGTGTACACACCGTCGATGTCGCTGAACAGAATCAAAAGGTCTGCGCTCCATAGGATTGCAGTAAGGGCGGACAAGTTGTCGTTGTCACCGATGCTGTTCTCCTCAAATGAAACAGAGTCGTTTTCGTTTATAATCGGTACGACACCTTCATCTACCAACGTAAACAGCGTGTTGCGCATGTTCAGCGTGTGATGATAATCCTCAAAATCTTCTTTTATGAACAGCAACTGTGCCACATGAACATCGACCTTCTTAAAAGCCGCGCGCCATTTGTCCATCAGCTCAACCTGACCGATTGCACACAGTGCCTGTCTGTAGTGCTGATCCTTTTTGTGGGCCCAGCCGCTTATGGTGGAAATGCCTGCAACCTGAGCACCGGAAGACACCAGAATAACCTGTTTGCCCTGTGCAATCAGAGCCGCGCACTCCTGTGCCACTGTGTTCAAAAAATCAAGATTTATGGTTCCATCGGCCTTTGCAAGGGAATTGCTGCCGAATTTGAGCACAATCTTCTTTGCGCCGGCTATAGTCTCTTGGATATTCATCGTATCTGTCCGTCACCGTCTATCAGATATTTTGTCGTGGTCAATGCGGTTATGCCCATCGGTCCGCGGGCATGGAGTTTCTGGGTGCTGATTCCCAACTCTGCGCCGAAACCGAACTCACCGCCATCGGTAAAGCGTGTGCTCGCATTCACATAGATACACGCAGCATCGACTCGTGCCTGAAATTCCCGGGCATGGCTGCGGTTGTTCGTTATGATGCACTCGCTGTGTTTTGTGTTGTGCGTGTTTATATAGGTGATAGCCTCGTCGAGGGAGTCCACCGTTTTTACCGCGAGGATGTAATCGAGGAATTCAAAGCCGAAGTCTTCAGGCCGAGCACGGACCAGACAGTTTTCATTGTCCGGAAGGATACCGCAGTTTTTGAGCGCACCTTCCAAAACAGGAAAACACACTTCATCCGCCCGCAGCTGAACTTCACCATTCAAAGTCTTCGCCAAAACAGGAAGGAATTCACTTGCGATGCGCTTATTTACGATTACAGTCTCTATAGCGTTGCAGGCGCCCGGCCGCTGCATCTTTGCATTTTTCGCAATATTGGCAGCAATCGTTATGTCTCCGCCGTCATCGACGTACATGTGACAGACTCCAGCACCAGTTTGAATCACCGGAACCTTTGCATTTTCAACGACAGCGTTTATGAGTCTGGCAGAACCGCGCGGCAAAATCACGTCAATCTTGCCGACAGCAGTCAGCATCTGATTAACATCATCGTGACTCAGGCTTTCACACAGATAGAAGGAGTTTTTTACACCGTCATGGCCTGCAGCTGCAAGTCCGTCGCGGATTGCGACGGCAATAGCCTGATTGGAACACAGAGCGGAAGATGATCCTCTGAGCAGGATTGCATTGCCGCTTTTATATGCAAGTGAAAACGCGTCTACCGTAACATTGGGGCGGGACTCATAGATAATCCCCACCACTCCGAGCGGAACCCTCACTTGTCTGATTGTCATACCTTTGGGAGCTTTCCATCCGGCAACTTCTTCACCGATCGGGTCTTTCTGCGCAATAATCACCTCGAGCGCACTTAGAATGCTGTCAAACTTTTTGTCATCAAGGGCAAGGCGTTCCACAAGAGCCTCGGACGTATTCTTCGCCCTTGCTGCCGCAACATCTTTTGCATTGGCACTCAGTATGTCCTGACGTGCCTCTATAAGCGCCTGCTTCACACAGCCGAGCGCGTGATTTTTTTGAACGGTCGTATGCAGTGCAAGTTTCTCAGCGCCCTTGCGCAGCTCACTGCAAATTGCATTTATGTCCATACGGACGAACTCCTCCGCAGGCACCTAAAAGGCACCTTTAATAATTCGCTAGAAAATACATACCTATCAGAGTGGCCAGCCGCATCTTTTCCTGGCTCCAGCCAACATTGCGCGGAAGATTTTTTATGTACCACCAAAATATCCCGAATTCCGGGTCGATACGCAGTGCATAGTCATCGAACTCTTTTGTCTTTGTCTGCGCACCGAACATCAGATATACAACATCGTCAACAATAGAGAAAAACAAAGGATACGAGGCATCGTAATCCTTTTCTTTCATTGACTGTATAAATTGTTCCAAATGATAGAGAACCTGAGCCTTCAAGTCCACATCGGACTTTTCCACCCATGTTTTCTGAATAAGCAGCATAAGGTTATTGTTAAAGCTTGCTATCAGTTTATTCTCTCCATCTCCAGCCGGGTTTGCTATCGAGCTGAAATCACCAAGCCCGAACGCATTGACAACGGAACATGCCGCCGCTTCAAGGCGTTTCTCGTCGCTGACCGACAATATATCGGCCATTGCATTAAGAGTCACACCGTCAACAAAATCCTCTATTCTGCTGTCGTTCATATTAATGGCATTTTAGAATTTTACGATATAATTTTCAAGTGGAAATAATAGGCTGGCGCAATTTGTTCAAATCAAGAATGCGCTGATTTGTAGAGCCACGAAATGGGAGAGTAATATCTTTTAAAGCTTCTATGAAAGGTCCGTCCACCAGCACATCGATACAAGAAAGCATTATATCCGTACAATCCGTATGCTTGCGTCCGGAAACAGGTTTCAAATCTATATCATATACATATCCAGTATAACACCAGATTGTCTTTTGGGGAAATTTTTTTCGTACACGGACAAGAAAAGGCGCAAGAACCGCCTGGTTTTCTTCCTCGAACGGTTCCCCGCCCAAAACAGTAAGCCCTGCTATGAAGTCTTTGTCCAAAGCCTCCATAATTTCGCGTTCCGTCTCGGCGGTAAAGTCAGAGCCGTACAGGAAATCCCATGTCTCAGGTTGAAAACACCCTTTACAATGGTTTCTACAGCCGGAAACGAAGAGGGAGACTCTGACCCCCTCCCCGTCAGCAATATCAAACTTCTTTACGGCACCGTAGCGCATAAGAATATCCTACAGGTGCAGAACTCTGTCTTTGATTTCCTGCGTGCGCCCTTGATTCCAGTACTGGGTGCCGATGTAGCCACAGGTTCTGCGGGCGACATTCATCAGAGACTGGTCTTTATTGCCGCAGTTCGGACACTGCCACACCAACTTACCGTCATTGTCGTTTACAATGCGGATTTCCCCCGTATAGCCGCACTTCTGGCAGAAATCGCTCTTCGTGTTCAACTCTGCATACATGATATTGTTGTAAATGTGCTTCAACAGTGCCATGACTGCAGGGATATTTGACTCCATATTCGGCACTTCAACATAACTCACCGCACCTCCAGGAGACAGTTCCTGAAATTCGCTTTCAAATGAAAGTTTTGAGAATGCGTCGATATGTTCAGAGACGTGAACATGGTAACTGTTCGTAATGTAGTTTTTATCAGTGACATCGGGAATAATGCCGAAACGCTTTTTCAAGCACTTGGCAAATTTATAGGTGGTGCTTTCAAGCGGTGTTCCGTACACAGAATAATCAATGTGCTCCTCTGTCTTCCACTTCTGGCAGGCATTGTTCAAAGCGTGCATCACTTGTATGGCAAACGGTTTTCCAGCTGCATCGGTATGGGATTTTCCGGTCATGTACTTTGTGCACTCATACAAACCTGCATAGCCGAGGGAGATTGTCGAATAGCCGTTGTACAGCAATCTATCGATCGTCTCACCCTTTCCCAGCCTTGCAAGGGCTCCGTTCTGCCACAGTATTGGAGCGACATCGCTCTTTGTTCCCAAAAGTCTCTTATGACGGATTCTCAGCGCCCGGTGGCAGAGTTCCAGCCGTTCATCCATCAACTTCCAGAAGCGGTCCATGTCACCTTCAGAAGAACAGGCGACATCGACGAGGTTCAGCGTAACGACACCTTGGTTGAATCTTCCATAGTATTTGGGTTTACCGGTCTCCGGAGAGATATAGGCCGTCAGGAATGAGCGGCACCCCATGCAGGGATAACAGTTTCCGTTGCCATTTTTGTCGACCTTGAGTTCAAGCATCTTCTTTTCGCTGATATAATCAGGAACCATGCGGCGGGCAGTACAACGGGCAGCGAGCTCTGTCAGATGATAGTACGGTGTACCTGGTTCAACGTTGTCGTTCTCAAGAACGTAAATGAGTTTCGGGAACGCAGGTGTAATCCACGCCCCGCGCTCGTTCTTTACCCCCTGATACCGCTGCTTCAGGACCTCCTCAATGACAAGGGCAAGGTCTGACTTTTCCTGAGCATTCCGCGCTTCGTTCAGATACATAAAGACGGTAACAAACGGAGCCTGTCCGTTGGTAGTCATGAGCGTGATGACCTGATACTGGATAGTCTGGACGCCCCGTTTGATTTCTTCCATCAGCCGTTGATTGACCATATAGTTGAACTGGTCATCCTTGATATCCAGATGGGTCGCTTCAACCATCTGCTGGATTTCACGCTTGAACTTCTGACGGCTTACGTCGACGAAGGGCGCGAGATGAGCCAAGGAAATGCTCTGGCCGCCGTACTGACAGCTTGCTACCTGGGCAATAATCTGAGTCGCAATATTACATGCTGTGCTGAATGAGTGGGGGCGGTCAATCTTTGTACCGCTTATGACGGTTCCGTTCTGGAGCATATCGTCCAGATTCACCAAGTCGCAGTTGTGCATGTGCTGGGCAAAATAGTCAGCGTCATGGAAGTGGATAATCCCCTCGTCATGAGCACGCACAATGTCTTCGTCCAAAAAGAAACGGCGGGTGATATCTTTGCTGACTTCCCCAGCCATGTAGTCTCTCTGAACTGACACAACGGTCGGATTTTTATTGGAATTTTCCTGTTTGACTTCTTCGTTGTTTTCCTCCAGCAGACTCATAATCTGCTGGTCAGTGGTATTGCTCTGACGCTTGAGCTGGTGGCGGTAGCGGTAAGTGATGTACAGTTTTGCGACATCATACGCACCGTTGCGCATGATTCCTGTTTCAACCAAGTCCTGAATATCTTCGACATCGAGAGCGTGACCCTCTGTATGGCATTCAATCTCAATATCATCCGCAATAGAATGGATCTGGTTTTCAGAAAGCCGCTTCTGAGGTTCGACAAGGTTGTTTGCTTTTTCTATAGCACGTACAATCTTTTCCCTGTCGAAAACAACTTCTTCACCACTACGCTTGATAATCTTCACAGCCCAAACTCCTCGCTTCTATGGATAGCATACATAATATAGAAGGCAATTAAAACTTTTTTGCTTCATTTAATCGAACTGCTTATAGTGTCGGCATTTCGTTTTTTTTTTTAAGTTCAAAAGTCATAAAATCACACCACATGTGGTGGCAAACGTCCTATACTCTACTATCCATAGTGCTTTAAGTCAATACATCGGCTGTAAAATTTTAGTCGCCGCACCCCCATTCCTTATAGTATGCGTCGATATCAGTTTTAAGACTGTCGGTTATGACTGCATCCGCCTTTCCGGGCACGTAAAGCCGTTCCACAACATCCTTCATCGTAACAATGGCACAGGCAGGAAATCCGTACCGGTCGCTGATTGTCTGCAGCGCGCTTTTAGTCGTATCGGGAGCACGCTCCAAGCGGTTCAAACTGACCATCTCGCCGACGACATGGACTTTGCCGGGAGCAGATCCCTGTGCATCAATGACGGGAAATGTCTCTTCAATGGATTTCCCGCTGGTCGTTACATCTTCAATTATCACAACCCGGTCTCCATCGCGGATTTCACTGCCCAAAAGCATACCTTTGTCAGCGCCGTGGTCTTTCGCTTCCTTTCGGTTGGAAGAATAGCGCACTTCCTTACCGTACAAAGAGCTGTACGCCATAGCTGTAGCAACAGCAAGCGGAATGCCCTTGTAAGCTGGACCAAAGAGCACGTCGAAATCATCCCCGAAGGAAGCGTGGATTGCCCTTGCATAGAATTCACCGAGTTTAAGCAACTGTCCGCCTGTGCGGTATGCGCCGGCATTCATGAAAAAAGGAGAATGTCTTCCGCTTTTGAGTGTAAAAGAGCCGAATTTCAATGCATTGCAAGAAACCATAAAATCAATGAAATCTTCTTTATATTGTTCCATGTTTTTAGTTTACCACATCCGGAAAAACATTCATAGACACTATGAAAAGAGATAGATTTTATACATTATTTGTTATTTTTGTTTGCAAAATGCTAATTTTAAGCCTATAATTGAATCATGTCAGACATTCAGAATCTTCTGGAATACTTTGACGAGCTGTATCCTGTAACGGCAGCCCAGAAAAGATTCTATGACAACTTAACAAAAAAATATCCGTCTCCAGCGAAATTCCTCCGCATAGCCTGCGGAACGGGAATGTTTGAAAGCTTCCTTGCGCGAGAAGGCTATGATGTAACTGGCATTGACAACATTACCGAGCTTCTGCGGGTTGCAAACATGAGACGGAGAAACCAGCTCATGTCCATCCGCTTTTTCCAAATGGATTATGCCGACATAACGGGATTCCTCGGACACGGATTCTACAACATAATCTCGTGTCTCAATAACAGGATAATCGATATACAGGAACAGAAACAGTTTCTGTCTGATGTCAAGAAACTGCTCACAGACGGAGGAACCTTTGTAGTAAGCATGCTCAACTACGATACATTTGTCCCTGAACCGATGGTAAAACTCCCGACAAAGGAAAGTTTGCGGGTCAAACTCTATACAGAGCTTTGGAGTCAGGAAGAAGGGGAAGCATTTATCACACAGAATCTTGAAACGGGGACCGGAAAGATGATTCCCATACAGAGAAACAAGCGCATTTACCCGATTACCCCGAAGGCATTCAAAGCCGCCGCGAAGTCAGCAGGGTTCAAAAATATTCAGTTCTATTCAGGCTTCGACAGAGAGCCGTTTACCGGCTACGAGGAAACTGTCGTAGCAATCTGCTCATAGCCGGTTACCAAGATCTAATTTATCTTCCAGCGTCCGTTGTCGCGGGAAAAGCGTTTGGCGTTCACTTCAAGGATACGTCCGTCTTCACCTGTAATCTTTACCATTGCAGTGAGAGGGTTTACTTCGGAAACGCGGAACGAGGTACCGTCATAGTACAGGCGGACACCTTCCGACGGAAGACTCTTTCGAGCCTCTTCGTACCACTTGTATTCGTAACTCAGACAGCACAAAAGTCTGCCGCACTGACCGCTGATTTTGGAGGAATTCAAGCTCAACCCTTGTTCTTTTGCCATGCGTATACTGACCGAAGGCAGTTTGTCGCTTATGGAATGACAACAGAACGGACGGCCGCAAACACCGAGTCCGCCAGTGATACGGCTTTCATCCCGCACCCCGATCTGACGCAGTTCAATGCGCATCTTAAATACAGAAACCAAGTCTTTTACCAAATCCCGGAAATCAACACGGCTGTCATTGGAAAAGAAGAACAGCACTTTTGTTTCGCCCACTAAAAAGTGCACGGCAATCAGTTTCATGTCCAGTTTGTGAGCTTCCACCTTTTCCCGGAATACAGAAAAAGCTTCCTTTTCTCGTTCCTTCAAGTCGTCGGCGTGTTTCAAATCGTGTTCATCAGCTTTACGGATTATTTCAACGATATCGCTCTTTTTTATTCCGACAGGGGAGGACGATTGTCCGAGATTCACCGCTAAATCGTTGCCGTAACGGGTAGGGATAATGACATAATCCCCCGGTTCGATGTTCATATTCTTAGGAACAGAAGCGTAAATTCCTTCACAAGAATACACCAGTTTGAGCCGGTACAACGGTGCCGAATAGACAAAATCCTCTGCACTGTCTCTATCGTCCCCTGCATCTTCCAGTGACCGAAGATCTTCTTCGTCTTCAGTTATATCGTTTTCAAAAATATCTGACATACATGCATCCCCCGCATGAAAAATTTACATTGCCAGCATATCAACCAAAAGACCATTGATTTCATCGACACGAGCCAAAAGCCCAAGAGTCGTATGATGGGAAGATATGAGCCAACGGGCCATGTCATCAAGTTTTTGGTTTACAATGGCAACTTGAATATACGGGTTGGGCTTGCTCAGAAGCCTCTTTGGATTTGAACGGAAGCGCAGATGTTCTTTCAGCACAAAATTGTTTTTCACAATATAGCGCATAAACTGGCTTACCTTTTGCCGATACACAGCAAAATTTTCGGGCAGCTGTTTTGCTTTCAGCTTGTCCGCTGCAATGTCAGCTGCGTCCTTCAAATAGACAACAGCGTCCTCTGGGGCCATCCCCGCAATTTCCTTCGGAAGACCGGACTCCTGCAGTTCCAACTCTTCATGAGATTTTTTCAGGACTTCGGCAAACGGTATCTTGGAAAGCCGGCGGGATTTCTCTTTTTTCCGAGCCTGTTCCGCCTGCGCAGCCTGGGCCGCCTGAAAATACAAGCCCGAGTTGCCGGAAACTCCGTCTACTTCCATTCGCGCCCTTTCAAGTTCATGAATGCCTTGGAGGCAATTGCTTCCCTATCCCTCCAGACTGACGCGGCACGCTCATAGTTTTCTGTATCGACAATGGAAATACAGTGTCCGTGGAAGACGACATTTTCATCAGCTCTGAAGCGGTGAGTCTGAACATCCCCGATTACCGTGCTGGAAGAAAGCAGATGCACCGCATCAGGAGCTGTAATATCCCCAAGGACGACACCGCTGACAGTTATGCTTCTGGCAGTGATGTTCCCGCGGACGCGCGCTTTTGCACCGATGATAACAGCACCGGTCGTCTCCAAGTCACCGTCCAGATCACCGTCAATGCGCATGAAGCCTGAAATCTTCATGTCGCCTTTTACAGAGGATCCTGCGCTTAAAACATTATTGATGGAAACGTCTTCACTGTTGAATATTGACATCGTTTATTTTATGTTCACGTATTTCGCAGGATCAACAACGCTGGAACCGATGTGTACTTCGTAGTGCAGGTGGGGACCAGTGGAAATGCCGGTACTTCCGATAGTGCCGATAACCTGCCGCTGCGTCACCTGTTCCCCCTTGTGAACCCGCATAGTGCTCAAGTGTGCGTAACGGGTATACATGCCGTACTTGTGTTTGATGATTATGCTGTTACCGAATGTTCTGTCGAAGTCTGCGTAGACGACCTGTCCGTTTGCGGTTGCAAGAACTGGATCACCTGATCTCCACGTGGAAAAGTCCAGCCCCTTGTGAATATACCATTGGTGTGTGATAGGATGGATGTTCTGACCAAAAGCCATGGAAGTGTGGCCGATACCGTTTTTGATTGGCCAGATATTAGGGATATCGGTAAAAAGCGCGCTCTGATTCTCAAGCATGCGGCCAATTTCTTCAACAGGCTGAACAGCACCTTCAAGATATGCGCGGAGCTGCTTGATGTCGGAGGTCTCTTTCAATGAACCAGAAGCGATGTCTTGAGAATTGAACAGGGACGAAAGGTCTCCGTCGTTTCCAGAAGGAGCGGCTACCGTTCCGCTCTGCGTGATTCCCAAGAGAGAGAGCGACTGTGACAGGGAAGACTGGAAACGCCGCGCCGTTTGCAACAGATTGTTGTTTTCATCCCTCAACTCGTCAAGACTTGCCAATGTCTCGCGGTTCTCTTTCTTAAGCCGGCTGATTTCCAACGCACCGCCGATGGATTTTTTATTAAAATAGACGAAACTGCCTGTAATACCGCAAAATATAAGTATGCCCAAACAGAAAGCAAAGATATTTGTCTGAAGCGTAAATATCCGCCCGTTCTCGTGCGGAACGAACATTATGGTTATCTTTTCATCAAGAAGGCGGAAAAAGCGCACAATCCCGCGCCAAAGCAACCCCATAAAGGAAGAGAGTGTATGGAACACATGAGAAACTACATTTTTCTCAAGTCTTTTATATCTACGCGCGCGGGACAAAGGGTCACTCCTTTTTATATTCTACAGGTCTGAGCCAGTATAGCATACTGCACAAAAGGTGTCAATTTTTTAAGTTGACTTCCAACACCGCTCATGTTATTATATCGGAATATAAAGAGTATATCTAAAAGATGAAGTTTTTAGAGACTCTTATTGAAAAAAAATGTTAGGGCCGCCGGGCAGAAACGTGCGGAACGGCTCCGTTATCCAGCAAAAACACAATTTAACAAGGGAAAGACATGCAGTTTTTTGATACTCATTGCCACATAGGGCTCATCTATGATGACCCCATTAAACAGATACGCGTTATTACAGAAGCACGACATGCTGATGTCACTCGCATAATCAGTATAAACAACAGCCTCCACGATTTTAAAAAGGAATATGTCTACCTGAAGAGCCAGAAAGGAATCTACCACGCTGTCGGTGTCAGCCCCGCAGAAGTGGTGGCTCCCGGCAAAGACTGGGCGAAGACCATCGAGGAAAGCGCAAATCTCCCGAATGTCGTAGCGATAGGAGAAATTGGTCTTGACTACGAAAAGCAGTACGGCGACAAAAAAAGCCAAATCGAGTTGTTCATAGCACAGCTGGACATGGCGCAGAATCTGGGCAAGCCGGTTATCATCCACAACCGGGGCGCAGGAAAAGACCTCTTTGAAATTCTGAAAGACAGACTCCCGGAAAAAGGGGCTGTTTTCCACTGTTACAGCGAAAATGCAGCCTTTGCCCAGAAATGCCTTGATGCAGGATTCAACGTCTACTTCTCATTTGCCGGCAACCTCACCTACCGGAACGCCCGCAACCTGCATGAGACCGTCATGAACATTCCTCAGGACCGCATCGTCATAGAGACCGAAAGCCCGTTCATGATTCCCGCACAGTACCGGGAAAAGAAACGCACCATGCCGGCCTACCTGCCTGCAACAGCCGAATTCATGTCTGAAATGCTCGAAGTTCCGCTGGAAACATTGAGCAAACAGATTTGGAAGAACAGCTGCAAACTCTTCGGACTACCGGAAGAGTAAAGCCGCTCACAGGAACAGGAAAATGGAACTCTACCATCCAGTACACATAGCAAACGTTGCCCTTGACGGCAATCTGTTTCTCGCTCCTATAGCAGGATACAGCGACAGGGCATTCCGCTCCATGTGTGTTGAGTGCGGGGCATCTTTCTGCACCACAGAAATGGTCTCAGCAGAAGCGCTCACGAGGGGTTCCGGCAAGACAGAGACGCTCATGGCGCGCTCCCCTGTAGAAAAAGTATATGCAGTCCAGCTTTTCGGCGGTACTGCTGACGTCATGGCGAGAGCTGTACCTTTGACGCTCGAAAAGACTGATTGTGAAGTGCTGGACATCAACGGAGGCTGTCCCGTACCCAAAATAACAAAGAGCGGAGCCGGCAGCATGCTCACCAAAGAGCCAGACCGGCTGTACGCCATAGTAAAAGCGGTAAAAGAGGCATCTCTCGCCTACACACAATCGCATCCGGAACGGGGCACTGTCCCTGTCACTATAAAAATCAGGAGCGGCTGGGACAGCGAGCACCTCACTTGGAAAGAGGCCGCGGAAGCCGCTATCAGTGCTGGCGCCGACGCCATAACAATCCACGCCCGGACTCGTACGCAGGGCTATGAAGGACACGCAGACTGGAACATCCAACGGCAGCTGGTCGAATTTGTAAACGGCAGAATCCCAGTCTTCGGCAGCGGAGACGCACACACACCAGAAACTGCGAAGCAGATGCTGGAACAGACCGGTGTTGACGGTGTCATGTTCGCACGGGGAGCCATGGGAGACCCCTTCCTCTTTACTAGAACAAAACAATATCTGACGCAGGGAAGCTACGAAAACGAAACGACAGCGCAACGGCTTGCGGCAGGATTCCGAGAGTTGGAGCTCAACATGGCAGACAACGGAGAAAAATCCGCCTGCCTGCAAATGAGAAAGAAGTTCTGCTCATACAGTTCAGGAATACGGGGAGGAGCCAGACTGAGACAGCAGATAGTACAATGTTCCACCGTAGCAGACTACAAGACACTGTTGGAACCGTACATGCAGGCTGAATGAAAACCACCTACGTCTTCGGAGCAGGAGCAGATGCGGGAATCTTCCCGCTCACACTACCTCATACCGGCAATCAATTCCTTCCTTGAAAATGATGAAGACGGCAAAGCCGTAAATGCACTGCTCCGCAAAAAGCTTTTGTTCCGCTCCTACTCCTATACGAGCATTCTGGAAGACGCAGCCTATACCTTTGTCCACAAAAAGGACCCGAACACCATTGCATTGCTGAGAACAAGGCTGACATCGACCCTTGAAAAACGGGTCCTCACTCCGCTCACCCAGAAAGAAGCCGACGAAAAACAACAGGCGCTTACAGTACTGGACAAACTGACATCGACAGCGTGCAGCACTACAACCGGAAGGGAAAAACAGACAAGAGAACAGAAAAAACAGATACAGCACCTGTGCCAAAAGCAGATTTTGGCATTCCTCAAAGACTTTCTGATAGATACGAAGGACAGAGTCCTTCACGCAATCTTCAAAACACTCGTCAATTTTGATGCCATACTGCTCGAACTCTTTCTAGGGCTGTACAACGGCAACCATACAGACATACGCCGCTACCTGTACCTCAGCTGGTCCATGTGGGCATTCTTTGTCTGTACAGAAGAACGCTATATATGGAAGAAAAATGAAAAAACACCGTCCTGCCTGTATGAATGCCTCGGAGATGGAGATTTAGTCACACTCAACTACACAACACTTGCCGCGACCTTCATGCATGCGAAAAACGCCATACACTTTCACGGTTCTGTCATCACGTATATAGACTGCCTTTCCCGAGGGGAACTGCCGATTGACACCTTTGCAGGCTACACTTCCATATCTCAGGCAGTAGAAAAAGCCCGCGCAGACGGAACAAGGCTTTCCATACCGAAGATTTTAGAAAACGATATATTGAGCAAGATGAGCATACACCGGGTCAAAGACAGCGCTTCCAACCGGTATGTCATACCGTCAATGATGCCCCCCTTCGAGATAAAGCCGATTATAGCAAATGATTTGATTGTCACTTGGTATCATGCCATGCAGCTGATGGAACAATCCGACAGAATCATAGCCATAGGCTACTCCTTCAACCACACTGACGCACACTTCAATGACATCATTCTGATGTGGGCGAATGAAAAGAATGAAAACGGGCAATACAAAAAGATGATATACATTGTAAACCCTGATGAAGACGGCATAAAAGCATTCTTCGACTCCATTGTCAAACTCAAAGAATGGAAAAACACCGAGTGGAAAAAAATAGCAGTCCCCGAAATCAACCTTCAGGGACTGCAAAAATCGAATATCGTCATCATACCTGCAAAGGCATCAGACGTAGTGCATGCAAAAAAAACTCAGACCACCATCTTATAGCCGATTTTTTCAATGACGGCAGCAAGCTTGTCGTCTGCGACATCCTTTGAATATTTTATGACGACCTCATTTTTCTCGTGGTCAGCCACAGCTTCTTCAATGCCGTGAATCTTCTCCAGCGCTTCCTTAACGTGAGCCTCACACTTGTTGCACATCATCCCCTCTACTTTGAGCGTACGTTCCTTGACTTCTTTTTCCTTTCCGAACATAAGTTTCTCCTTGCCTTGCGGCGTATTAGTATATACAGATTGTATCTTTTTATCGTGTTTTGCATTCCGTATATTGATAAGGTTCAAGCGAAGAGCATTCATGCACACTGTAAAACTGGAAAGGCTCATCGCAGCTGCCCCGAACATGGGGTTCATCTTAAGACCGAACGCGTGGAAATACGCTCCCGCAGCAACAGGGATGAGCACGACATTGTAGAAGAACGCCCAGAACAGATTCTCATGGATATTGTGCAATGTAGCGCGACTGAGCCTAATTGCAGCACTCGCGTCCAAAAGGGAACTATTCATAAGCACAATGTCCGCACTGTCAATCGCAACATCGGTACCCGCACCTATTGCAATACCGACATCAGCAAGGGTCAAAGCAGGGGCATCATTTATACCGTCCCCCACCATAGCGACTTTACCGCCTTTTTCCTTGAGCTTCCGTATAACGGCTTCCTTTCCCTGAGGAAGAACACCGGCGACAACTTCATCAACACCGGCTTGTTCACCGATAGTCTTTGCAGTGCGTTCATTGTCTCCTGTCAGCATGACGACATGCAGCCCCATGTTTTTAAGCTCGGCAATGGCTTTTGCGCTGTCCGCCTTTATGACATCTGCCACCGCTATGATACCGGCAAGAACTCCGTCCTTCACAAATAACAAAGGTGTCTTACCTTCTCCAGCAAGGGAATCCGCCCGTTCAGACACGTCTTTCGGAACCGCGAGCAAAGAAGCGATATGCTTTAAGCTGCCGCCAGAAAGCGCAGAGCCGTTTTCTACGGCGCTCACCCCGTTACCGGGCAGTGCTGCGAAGTCCGTCACATCAGCTGCCTTCAACCCGCGTACACATGCACAGGCGATTACAGCCTTTGCAAGCGGGTGCTCACTTTTGCTTTCAAGATTAAGCGCAATCTGCAAAAGAGCGGTTTCGTCGAAATCCGAACAGGGAATGATATCAGTAACGGAAGGTTCTCCTTTCGTAATAGTCCCCGTCTTGTCCAAAGCGATGACATGCAGTCTGCCGGTCTCCTCCAAAGACGCGGACGTTTTGAACAGAATGCCATTCTTTGCGCCCATGCCGTTCCCCACCATAATAGCAACGGGTGTCGCAAGCCCAAGAGCACACGGACAGCTCACAACGAGAACAGAAATAGCCCGGTTCAAGGCAAAACCAAGCGTCTGCCCGGCAAACATCCAGATAATAAAGGTAATCACTGAAATAGCAATGACAGACGGAACAAAAATACCGCTCACCCGGTCTGCAACTTTAGCAATCGGGGCCTTTGTCGATGCGGCATCGCTCACCATTTTGATTATCTGTGAAAGGGTGGTATCCTCACCTACCCGTGTCGCCCGGCAGGTGATAAACCCCTCTTTATTAACCGTTGCAGCGCTTACGTGGTCGCCGGCTTTTTTATCAACCGGTATACTTTCACCTGTCAAAGCAGACTCGTCAACAGCGGACATTCCATCCATAACGATACCGTCGACGGGGATATGTTCACCGGGGCGTACCACAAAGACATCGTATTTTTGAACTTCCTCTATAGGTACGGTTACTTCTTTTCCGTCGCGAATCAAAACAGCTGTCTTAGGTGCAAGACTCAGCAACCCCTTAAGGGCATCGGTCGTCCTGCCTTTGCTTAAAGCCTCGAGCAGTTTTCCCACCGTTATGAGCGTCACAATCATCGCAGCGCCTTCAAAGTAAAAACTTTCCATAAAGGACATGACAGCAGAAGGATTGTGAAGAACGGCATCAGTCATACCGAACAACATGGCTACGCTGTAAGCAAAACTTACACCCGACCCAAGAGCAACCAACGTGTCCATGTTCGGCGCGCAGTGCAGAAGGCTGGTAAAACCGCTTGTGAAGAATTTTTTGTTTATGAGCATGACGACAGCCGCAAGCACCATTTGTGCGAGCCCCATCGCTACATGATTTCCATTGAAAAATGAAGGAAGCGGCCATCCCCACATCATGTGCCCCATACTCATATACATAAGCATTGCAAGGACAACAAGCGATGAAAACAACCGACTTTTTAGAACAGGAGAGTCACTGTCTTGAAGCAGCGCCTCTTTTTCAGAAACGGAGGAGTGAGTCTCTTTTGAATCACCGAGTTTCTGTGCGCCGTACCCTGCTTTTTGCACAGCTTTTATGACTGCTTCAGGACTTGCGGAGCCTTCCACTCCCATACTGTTGGTCAAAAGACTCACCGAACAGGCAGTAACGCCTTCAAGTTTTGACACAGCCTTTTCAACACGAACCTGACAAGCTGCGCAACTCATCCCCGTTACTGCATACTGTTCCATATAAATGAGACCTCGTGCGTATTTACTCTCTCCTGAAAATATTTAGTAAATAAACTTCTGAAGAATATTGGTAAATTCTGCGAGAGACTCGCTGTTTCCTTTCTTCAAATCTTCTGCAACACAGTTCTCAAGGTGATTGCTCACCAGTTCCTTGACGAAGGAGTTCAAAGCGGCATTGACAGCAGCAACCTGCACGAGAATATCAGTGCAGTACGCATCGCTTTCAAGCATACCTTTTATGCCATTAATCTGTCCGGCAGCTCTGTTGATTCTGACGATGAGGGCCTTCTTATCCTCTTCACTGCGCTCTGTCTGCCGCTTGTCGCAGCACTTGTAGGTCTTCTTTTTTTCTTCAGACTTAGATTCACTCTTTTTGGATTTTGTTGTTTTTACTTCTTTTGTTTTTGTTGTTTTTTTAACAGCCATTGAATACCTCTAAAGTTATATTATACCCTATCGATGTACCCAGTCAAGAGGGTATAAAA
>CADBRT010000118.1 GCA_902797055.1 uncultured Spirochaetaceae bacterium
TCCAGTCCGTACTGTCGCAGGAATCCGATTGCTGTTGCGGCATCGAAGTCGTACTGGTGCTTCATCGGTTCTTTCGGCTTTGGTTCGATGTAGAAGTCGCCTTTGAAACCGATGCTTCTGCCGTAATCCACGGCGAGGTGCATGAGTTTCGCAATGTTTTCCTGTTCGAATTTGACATCGGTGTTGAGCAGCGTTTCGTATCCTTCGCGTCCGCCCCAGAACACATAGCCGCGTCCTCCGAGTTTGACGGTGATTTCAAGCGCTTTCTTTATCTGCGCTGCGGCAAAGCAGTACACATCGGCGGAGTTGGTGCTTCCTGCTCCGTTCATGTAGCGGGGGTTGCCGAACATATTTGCAGTGCCCCACAGACATTTGATGTTCGTACCCTTTGTTTGTGCAAGGATATAATCGGAAATCTCGTCGAGCCGTCTGTTTGTCTCATTGATGTCGTCGGCTTCTGGGACAAGGTCTATATCGTGGAAGCAGAAGAAGTCAATGCCGAGTTTCTGCATGAACTCAATGCCTGCATCGACCTTTGCCTTTGCGTGATCCATTGTTCCGGGTGTCGCTCCGAACGATTTGTCGGCCGTTGAGGAACCGAACATATCCACTCCGTTCGCACCAAGATTGTGCCACCATGCCATGGCGAACGGCAGGTGCTCTTTCATTGTTTTTCCCATGAAAACGCGTCTGGGGTCATAATACTTGAACGCATACGGGTTGGAACTGTCCTTTCCCTCGTATGTTATTGTCGGGATACCTTTAAAAAATGCATCCATGATTAATAATATCCTCCTAAAGTTAGAATATGCTAATTATAGCATAGAAATAGTATTTGTCCATGCCTTTCGCATCAAAAATAGACACTTCCAAAAAATTCATTCATGTACTATCATAGGGATATGGCATCCAAGGACAAAAGAAGTCAGATTATGATTGTGCGTGCCGTAAGTGCTTTTTCCAAAAAGCTGTCCCGCTTTACTGCCGCAAACCCGAATGGTGAACCGTCTACTCCCATGAGGCCCGATGAAATCAGGCAGAAAAAAGTCGATATAAGCGAAGAGGCGTTCAGGCTTTCCGTTGCGGAAAACTATCGCAAATACAGGTTCCCGTACAAAACGCTCGGGGAAAATTCCGAGACGGCGGATGCCCTCAATACTGATGAGCAGCGGCTGCTGGCTGCATACAATCTCTTTAAGGCGATACTTGCTGCAAATGAAGCATTCAGCAAGTACGAGACGTTTATCCGCGACAATGTGATTGCCACGCCGCTGGTGGACATGGAGCAGTACACGACGGGGGATGAATTCATCTACCTGCAGTCCTGGCTCTATTTTGAACAGAAGGCGAAGGATTATATTCCCTACCTGTCCATAAAGCCGGACGGCTCCTACATACTGAAATTCATTCCCACTGCTGATTACCGCTGGAATTACCGCGCGAAGGAAGTCTTTGCCATAATCCATTCAGTGTTCTATCCGACAGAAAAATAACGGTTCGATTGCCCACGCAGGCACATTTCGCTATACTTGTGCGCAGTTATGTCTTTTTATGATTCGTTTGACGTTGCTGTTGTCGGCGGCGGACACGCCGGCATTGAGGCCGCCCTTGCAGCGGCCAGAATGGGACTGAAAACTGTTCTTATCACACAAACAGTGGATTCCATCGGACGCATGAGCTGCAACCCTTCCATAGGCGGCATTGCCAAGGGGAATATTGTACGGGAAATCGATGCGCTCGGCGGGGAGATGGGGCGGCTTATTGATCGTTCGATGATACAGTTCCGCCTGCTCAACAAAAGTCGAGGTCCTGCTGTGCAGGCTCCCCGCAGTCAGGCTGACAAAATACTGTATTCAACGCTTGCCAGAAAGACGCTGGAGATGACGGAGAACCTCTGTACGCTGATGGATACCGTTGTCGATGTCCTGACGGTGGCGTCATCTGTTTCGCTTCCCGGTGATGCGGACAGTCGGGCTGAAAAAGGCAGCATACCCGGTGAGAGCCGGGGAAGTCGTTTGTCAGAAGCGGCGTCTAGCGGCATGAGACAGAAAGTGATCGGTGTTGTGACGGAGCGGGGCAGGGTTGTGCCGGTGCGTTCCGTTGTCCTTACTACCGGCACCTTTTTGGGAGGCAGGATATTCATCGGTGAATACGATGCCCCGTGCGGCCGCCTTGGCGAAGGCGGTGCGTTCGGCCTGACGGAAAGTCTGCACCGACTGGGATTCACCACCGGAAGACTCAAGACCGGTACCCCTCCGCGCATTTTGCGGCATACGGTGGATTTCAGCAAATTTGAACTGCAGGAAGGCGATGAACACGCCTTGCCGTTCAGCTTTGACGACGAAACAATTTCCCGTCCCATGGTTCCCTGCCATCTGGTGTATACGAATGAAGAGACGCACCGCATAATCAGGGAGAATATAAATCGCTCTCCGCTTTATTCCGGCAAGATTCATGGTGTCGGACCGCGGTACTGTCCATCAATTGAAGATAAAGTGATGCGGTTTGCGGAGCGCGAACGGCACCAGCTTTTCATTGAGCCGGAAGGGCTTGAAACCGACGAGATTTACTTGAATGGACTTTCATCGTCGCTGCCGGAAGAAGTGCAGGACGCGTTCCTGCGGACAATGTCAGGTTTTGAAAACTGTGTCGTCAGCCGTCCGGGCTATGCGGTTGAATATGACTATGTGGAGCCGACTCAATTGTTCCCGAGCCTTGAGACAAAACGTGTTGCAGGGCTTTTTGATGCAGGTCAGATAAACGGAACTTCTGGCTATGAGGAAGCTGCGGGACAGGGACTTGTTGCCGGCATAAACGCCGGTCTGTACGCACGTGCCCACAAAGCGCTGTGCGGGGACATCTGCGCAGCTGTCGCAGGTCTCGGGGCAAGTCCTGCCAGCGCTGAGCCGGGGCGTTTCCAGCCAAAGCCGGTGTTCACTGAAGAGGATAAGATACTGTTTGCTGATATTTCTGCCCGCGTCACAAAAGCGCTTGCATCCCGTTTGGAGGAATGCGCACGGAACTCTGGTCATGAGACGTTCCGCGACATACCTTCATACGAACCGCTTGTGTTGGGACGCGATGAAGCCTACATCGGTGTTCTGATTGATGACTTGGTGACGCTGGGGACAAAGGAGCCGTACCGCATGTTTACGGCACGCGCCGAATATCGTCTGAAGCTCCGCCACGACACTGCGGACAGACGGCTCCGTGAAAAGGGCTTCCGGGTTGGGCTTATCAGCGAGGCGCAGATGCAGCGGCTCCATGAAAAATACGAACACGTTGCGCAAGCCTTTGCTTACCTGGAAAAGCACCCCGACGCTGAGAATCCCGGTGAGTACACAGAAACTGAGTGGACAGAAGCGTGCGAGGATTACAAGTACCGCTATTACATACAAAAGCAAGATGAGCGGGTTGCCAGAATGCACCGTATGGAAAACGCGCGGATTCCCGAGCATTTTGATTACAGCAAAGTTGTCGCACTGAGCGCGGAATCGCGCGGAAAACTGGAAGAAATCAGACCGATGACGCTCGGTCAGGCTTCCCGAATTTCCGGCATCCGCACCAGCGATATAATGCTGCTGATGGTGTACTTAAAAAAATAGGTTCGGAATATGCGGTGCTCTTACGCTTGAATGACTGAGTGAAGCAGTCTCATATAGAACATGCCGTCTTCCTGGTACACATTGAACGTGCCGGTGACGGTGATTTCCTGATTGTCCTGCATTGCCGGCAGCTGTGCATCGGATTCAAATTCCAGCCCCTGTGCACAGCAGGCAAGCGCGTCTTTCACCACGCACATGGTGTATTTTTTCTGGTTGTACGGGTTGGTGGTTGTCGAAAGCGTTCCATGCATGCGGATCCGCTTGCCCTCGTAGGCTTCCGGCGACATCATCATATTGAAGACTTCCGAATAAATCATAATCGAAGAAAGTTTTGTCAAATCAACATCGATTCCGTCATGTGCAGTGATGTGGGGTGATGTCCCATCGTAGACGTATTCTTCCTCGTCCTGAGCGGCAGGGGCGGTGTTTGCAGGAACCGTTTCTGCTGCCACCGTCTGCGCAGGAGAACCGAATGCCGGAATCTCCTGCTGCTGTTCTGCCGGGGCAGTCTGGGTTTTTTCCGCCTTCGCCATCTGCGCGTTCAGCAGTGCTTCTACTTGCGACACATCCGTTCGCTTCTGACAGCCTGTAAAGAGACAAACTGCAACGGGACAGATAAAAAGCAACTTTTTAAAAAACATGTGAAAACCTCCCTCTCTGCGATTCATATTCCTACCGTTTGTATACCAATCCTGCTATGTAGAATACTATATATACACCGATGTCGGCTGCTACTATGGTGGAGCCGACCGGTGTTCCGGCAAGGATGGATACAAGCAGTCCGAGCACAGCACAGACGACAGAGACGATTGCCGAGCAGACGGTGACTGAACGGAATGTCTTGAACACGCGCATTGCGGAAAGTGCAGGGAAGATAATCAGCGCAGAGACAAGGAGCGAGCCGACGAGGTTCATTGAAAGCACGATGATGACGGCGATGATGATGGCGACTATCAGATTGTACAGGTTTGTCTTTGTGCCGACGGCGCGCGCGAAGGTTTCATCGAACGTGACAGAGAAAATCTTGTTGTAGAAGAAGATGAATGCGCAGACTACGATGACAGAGAGAATGACGCACAGCCAGACCTCTGCTTTGCTGAGCGTGAGGATTGAGGTGGAGCCGAACAGTGTGGAGCAGACGTCCCCGGAGATATTCGAACTGGTTGAGAAAATGTTCATCAGCAGGTAGCCGAGTGCCAGTGAACCGACTGACAGCATTGCGACGGTGGCGTCTCCCCTTGTCTTTGCGTTCTGTCCGCTTCTGAGAATCAGAATTGCGCAGATAATCGTGACAGGCAGGACTAACAGCATGTCGTCGCTTAGGTGCAGAACGGCCGCAATTGCGATTGCCCCGAACGCTACGTGTGAAAGTCCGTCACCTATGTATGAAAAACGTTTGAGCACCAATGTCACACCCAACAGGGAAGAGCAGAGTGCAATCAGTATGCCGACTATGAATGCATAGCGCACAAACGGGTATGAAAAATAAAGCGCGAGTGTGTTTATCATTTGTGTCCCCCCGTATAACGTTGATAGTCTTCCTGTGTTCCGAAGAAAATATCCTGTCCGAGGTGGAGCACGTGTGACGCGTACCCCACGGCGGTTTTTACATCGTGGGAAATCATTATGATGGTAATTCCTTCTTTGTTCAGCCGTTGGATAAGCGCGTATAAATCTTCGATTGCTGTGCTGTCAAGGCCGGAAACAGGCTCGTCGAGCAGCAGCATCCGCTCAGTGGCGCAGAGCGCGCGCGCAAGCAGAACCCGCTGCTGCTGTCCGCCAGAAAGCTCCCGGTAGCACCGGCGTGCAAGTGTGCCGATGCCGAGCCGTTCCATGGTTGCGGCTGCCTGCTTTTTTTCGTCTTTTGTATAGAACGGTCGCAAGCCCATCTTGGACTGGCAGCCGGAAAGAACGACTTCCTTCACCGAAGCCGGGAAATCCCTCTGGACGATTGTCTGCTGTGGCAGGTAGCCGATTTCATTCGGTTCAAGTCCGTCTCCATATTCCACGGTACCGTCGAGTGGCTTCTGCAGGCGCAGGATAGTCCTCATGAGGGTGGTCTTTCCGGCTCCGTTTTCACCGACTATGCACAGATAGTCTCCTTTCTGAACTTCAAAGTTGAGTCCCTGAATGATAGTTTTGCCGCCGTACCCGAGTGACAGGTTGCGGCAGATTATTTCGCCCATTGCAATCCTCTTTTGCAGTATTCTCTACTATATATCCTTAAATGTCAAGGAACGGGATTGCTTTTCCCCCTAGGTGCGTTTTTCGTGCACGAAATGGATGAACGCCAGCGTTTCTTCTTCGCTGTTTGTTTTCGCTGTATACATCCATCGCCCCATTTGAGGCCAGTTCATAGGCGGCATTTCTTCCTGCATGACGATTGCAGAGCCGTACCGCTCCATGATTTCCTCATGGCTGTGTACGTATTCATAGCATTCCCGTCTGCTGGCATAGGCACAGAACTGGTGGCTGTCTTTCAACGGATGGATTATTTTATCCGCGCTCACCATATCCGCCCATATCTGGTAGACATCGGTGGAGTGTGCAAAATTCATCATGTCCGGGGTATATCCTCCTGCAGGCCGCATATTTACTTCAAGCGCAACGAAATCGCCGACATCGCCGAGTGTCCTGCGTGGTGTTTTGAGCCGGAAAAACTCCAAGTGCACGAAGCGGCTTTTTGCTCCGAATGCAGCTACCGTTTTGCGCCCCAATGTCTGCAGTGCAGGGGGAACGTATGCCGATGTGTAATAGGACAAATCAAGCTGTTTGTTGACGATATCCATAATTGAAGGCGGCCACACTGTCATCGATTCAAACAGTGGATTCATATGGGAGTCGATGATAGCATCGTAGGAACAGATGTCGCCGTCTATGAATTCCTCTATGACATAGGGGGCATCCGGTTTTTCTGCAAAGAATTTTTCCAGTTCGAAATCAGAATGCAGTTTGTATGTATGTGTGGCTCCTACACCGACATCAGGCTTTGCGATTACCGGATAGCCTGTTACATCTAAGAAAGCACGGGCTTCTTCAATCGTCGTAACCTGATGCTGTTTTGCAGTTGGAATGTCATTTTGAAGGTATTTGACTTTCATCAAATGCTTTTCCTTCATGAATTCAATTTGTTCGCTTTGGACGCCGGTTGTAATATTGAAGTCAGTGCGGAGTTTTGCATCCTGTTCAAGCCAGTACTCGTTGTTTGATTCAAGCCAGTCGATTTTTCCGTATTTGAACGAAAAGAATGCGACAGCTTTGAATACTGCGTTGTAATCTTCAAGTTTAGGTACGAGGTAGTATTCAGTAAGCGAGTTTTTTAAATTGTCATCGAGTTCTCCGAACGGAGCGTCTCCTATCCCCAGAACCCGGACTCCATTTTTTTTAAGCCGATCACAGAAGTTCCAATATGTCCGCGGAAAGTGCGGTGAAATAAAAACAAAATTCATTTGGAAATTCCTCATGGGGGATGTACCCCCATTCATAATTTATTTCTTTTCTATGCCTTCCAGAAGATGTGGAATATGGTAGCGTATCATGTGCTTCCACCATGGCCAGTCGTGATTTACATCGTAGCCCCAGAAATCTGCCCAGGCATGTATGCCTTTTTCTGCAAACTGGCGCTCAAGTATTTTCAATGTACGAACCCCCTCATCTTCCCAAGGACCCTGTCCTACACAGAATATGACAGGTTTCTTATTGTACAGTTCTATGTACGGATGATTGTTCTCCATGTTCGGGATGAATGCCACCGGAGAATTGTAATACAGCGTATCGTTCATCCAGTTGCCATAGAAATAGCCGGAATCATATACACCGGAAACTGCAAGCATGCCGCTGAACAAATCTGGTCTGCGAAGAAATGTTACGGCGGCATGGGTTCCGCCCATACTGAACCCTGTTACAAGGGGCTGTACAGGACTTTGTGAGGTTTCATGAATGAAAGGTACAAACTCATCTGTGATGTAGTGAAAGTATTGTTCCTGCCGTGCGGCTCTCCAGTCATTGCTGCCCCAGTAGGCAGACCAGCTTTCGATATCCACGGTATCCACGCAGTACACCTGAATCTGTCCGTTTTCAATGAAATCGCTCATGGTATGTATCATTCCGAAATCTTCGAGATTGTTGCAGTGGGAATCCTGTGTGGGGAAGCAGAGCAGCGGAATGCCAGTATTGCCGTTGTTGTAGGTAATGCATGTCATATCCCTGCCTAAACTTTTACTGAACTGAGTTATTACCTTTCTTTCCATGCTTGATTTACCCCCAGACTTCCTTTGATATCGTCTTCTGCAAGCTCTGACAGATCTGGATAGAATTTCTGTGAATTTTCGCGTGTAGCTTTAAGTTCTGCCGGACGCGGTACGTGTATGCTCACTGTATACCTTCCTTATAGTTGGATTGCTTCCAACTATATACTTATTTATCATTCGTTTGAAATACATTCTCCCTATGTTTTTTAATAGATTTTACCTATGTCTTGTCTGTATCTGAGGGTATGGGTATAGGTAAAACCTTTTGCCAAGTATCAAAAACTCGTATTAGGCAAAGTTTTCAGAAATCGCTATAGTCACATCCATGAGGCATGAGTTCCTCACAACATCAAAAAATCATAAAAGATGCGGTGGAACCGCAGGAGGAAAAAATTATGGCAGACGTTAAGAACATTAAGGATTCAAAGAACTGGAGTTTTGAGACAAGACAGCTTCACATTGGACAGGAACATGCGGATTCCGCAACTGACGCAAGGGCAGTGCCTATTTACGCTACTTCCTCTTACGTGTTCCACAATTCACAGCATGCTGCTGACCGTTTCGGCCTTCGCGATGCAGGAAATATCTACGGTCGCCTGACAAACCCGACACAGGATGTTTTTGAGCAGCGCATTGCTTCCCTTGAAGGCGGCGTCGGGGCGTTGGCTACCGCATCCGGTGCAGCGGCAATAACGTATGCTATTTCTGCATTGGCAAAGAACGGCGAGCACATTGTGGCTTCAAAGACGATATACGGCGGTACATACAATCTACTGGCACATACGTTACCTTTGAACTCTGGCATAACTACGACTTTCGTGGATCCTGATAAAAAGAATGCGTTTGAAGAGGCTATAAAACCCAATACAAAGGCAATCTTCATTGAAACATTGGGAAATCCGAATTCGAACATAATCGACATTGAGGCTGTTGCAAAAGTTGCCCATGCACACAATATTCCGCTTGTCATCGATTCAACGTTTGCGACACCGTATCTTGTGCGTCCGATTGAATACGGAGCAGACATCGTAGTTCACTCGGCAACAAAGTTTATCGGAGGACATGGAACAGCAATCGGCGGTGTCATTGTGGACAGCGGAAAATTCGACTGGAAGAAGTCCGGCAAATATCCGTGGATTTCTGAGGCAAACCCAAGCTACCATGGCATTTCTTTTGCTGATGCCGTTGGTCCTGCCGCATATGTTACCTATATCCGTGCGATCCTTCTGCGCGACACTGGTTCAACACTTTCACCATTCCATGCGTTCCTGTTCCTTCAGGGGCTTGAAACACTTTCGTTGAGAGTCCAGCGTCATGTTGACAATGCACTCAAGGTTGTCAGCTATCTTGCCAAGCATCCGCAGGTGCTTGCTGTTCATCATCCTTCTTTGGCAAGTGAGCCGAGCCATGCTCTGTACCAGAAGTATTTCCCGAACGGGGGCGGTTCAATCTTTACATTTGAAATCAATGGTGACGCAGAAACCGCAAAAAAATTCATCGATAATTTGGCAATCTTTTCGCTTTTGGCTAATGTTGCAGACGTGAAGTCCCTTGTCATCCATCCGGCAAGCACGACCCACTCACAGCTTACGGAAAGCGAATTGCTTGACCAAGGCATCAAGCCGAACACAATCAGGCTTTCAATCGGAATTGAAAATCCCGATGACCTGATTGCAGCGCTTGATGCTGCCTTTGCGGCAGTAAAGTAAGTATGAAAAACATATTGACTTTTCAAATAATAGTACTATACTGTATCTATTAATTAAAAACATGGCGTGATACTGTGTTCAGTCGCACTATTATGCTATGGAAAATTATAGGTACAGGATGGTTTATTATGGAAGGAATTGAAAAGGTCTGTAAATTTCTTACTGACGCAGGATGCTATTTTATTGCAACAACAGAAGGTGACCAGCCGAGGGTACGTCCGTTCGGCACGGCGTTGATTCACGGCGGAAAGCTTTATATTCAGACAGGAAAGTCAAAAGATGTCTCCAAGCAGATTGCTGCAAACCCGAAAGTGGAGCTTTCCGCCTGCAAAGGCGGAGAGTGGCTGCGTGTGGCGGGCATTCTTGAAAACGATGATAATCGCGAGGTAAAGGTGGCAATGCTCGAAGCAATGCCGAGCTTGAAGCAGATGTACAGTGCAGACGACGGCAATATGCAGATGCTCTATTTCAAGTGTGCAAAGGCGACATTCTATTCGTTCACTGGTGCACCAGAAACGGTTGAGTTCTAACCTGCGGTGTACTGGTACGACCGGCATGCTTCATGCAACGGGAGGTATGCCGGTGGCAGAAATGGGCACCTCCCTTTTTAACCGCCGGCACAGTAACTATTACTCCTTCTGGAGGAACAACCGGCTGTGACTACATACTTACATACGACGTAACCACTGTTACATCTCCTGTAGCGTTGAGTGCCCTTGGCGTTACGGCTGAAAATTTGACAATAGACGGTGTAACCAGCACTGTAAGCTGTGTGGCAAAGAAAACCGGCTATGCGAACTCTGAGCCTGCGATAATTGAGCTCACTTTTAAGCATCCTGTGTACGGTATGATAGGAGACGATGCATATCCCACAAAGGATGCGTTTGTTGAGGCAATCATTGCGGCAACCGGCAACATAACGATAAATCTCGGCGCTAATGTAACATCTACAGACTTCAGCGAAAACTTTACCAGCGGTTCTATAGGCTATGCCATAAAGAACAGCGGCGCGACTTCCGTAAGCCTTGACTTGTCTGCAACATCCTTGATGGCCTTAGATGGATATGCATTCCAAAACTGCATCAAGCTTGAGTCGGTGGCAATTCCAAACGGCGTGACGAGCATAGAAGTGAGCACATTCTATCAATGCAGCAGTCTTACGTCTGTAA
>CADBRT010000119.1 GCA_902797055.1 uncultured Spirochaetaceae bacterium
CCCTGCCCCGCACTTAGGACACGTGGTCGGGTCTTCGCGGGATACAATTGTCTCCCCGCACTTCTGGCAGTACCAAACAGGGATGCGGTGTCCCCACCACAGCTGGCGGCTTATGCACCAGTCGCGGATGTTTTCCATCCAGTGGCTGTAGGTGTTCTCCCACTTGCGGGGATAGAAGACGATGTCACCATTCTTCCATGCAGCGAGGGCTTTCTCTGCAAGCGGTCTCATGCGGACGAACCACTGGTCGCTCAAATACGGCTCGACCACAGTTCCGCAGCGGTAGCAGTGGCCGACGGAGTGCGTGATTTTTTCCTCGCCCTTGAACAGACCAAGCTCTTTCAAATCCTCAATAATGAGTTTGCGTGCTTCTGCGCAACTCATGCCGCGGTATTTCTCCGGACAGTTGTTGTTCAGCGTGCCGTCCGGATTCAAGATGTTTATGACGTCGAGATTGTTTCGTTTGCCGACTTCCCAGTCGTTGGGGTCGTGGGCCGGCGTGATTTTCACCATACCGGTGCCGAATTCCTTGTCAACGTAGGAATCAGCAATCAGCGGAATGTCTCTGCCGGTGAGTGGAAGGTGCAGTTTCTTGCCGACGATAGCCTTGTACCGCTCGTCCTCAGGGTTCACCGCGACAGCGGTATCTCCAAGCAGCGTTTCAGGACGTGTCGTCGCTATCTCAATCCGTGTGCTCCCGTCAGGGGCAGGACCGTCAGCGAATTCATACCAGATGTGGTACATCGCGCCGGCTGTGTCTGTATGTTCAACTTCATCGTCGGCAAGCGCCGTTCCGCAGCGCGGGCACCAGTTCACCAGATAATGCCCCTTGTAGATAAGACCGCGCTCATACAATGTCACAAAGACATTGCGGACAGCCTTGCTGAAGCCTTCATCGAAGGTGAAACGTTCACGTGACCAGTCAACGCTGTTTCCCAGTTTGCGCTGCTGCTTTACGATAGTATCATGATGGTCATTGGTGACAGCCCAGGTGCGCTCAAGGAATTTTTCCCTGCCGATATCCTGCCGACGTTTTCCCTCTTTCTTAAGTGCGCGCTCGACAACATTCTGTGTCGCAATACCGGCATGGTCTGTTCCCGGAATCCAAAGCGTATCATCACCAATCATGCGGTGATAGCGGACGACGATATCCTGAAGTGTATTGTTCAAACCGTGTCCCATGTGCAGGACACCGGTGACGTTCGGCGGAGGAATGACAACGACATACTTGCCGACTTTGCCGAACTGCTTGTTTTTCAGATATGTATCATGCAGAGGAGACTGAGGGTCAGAAGCCGGTTTGAAACAGCCCTGCTCCACCCACTGATTATATATTCTGTCCTCGAAATCCTTAGGATTATACGCTTTTTCCAGTTCAATAGCCTTCATGAAAACCCTTCTTATCAGTTCTAAAAGTGGCTATAGTATATAGATTTTTAGGGAACAATGCTAGTACAGGTGCAGGACTTGCCCTTAACCGCCGTACCCGTTACACTGCCTTGCATGGCAGAAAGAAACAAGCGCTCTCAGGCTTTGATTCTAACAGTGAAGCAGATGGGGGAAAGCAACCGTGCGGTTTGTGCGCTGACGAAGGATTTCGGAATTGTGCATGCAACGCTGTACGGCGGTCCGAAAAGCAAGCTCAAATCACTGGTGCAACCGTTTAATGCCGGGGAACTCTGGATATACGACGACAAAACCAGACATTCCTGCAAAATAACGGATTTCGAAGTGACAAAAACACACCTCAGCCTGCATTCAAGCCTGTACAAGATATGGGCTGCGGAACTCGCTACTGAAATAATGCTCAAAACAAAATGCGCAGGTGATGAACAACGCTCGTATATTCTGCTTTCCGCGTTTGTAGACGGCATTGACGCAAGCGATGAAAACGGAGCCAGACTCGGGACCATACGTTTTCTATGGAGATATCTGGGCATGCTTGGTGTTCAGCCTGATGTGGAGCGGTGTGCGCTCTGCAACAGGCCGCTGACCGACGGCAGTGCAACCTATACAGCGGAGACAAGCGGATTTGTCTGCACAAACTGCGAACCTCAGGGGGATTTTTCTGCGGATGCCGACGGACTTGCATACCTGAATGCCATAAACACCTGTACCCCCGGCGCTGTCAGAGCGATGACAATCAGCGCCGAAAGCACCTATGCGATAAAACGAATCCTATTCCATCTGATTTCACAGGCTGTCGGCACGAAACTCACAACGATTGAAACCGGCATGGGTATTTTGTAAAAAAGACTGTTTTTAATGGAACAAAAGATTGTAATGCTATATACTGCGTTGTAGGAAATCGTTGTGTCTATTTGGAATAAAAAGAACATCACAAAAAATGAAATAGAACGCCTGGAAAAGAAATACCGTGTTGACGCGCTCGTCGCAAGCATTCTGGTGCGGAGGGGCATAACCGAAGGCAGGGATATCCTCTACTATATGGAAGATGACCTGCGGTTCTGCCACAGCGGGTTTTCATTTTCCGCCATGGAAGATGCGGTGGACCGCATTCTTGACGCACAGGAAGAACGGGAAAAAGTGCTTATTTTCGGAGACAGAGATGTTGACGGGGTCAGTTCCACGACCGTTCTGTACGAATGCCTGAAGGATATGGGGCTCGATGTCCAGTACCGGCTTCCCTTGGGGGACGATGCGTACGGGCTGTCCATGGCGGTCATCGATGATTTTTCGAAAGAATCCGGAACGCTGATCATAACGGTCGACTGCGGCATAACGAACATTGCAGAAGTCGCACATGCGGCAGAACTCGGTATCGACGTTATAATCACAGACCACCATGAACCACAGGAGGAACTGCCGTCGCCGTCAATCATACTGAACCCGAAATGCGCCGACTCAGGCTATCCATTCAGGGAGATATCGGGTTGTGCGGTGGCTTTTAAGCTGGTGAGCGCACTGCGGTTTTCCCGAACCAGATGGTACAAGCAGGATGTGTCGCTGTTGAATGTTGTCCGTACAGCGGACGGTTTTACCGTCGAATGCATAAAGCTCAGGAATCTCGTTCCTCAGAGCAGGCTTCGGGAACCGATACCGCTTTCGGGAAAACCGTTTGAACAGACCCGTCTGCCGGCGTATCTTGAAGGTCAGATTATACTGATATGGGATGAAAACTACATTAGAGGCATGCTGAATCAATGTTTCGGCACCAGTGCGGATTTCAACCTCATCGACCTGCGCCCAATTCTGTCAAAACAGCTTCCGTCGTTTGCTGCGCTTCCCCTCTCCCACATAAAAAACATGTCGAAAATAGCACGCTACGGCGGCCATGAACCAACGGAAACAGGAAGCTTCTACAATCTCTACGTGACGTATGTCCATATCATGCTCAAAAAAACACTGCCGAATCTTGCAAGGCAAGAAGAACAGGATTTGCAGCTGGTGGGACTGGCGGCGCTTGCGGATATTATGCCGATGAAGGATGAGAACCGCATTTTTGTAAAGCAAGCTATGGCTTCAATCAATGCCAACAGAGCACGTCCTGGTCTTCTGGAGCTGATGGCAGGCTTGGATTTACTGGGAAAACGCATCAATTCAATCGATATTGGCTGGACATTGGTTTCCAATCTGAATGCGGCGGGACGCACCGGCCACCCGGAGCTTGCGGTTGATTTGTTTTTGAAACCTGATGTGAGCGAACGGGAAGCGGCGGCGCAGAAGATTAAAGAATGCAATGCGGAGCGCAAGCAGCTAACGGTTGACGCGTTCCAGTATGCGGCGATTCAGGCAAAAGCGTCGGTTCCCTTGTATCACAATAAGCTTTGCGTTGTTATTGATGAACGGATAAACAGAGGAATTACCGGGCTTCTTGCGGGGCGGCTTGCAAACGCATACGATGTTCCTGCACTGGCGGTAACATTCGTAGGCAATATGGCGGTAGGTTCCATACGGAGCGCGAGGAATGTCGATGTTTCCGCTCTCCTCAACAGCATGGGCGACATCTTTACTGCACACGGAGGACACACGTTTGCGGGCGGTTTCAGTTTTGAGCGGAACAAACTGGAAACATTTGAAAGCAAACTTTCCGCATTGTCCGAAACGATAGTATTGGAGGAGTCCCACTCCGATATATATGATATCGATGCAGAGATACCGGAAAAGTATCTGACACCGGAACTCCTGAAAGTCTGCGACCTTTTTGAACCGTTCGGAAATGAGAACGAGGAACTGACGTTCATGTCAAAAAATCTGGAAGTCGTTGACGCACGTCTCATCGGCAGGACAGAAAAGGTGAACCTCAAAATCACGTTTGCCGCAGGTCAATACAAATGGCCTGCTCTGTTCTGGGGGGCAAAGGACCGCTGGCACCGAGACTTTGAGATTGGCGACAGAGTTGACATTCTGTACCATGTTCAAAGAAATACCTACAACGGAATTGAAATGCCCCAGTTGATACTGGTGGATTTAAGAAAGACAATTGCTTAAGGAGGCACACAACATGAGGAAAATGATTCTTATGCTGGCAGGCATGTTCCTGCTGGCTGTTTCGGGAGCGTTTGCCCGCGACGCTGTATTTAACGGGGACGATTACACCATCACGGTTAAATACAATGACCAGGCATATCCTGGAGACGCGGTTTTCGTCAGAATGGCGATATCACAGACGGGCAAACAGAACAAAAACATGAAGCTCAAGCTTACAGAATGCTCTGCCAGGCTCGAATTGTTTTTGGGTGAAAAGCGGCTGGACAAAGCGGATTTCTATGCAATTGAGTCGGACAGCTCGAAGAACTGTGAAATTCTGCTTGCTGGTATTCCGTTGTCATCATGGTGGAATAGCGACAATGACTACTCCTTAAAAGTGACATACACGCTTTCCACCAGCAGAACGTATGATTTTATGCTTCCGTTCGGCTTGAATTACAAGAAATTCAACAGCGAGACAATACCGCTTGACTCCAGAAACACCAGCATAAAAACAGACACCAGCCCAAGGCGCATGGCACAGATAGACAAGTTGAACGGAATCCTGGGCACTATTAACTCCGACCATGTGTATCAGACGACAGCGTTTACCGCTCCGACGACAGCTACAAGGCGTACATCATATTTCGCTGACAGACGGGTATATTCATATACGAACGGAAAGTCTTCCACCAGCCTGCACTATGGTACTGATTACGGCATTCCTGAAGGTTCTGAAGTAAGAACATGTGCCGGCGGCCGCGTGGTTATGGCAGAAAACAGGATATCGACCGGCTGGAGCGTCGTCGTAGAACACCTGCCCGGTCTCTACAGCCTGTACTACCACATGAGTGCCCTTAAAGTCAAAGAAGGGGATATGGTAAAGATGGGGGACTTGATTGGTCTGAGCGGAGCAACAGGGCTTGCGACAGGTCCCCACCTCCACTGGGAGATGCGGCTCAACATGTCTGCCGTAAACCCGGACTTCTTTGTACACGACTTTACGTTTGCCGCTACAAACTGATTTGCAACAGCAGCGCTATTGCAGCAGGGCTTTGAACTCCTGTTCGTTTATGACAGGTATTCCCAGTTCTGCTGCTTTTTTATTTTTGGCGGAACCGCTCGTCGTATCGTTTGTAACGAGATAGCTGAGTCCTTTTACAACCGATGATTTTACCGTTCCCCCGCGTTCTTTTACGAGGTTCTGGGCGTCAGCGCGCTTCATAGAAGTCAATTCTCCGGTAAAGCAGAATGATTTGCCCGCCAATGATCCGCTGGAAGCTCCCTGCTGCACAATGATTGTTCCGCTTGATATCAGAGACAGCATTTCTTCTTTGTTCTCTTCGAGACCTTTTTTCAACGTCTTTGCCATAATATCTGCAAAGCCGTACACACTTGCTATCTCAGCTTCACTTGCCGCAAGTATTTTATCCAGCGTATCATAGCCTGCCGCCACAAGTTTTTCGACAACGGTTTCTCCAATATTTTCGATGTCAAATCCTGCGATAAAGCGGGAAAGAGACACCGTTTTATGCCCCTGAATGGAAAGCGCAACTTTTTTAGCACCCAAGGACTGCTTGTCTGACTGCAAGCTCTCCTCGTTCAGAAAATACGGAGCCAACGTTTTTTCGTTGAGGGAATAGATATCCGTTATGGAGCATACGACACCGTCTTTGAAAAGTGAGCGGATGAGCGTGTCCCCCAAATCCCGGATATCAACAACGTTTATCCATTTCAAAAGCTGGTGGAGAATCCTTTTGGGGCATTTTTCATTCGGACAGTACAGACGGGTTCCCTCGTCGATGAGTGCTGCACCACAGCTTGAACAGGTTGCAGGCTGCTCAAGCTCTTTTAAATCAGACCGGCCGTTCACAGAAGAGTCCTCTGATACAACGCTTTCAATCTTCGGAATGATTTCTCCCCGTTTTACAACGACAACCCTGCTGCCGATTTTTAGGCCCAGTGCTCTGATTGTATTCGGATTCACAAGGCTTGCCCGCTGTACGGTTGTGCCGTTCAGCTCTACGGGGTCAAACAGAGCGACTGGTGTATAGGTTGCCCCCGCTTCGTTCCACTCCACTGCGCGAACGACGGAAACCGCTTCTTCAAGCGTAAATTTAAACGCGATCTGCCTGTCAGGTCTGTCCCTGCTGGCATCTTCATGGTCAATGTGCCTTTCTTTTACAACAAGGCCGTCGATATCATAGTCCAGACTCTTCCGCATGTCCATGACTTCTGCACGATAGGAAATGACATCCTGCGGAGTCTTGCAGATATGAAGCGGAACAGTGTTAAAGTTGCATTTTTTCAGCCACTCGATTTTCTGTTCTTCGTCAGTAAACGGCTGTTCACCGGAGGTTGCCCAGGCATCATAGGTGATGAGGGTCAGATTTTCACTGCCCTCCCCGTCTTTCCGTTTCATCAGCCCGTTTGCTGCGTTGCGGCAGTTGGCCTTGTCAGAAAACAGCGTGCGGTGCACTTTATGAAGCATGATGACTTCACCACGGATACCGCCGGTAAAGTCAACAGGGAGGCCTTCTTCTGTATACAAATCCTGCCTAACGCCCGCCATTTTTACGGCATTTGCAGTGATGACATCGCCGATTGAGCCGTCACCGCGGGTAACAGCACGAACGAGTTTTCCACTCCGGTATTGCAGTTCAAGACTTGCCCCATCGAGTTTGTATTCCACAAGGTATTCAGCATAGGAATGTTTTTGCGCCCATGCCAAAAACTGTTCGGGGTTCGCAGCTTTTTCCTGACTGCCCATAGGCATGACATGCGGAGCCTTTTCAAAATTACCGCTGTCAGCGCCGACTTTGTGAAGGATAGGATTTGCAGGATCAAGCTTTTTCAGTTCATCCCACAAGGCATCGAACTCACTGTCGCTTATCTCCCCCTCGCCATTGTAATAGGATTTTTGGTAACGGGTGATTAAAGACTCAAGTTCTTTTATTCTTTCAGCATCTGCTTGTTCCGCAGCCTCAAACAAATCCATCATGCTTCTTCATCTCTTATAAAATACAGTTCATGAATTTCACGCCCTGCGTCAATTCCTTTTTGCTCAAATTTCGTGCGCGGGCGCCATTCTTGATGAGGTGCGTATGATTCATAGCGATTGTGCAGCCCAGGTGTATGAGAAAGCTCTTCCAAAGCAACTTCAGCATATTCATCCCAGTCCGTTGCAAAATAGATATATCCCCCCGGTGCGAGTTTCTGTGCAAGCAAATCAGTGTGCGGCCGCTGCATCAATCTTCGTTTGTGATGTTTTTTCTTGGGCCATGGATCGGGGAAAAATACATGGAACGCGCTGATTGAGTTGTCCGGTATCATAGTCTCTAAAATCTCAACAGCATCATGTTCAATGATAAACAGATTCTTTAACTGGCGGGTTTTAATTTCATAAAGCAATCTGCCGATTCCGGGAACATGAACTTCACTTCCCAGATAATTCATGTCAGGATTTGCTGCGGCAATCTGTGCAGTCGCCTGCCCCATACCGAATCCAATTTCCATCGTAATCGGATTTGTATTGCCAAAAATCTCGGCAAAATTGAGTGTCCGGTGTTCAAAAGGAATACACCATACTTGATTCAATTCCTCATAGCTCCGGCGCTCATTGTCAGTCATCCGCCCGGCACGAATCACATAGGTTTTGATTGTCCTGCGGAAGAAACCTTCATCAGTCCTCTCGGTACTAAAGGGGACAGGATCATCTGACGACGAACCTCCTTGCGACAGACTTTCAGTGTTCTGTCCTTCACTCTCTGTAATGTCAGACACGTTTACTCCTCTCTTTCTGTTGTAGTGTTTTATTGTATTCTATTTTCATGCGAAATTCGCAGATAATTACCAGTGACCGAACAATCCCTGAAACTCACACCCTTGGATTCCCATGAATCAGACTTCTGTCCGTAGTAGGACAGCTCCCCGTTATCCGTATACACGGCGACGAAATCATTCGACTCATCAGAAGATTTTACGGAAAATGGAAAATCCAACAAGTCTCCGCCTTCATCAGTAACAGTTATAGTATAGTCACCAATGGGAATAGGCATTTCCTGCGCAGCCCGAAAGACGCAGTAAACTGTTTTTTCGGAGCAAGGAAAAACAATATCGGTTTTCCACGTTAAGGATGTATTTTTATGTTGAATTTGAATGGACTTTGCTTTGACAGAGCCGTCAAACTCTGTAAAGACATACATCTTTTCAGGGTCTGAGGAACTGTTATGTACGATAAAGGGTGTCACCCCGACAACCTGCGTTCCTCCTCCAGAACAAGACATCAAGAGCAGAGAACAGAGACAAAGAAAAAGTATTGCAGGTAAAGGGTGCATTCCGTCACTCATTAAAAATTGAATTTCAAATTAATAACGGTCAAATCGCTTGCTGAAAACTGATTCACTATGGATTCAAATTTTACGCCGACCTTTTTGCAGGCATCATCAAGATAAGAAAGATAATACAACCCCAAATCATTACTTTCGCCGCCTTCCGGCATTTGCTTGTAGAAATCGATAAGGGTCTTTTTATTCAAGTTAGCAGACATTTTGCTTTCGATATTATCTTTCACTTCCTGAAATTCATCATCCTTGTTATACAGGGTGATTGTCAGGCTTCCCTGTTTTCCGATTGCGGAAGAACCGCCACCAATCTTCCATGACAGGAATACAACCTCTTTCTTGTTGATCAATTCGGAAATTATCTTTGAACGGATTTCAGGATCATAGATGAGTGCTTCTGAATTATCAATACCCTTGTAGAGCTGTTTTGCCTCTTTACGGATATTTGTATTCTCACAGTTAAGCGCAAGCTCCATAAGCATAGTGGATATATAATCAGGTATCTTTGATTTTTCCATATACTCATTCAAGCTTTCACGTATCATAGAGATAATTTCATCAAATCCGTCCACTTTGTAAAATTTGGTGATGATAAACCAATTCATGAGACTGAGTCTGTTGAGGAATTTCTCAGTCATAAGGAGATAGACGTTTTTCTCTTCTGGGCTGTATTCTTTGTTCGCCATGATATTCTTCCAAATTGAATCGAGTATCATCTGGCGACTCTGCTGAATGACATTGTCTTTCATCGCAAGCTGATTTCTCAACTGTTTGTCCGGTATTTTTGTACGTTCATCCAGCAACTGGCTCGGGTTCATGCGGTTGTGTTTTCTGACGCAATCAGCCTGTATCAACTTATCAAAAATCTCATGGTCAAACTGTTTATACAAAATAGAGAAAACAATGACTTTTGACAAATCCATGAGATCCGGGCGGTGTGAAGAAAACTCCGCCATTGAAATTTCAATTTTTGAGATATAGCCGATCAGAATCATATTCTGGATGGACATAGGAGAGAAATGATTGAGTCCTATACCATATTCTTCGACATTATCGGCAAGCTTAAAGCGCAGCAATTTTTGCTTTCGGCTGATAAAATGGGACGCACCTTCTTCTGTTAAAACTATTTTTAATGGCAAGTCCAACATAAATTTCTTTTCTGCTGCACTCATTTTTATAAATATTCTCCTAAGCCTGAATGGATACTCTCGTAATTATTATACAGCAAGTCTCTTGCAATGTAAACAATAATAAATTATTATACTCCTATACAAGGAAAAATGCAAAGATATTTTAAACTATCACTTTTTCTCTGCGCGTTCATCAGACTACTTTTTTCGAAGACTTTCATCCACTCCCAAGGTGTCGACCTCTGCAATTCCATCGAGACAGTTTTAATCAAAGAAGGTTTCAGCATAGAGACCCAAGCGTTGTGCCAGAGCGAAGCTTTTGTCTTTCCTAGGAACATTATCATTTCCTTACCACAAAAAGCAATCAGGGAATCATCAAAAGTGGGAAATGTCGACTCTGTTATACTATCCATTACGCAGCAATTTGCATGGGAGCAAAAAGAACTTTTTCTTGATTTCTTAAACAAGCTCCGTTCAGCCCCCTTCTCGTTTGATGTTTCGGTCGTGCTTATGGCAAATGATGACATCAATATATTTCCACGTATACGGGGAGAGCGAGCGCTTCACCCTACAGGAACAAGAGTCTTCACACAGTCACTGGGGACAGCAGACAACACCTGCGCCATCGTCGTTACAAAAGAGAACAGTGATTCAAAAATTTCAAGAATAATCCCAGGAGGAGGCGGGGACATCGCACCTCTCTATCTTGTAAAAGCTGTCAAAAATGCATCAAAAAAGACAGACATCGTGATGCTCGTTCCAAACTCTGCAAACTTTCTGTATAGATTGCGTTTCATAGGTGAAAATGAAAGAGTATCTTCTTTTTTGGGAGAATCAATTCCCGCAATAGGTGTTTCGGTACACAACACCGCTGAAACATACAATATGCTGGTTTCAACACTGGACATTCTTTCAACCCACGACACTTCGGTATGGGACAGACATTATGCACACATTGATTTATTTCCTATCGGCGGGGAATTTTGGATTGATGAAGTCATTTTCTTTCTGTGCTATCTGCTCATAACGGTTTTCGTACTTTTCGTTGTAAGCTTCTTTTCCGTATCAAATGATATAAGGCATATTGCTGCAATCAGAGACTTTTCGAGAACGTGGTATCTGTTTCCCCTTCTGATAGCATTTACGACGGCAATGCTTTTTTTATCTCAAAAAATCATAGGTAAAGCTACAGACAACCCGGTTATTCTTTTAGGAATAAAACTCGTTGTCATGTTCACCATATCGCTCATTCTGTTCAGAATCCAAACAGAACTACACACAAAAATTTCTTTCGCAGCAAGCGGTTTTGCCATGCTGATAATTGCAGCTGCAAATGTATTCATATTCTGTACCGTAGACCTGTCATTTCTCTTTGTATTTGCCTTTGAATACTTAGTCTGCTTCATAATGCAGCCTTTCCACAGACCTTTACAGATAGTGCTGACGCTGCTGATCATGATGGTTCCGTATATACCGGCTGCATCCAATATACTCATCTCCTCAAACCCTCAGGCACTGTGGAGATTCGGATCACCTTCTTTAGGAGGAAACCTTCTGATTGCACTGATAATATTCCCGTTCCAAATGGAATATCAAAGGCTCTTTCTTTTGATGGCGGAGAATAAATCGAAGCATCAGACTTCTTCCATTATCAAAAAAACTCTCAAAGGAATGCTTGTCATTCTCATTATTGTATCCATATTTGCTGCAATCTACTTTTCTCTGTTCACTTTTTTGGTCAAGACCGGATACGATTTCAAGCTCTTGCCTCAACCACGGCACATTGAGCATTCCGAATCAGATTTTATAAACAACGATGGGCCAGCCTTTGTCAAACCGACGCTGACAGCAGACAGTTTCTTAGACTATAAAATACATCACATATGCCTGCATTCCGATGCTGCAAAAGTATTGCGCTATACGGTAAGCATTGAGTCAAAAGACGATGTACCGGTCTATGAATGTGACTACGATTATACGCTCGCTTCTTCAAAACAGGCGTACATCCTCATACCTGATTTTCCGGCATCAGATGTAAATATTTCCTATCATTGTTCTGGAGAATCTAAAAGTACAATAACAATTACCTCCTATGTGGAAACCGAAAAAGGAACAAAATACATCGAAACCTGTATTCTGCAGTCAGAGGTAACACCATGAGTCCAGTTTTCTTTCATGTGGATTTGGACGCTTTCTTTGCTTCTGTCGAACAACACGATAATCCGTCGTACCGCGGCAAACCGGTTATTGTCGGGGGGCTGCCTGGTGACAGAAGGGCTGTGGTATCAACAGCGTCCTACGAAGCCAGAGCCTACGGCGTGCATTCCGCTATGCCCCTTGCAACCGCGGTAAGCCTCTGCCCTCATGCAATCTTCCTCCGCGGACGGTACAAACGGTATGAAGAAGTCTCCCGTCAAATCATGACTATTTTTCAAGAGTTTTCACCGACGATCATTCAAATGTCCATCGATGAAGCCTTTTTGGATATGACCGGAACGGAACGTCTTTTCGGCGCTTCGCCTGATGTGGCAAGGAAGATAAAAGAAAAGGTAAAACAGGAAACAGGGCTTACCGTCAGCATCGGCATATCAAGCTCTATGTATGTTGCAAAGATAGCGTCGGGACTACAAAAACCGGACGGTCTGACAATCGTTCCCGACGGCTCAGAAACAAACTTCATGCTTTCTTTACCGCTGAACAAACTATGGGGAATAGGTTCTAAAACTCAGAAAAAACTTGAAGGCTCTGGTTTCTTTTCAACGAAAGATATCTACTTGAAATCCCTGCCGCTGCTGCAAAATCTCTTTGGGAACAACACAGGAACCTTTTTATATGAAGCAGTCAGAGGCAACAAAGAACTGAAATTCGGAACAGAAGCAAAAAATCATTCGATCAGTGCAGAACAGACATACGATTTTGATTTGACTGACAGATATGCAATCGATACTGCACTCATGGAGCTTTCCCTACATGTATCCTACAGAATGCACCATGAAAATGTCAGGTCAAATACGTTGGCGTTAAAAATACGATACGAAGATTTTACAACAGTTTCCGTACAGGAAACGAGCGACTTTCCCATTGCAAATGCAGATGAAATGTTCCACCGGTGTCAACGATTATTCTCAAAAAAATATATTCAAGGACGGGGTATACGTCTTTTAGGAGTTTCCTGTGAAAATACACAAAGCAAAACAAGCCCTGAACAGCATGGACTTTTCGACTTTGAAAACTCCGCAAAAAAAAACAAATTAGAAGAAGCGATTTGCAAATTACAGGAAAAACATCCTGAAATCTCAGTAAGCAAAGCCCGCTTACTGAGATAGGATGCACTTACTGGAGGGGGGCAAAATAACCTGTTTCATCGCGTCCGGAGCGATTAAGCAGATAAGTCTCCAGTTCTACAGGAAGATAGCGGTATCCATACTCTGTTCCAAGAGCAGACGTATATGACAACTTATAGACACCGGAAGGAATAGAGATAATATCGCGTATGACATCGGACAGACCTTCTGGACGGTACACATAATATGATTCCCCGCTCGTATTTTCGTTGATATACACAATCTCATTTGCAGGAGCCGTATTCTTCATCATGACGGTATTAAATGAAATAGCATTATTATTGTAATAAGAAGTCAAATCGGAAAGAGAATACTTATTGAATGCATTCTGAGAAACAGTTCCCGAAGTCAAATAGATTACAGCACGTTTCTTCTCAGCATTTATCAACCCATTTGCTGAAAGCCTGAGTCCGACATCAAGCGTAGGA
>CADBRT010000120.1 GCA_902797055.1 uncultured Spirochaetaceae bacterium
CAGCCGTTTGCAGGCGGCATCGCACTGCTCCTTTAGCCGTGCCACTTCAATGTTCTTTGCGAGTTTGCTTTTCATATGTTTGCCTTATTAGAATGCCCTTATATTCGGTAATACCAATAGCCACACTCTTTATCTCTTTGCAAAAATATTTTATAAAGGGTTTGACAGTAGGAGCTGTAAAAAGGTTGATGAAAAACTTAGATATAAACGAAAACAAACTGCATTTTCTGATACAGATCACTGATGACGGTGATGTTCGGTTTATGGATTTGTCCCCTGAAATGAATAAGGGAAAACTTCCTCCTTCAGAAAAAGAAGCCCAGTGGTACAGGCTTTTAGAAATACAGGAAGCAGGTATGACAACACGATGTCATCACGGCACTTCGTATAAAGGATGTGAACCGGGCTTCTCTATGAAGTATAAAAGCCACAGTGACACAAGGAATAAATACGGGAGAATCCTGCAGATAACACAGGAATACGATGGACTTCAAGCTAAAAGTTTTATACAGTTTTATGACGGAATAGCCGCTGTAAGATGTTGGACAGAACTGGAAAACATAGGTACCAGTGAACATGTTTTAGAATATGTTTCTTCTTTTACGCTTACAGGGATTGAAAGTGAAGAAAAAAAAGACAGAGGCAATGACTCTGAACTATGGATTCCTCACTCGGCATGGTTCGGAGAAGCTCAGTGGAAACACTGCACGCTTTACAGTGCAGGATACACACCGGTAAATCATACGACAACAAACAGTGTCTCCATAGGAGAAACAGGGACGTGGTCTTCATGCAACTACCTGCCAATGGGAGCTATTACCAGCAGAAAAAACAGAACGACGTATGCATGGCAGATTGAAACAAGCGGTTCATGGAACTGGGAGATAGGGGACAAAGAAAACCATCTGTACTTGCAGCTTTCAGGTCCCTCTGCAGTCAAAGGAAATTTCACCAAGGTGTTAAAAAAGGGAGACAAATTTGCGACTGTTCCCTGTGCAGTCACAGCCGTCGACGGTGATTTTGAAAAAGCAATACAGGAACTGACAAAATACCGGCGGGTCATACGAAGACCAAACAAGGACAATGAAACACCCTCTGTGATATTCAATGATTACATGAACTGCCTTATGGGAGACCCGACAACAGAGAAACTAAAACCGCTCATTGATGCAGCTGCACGAGCAGGCTGCAAATATTTCTGTGTAGACTGCGGTTGGTATGACGATGGTCCGTGGTGGGACGGTGTCGGGGAATGGCTGCCCGCCAAGAAGCGCTTTCCGAGAGGCATAAAGGAAGTACTTGACTATATAAAGGCAAAAGGTATGATACCGGGACTGTGGCTGGAACTTGAAGTGATAGGGATAAAATGTCCCCTTGCAACACAATGGGATAAAGACTGTTTCTTCCAGCGGCACGGTAAAGTCATCATTGATGAAAACCGTTTTCAACTGGATTACAGAAATCCGAAAGTCCGAGCCCATGCCGATGAAGTTGTCAAACGCCTTGTAGAAGATTACGGAGCAGGCTATATAAAGATGGACTATAACATCGACCCAGGAGCAGGAACAGACGTGAATGCTGACAGTACCGGATCTGGCATGCTGGAGCACAAAAGAGCCTACCTTGAATGGCTGGACAGCATTCTGGAACGCTATCCTGATCTTGTGTTTGAAAACTGTTCGTCAGGAGGCATGAGAATGGAATATTCACTGCTTTCACGTTGTGCCATTCAGTCGGTAACAGATCAGGAAGACTACATAAAGATGGCAGCAATCGCTGCAAACTGTGCTACCGGGGCAACACCAGAACAGGCAGCAATTTGGTCATACCCCCTTAAAGACGGCGATGAAGAGGAAGTCATTTTCAATATGGTGAACGCCCTCCTCTTTAGAATACACCAAAGCGGACATCTGGCACAACTATCACCGGAACGATTCGCACTGGTAAAGGAAGGCATAGATGTATTCAGACTCATAAGCAAAGAAACCTCAAAAGGTCTTCCCATATGGCCGACAGGACTTGCAACCATGCAGGACAATCTTATCAGCAGCGGAATACAATATGGAAATACCATATATCTCGCAGTATGGTGTACAAAAGAAGACGAAACATTCAGCATACCGCTCGGCATATACACCTGCGGAACAAAAGATAAAGTGAACATTTCTTGTATTTACCCAAGCAATAAGAAAACAACCTTTGATTGGCATGAAGATAAACAGATTTTGAACGTACAACTAAAAGCAAAGACAGCCAGACTGTTCAAAATTACCACTCCGGTGTGATGTAGCCTTTCTCCAGCACCGACGTCAGTCGGTGCCCATCTCACCGCCACATGATGTGCCATCCGCCCGCTACATGATGTGCCATCCGCCCGCTACGTGATGTGCCATCTCACCGCCACGTGACTCGCCATCTACCGCCACATGATGTGCCATCCGCCCGCTACGTGATGTGCCATCTCACCGCCACGTGACTCGCCATCCACCCGCCACGGAGGCTGTCATCTCACCCTTCAAAGGTGCCCATTTTTGCCAACGGGGAGATTTGCAGTGCTGAAAGTAAAAAAAATCCTGCCGGCAAGAATGATACCGGCAGGAAACACTTTCGGTGGAAATTCAGAACTGCGACATTACATCTTTATCAGATGCCAACTGTATGCCTCATATTGTCCCAGTCTCTCCGTTACCGGAAGCCCTATTTGCTCAAGGGAATCCGCCGGATACACAGTGCCAGTCTTTTCATCGCGGTACAGACAGCCGCTTTCCAAGCCGCGGACAGGAACATAGAGGTTCGTCATATTGCCGTGGATTTCAAGCAGAACGGAACAGACCAATGCTTCGCCCTTGTCCGGTGAGACGAACGCCCAAGAAGCAGTCTCTTCCTCAAAAGGATTCGTCAGACGATAGTAGTCACCGTCGTGAATCAGAGCCACATACTTCTTGTAGTCCTTCACCTGATTCCGTATTTCTTCTTTTTCCTGCTCCGTTATCTTGCCCAAATTCAACTCGTAGCCAAAAGTTCCCGCCATAGCCACGACTCCCCTCGTCTTCATTGGACAGACGCGTCCCGTCTGATGGTTCGGGACGATTGAAACATGGGAACCGACAGCGCTTGATGGGTAGCCGAACGATGTGCCATATTGTATCAATGTTCTGTCAACAGCATCGGTGTTGTCAGAGCACCAAATCTGCGGAGTATAGTAAAGCATGCCGGCATCAAAGCGTCCGCCGCCGCCGGAGCATCCTTCAATGAGCAGCTCCGGATAGCGCTGAATCAGTTTTTCCGCAAGGCAATACGTTCCCTTCACAAAGTCGTACAGCACCCTGCCCTGGTCTGCACAGCCTTCTGCATACGTGTACACATCGTTTATGCTGCGGTTGAAGTCCCATTTGACGTATTCAATGTGGGCATTGTCCAAAACAGCACACATCTGTGCAAAGACAGCGTCCACCACTTCCGGGCGGGAATAGTCCAGCACGAGCTGATGCCTGCCGAGGACAGGCTTGCGTCCCTTGAAGTTCAGCGCCCAGTCGGGATGTGCACGGTACAAGTCGGAGTCTTCGCTCACCATTTCCGGTTCAAACCACAGACCGAACTTCAAGCCGCAGTCGTTTACATCCTGCACAAGCTGTTTCATGCTGCAGCCGATTTTGTTTTCGTTCGTACTCCAGTCGCCGAGTCCGGAAAAATCGTTGTCACGCTTGCCGAACCAGCCGTCATCCATGACAAGCATCTCTATTCCAAGTTCTTTCGCCTGTCTTGCAAGCGTCAAGATGGAGTCTTTTGAAATGTCGAAGTAATTTGCTTCCCAGCTGTTTATGAGGACAGGCCGGATCTGGTCGCGGAACTTTCCGCGGCAGATATGCTTCTGGATACATTTGTGGAAGTTGCGGGAAACCTGTCCGATTCCCTGTGAAGAATACGTCAGTATGACTTCAGGAGCAGACAGGCACTCCCCTGCCGGCACAGGATAGCTAAGCATTTCATCTTCAAGACCAAGCTGAACGCGGGTTGCGTTTATCTGATCCTTTTCAACTTCGCCTTTGAAACCGCCTGAGTACACAAAAGAAAGACCCCACGCACTGCCGGTTTCCTCCGTAGCATCATGGCTGCACACAACCATGAGCGGATTGTACTGATGGCTGGAAGTTCCCCTGCGGCTGCCAATTACTTGCGCACAATGACCTACCGGAGTACGCTCCATGTTGCGCTCCATAGCGTGGCGGCCGTAGAATTTTATGAAATCATAGTCACCGGTAACAAAGTCAAGACATGCTGACTGAAGTTTTTTTACCGTGAAAGTCCTGCTTCCAATATTTTTTACGACAGCACTCCGCGTGATTATGTCCAGTTCCGGCAGTACTGCATACAAAAGCGTTACCTGCAGCTGAGCGACGTCATCTTCAAGAACAATCTCAAGTGTCTGTGCTTTGTCAGCTTCAGCATTCTCTGAATAGACAGCAGGCAGCCCGCTGAGCGAATACTTTCCGCTTGTAATGCGGTGGCTTTTATAGCGAAGGTCAAGTCCCCAAGAAGTATCTTCATAGCGAACATCAAACACAGGGCTTCTGAAATCACCATTACCCCGTACAGGAAATTCAAGAGGAAGCGTATCAAGAGAATAGCCCCTCTTTTCCTCGGCATCATAGACGTTCGGAGAAAATCCACGGTCGACGTACAGCAATGCATAGTCCACACTACTGTCTGCTATTTTCTTTCCATAATATAGATGCAAGAGGAAGCCATAGCTGTCAACTTTCATCTGGTAGGTGGAACGCTTGGTCTGAATGGTAAAGACCTTGTCCCGTTCAAAAATACCGATTGTATCTGTTTTATTCATATCCTAAAAATCCTATAAAACTTAGAGTTTTCCGCCTGATGTTGCGATTCCTTCCACAAAGTGCTTCTGGAAAATCAGATAGATAATAATCATCGGAACAACCGCAATAACAGCGGCTGCCATCATTGTCGGATATTGACTTCCGTACTGTCCCTGCATCTTTGCGAGGCCTGCAGAAAGCGTTGTGGTAAGGGAGTTGGTACAGACAATCATCGGCCACATCAAGTCTTTGAAGGCGAACAAAGCTGTAAAGATTCCAAGAGACACCATTGCAGACTTTGTAAGCGGCATCATGATAAACAGGAAGCGCTGTCCGATGTTGCATCCGTCGATGTTTGCAGCTTCTTCCAGTTCTTTCGGCAAGCCTTCAAATGCAGTTTTGAGCAGATAGGTGCCGAATGCTGACACCATGCCGGGGAACACCAGTCCCTGCGTCGTGTTGAGCCACTTGAGTTTTGAAACCATCAGATACTGCGGGATGATGAAAATCTGAGCTGGAATCATCATCTGGACAAGAACCAAGGAGAACAGGATGTTTTTGCCCGGGAAACGGAGACGCGCAAACGCGTAGCCTGCCAACGTAGCAGTCAGCCCCGCACAGACAACGCGGAAGAAAATCATCAGCAGCGTGTTTTTATACAGGATGAAGAAGTTGTACGACTTCCACACGGAACCGAAGTTCTCCCAGTGCCACGTTCCCTGCGGGAAGACAAAGAACGGATCCACAGAGACTGCTTCCTGATTCGTTTTCAACGCAGTCAGAATCATCCATGCGAACGGCACTATCATGATGAACGCCATGATACACAGGATGAACGTGATAATAGTATTGGTGAATGTTACATGTTTTTCAAAGGTCATTTTCCCTGCTCCCCGCTACCGGTCTACAAATTTCTTTTCGCACTTCTGCATTATGAATGTTATAATCATAATGAAAACGACAAGCACCATGACCAGAGCAGCACCGTACCCCTTGTTTCCATTTTTGAACGCATAGGTATAGAAAAGGTATACCGTTGACTGGACATTTTTAAGGGCGCGGTTAGTCAAATCCATAACCATGAACATCAGGTCAAAGACGGTCAACGCTCCAATAACCCTCGTCTGCACAATGAAGAATGTGGTATTGCTGAGGAGCGGAATTGTAATATGGAAAAACTGACTTATCCCAGAGGCTCCGTCGATGGTTGCGGCTTCGTAATAGTCGTGGGGAATCTCCTGCAGTCCCGCAAGGAACAGAACCATGTTGTAGCCGATTATTGACCACACGCCAATGACACCGACAGAAATCCAGGCAATATTCGGATCTGAAATCCACGCCGTCTGAATACCGAATATATTGTTCAAAAGACCGAACTGCTGGTTGTACAGCCATTTCCACACCATTGCAACAGCGGCGGGAGCACAAACCATCGGGAGGAAGAATATCGTCCTGAAAAAAGAACGGCCTATTAATTTCTTATTCAAAAACACTGCAAGAACGAGTGCAATGGCAATGCCGAACGGAACTTCAATAAGTGCATATTTGATGGTGTTCCACAAAGACTGCCAGGTTTCACTTGCAGTTAAAACCGCAACATAGTTCGCAAGTCCTACAAATTTATTGCCTCTGCCAAAATCACCGGTCTTGCAGAAAGACTGATATACAGTGTTGAATACCGGGATGAAGTTCAGAATTATCAGACCTATTATAGTCGGCGTAACAAAGGCAAGTCCCCAGATCGCCTCACTTCTTGCGGTCGGCGACATCTTCTTTTTTCCATGCATTTTTTTCTCCTGTTACAAAAAAATCTGTAAGCTCCGGCACAAAGCCGAAACTTACAGAAGCATTATCTATGGCAGGAGCAAGGAGGTTTACTCCTGCGCTATTGCCTTTTCAATGATAGCCTGAGCGTTATCACAGGCCTTTGCCATAAGGGCTGAATCAGAGGGATTCAACCAGGCATCGAGGAATCCGCCCTGCTGTTTCAAGGCATCTTCCCAAACAGGAGTATTTCTTGTATATGGGCGGAAGAAGAGTGTTCCTTCCTCTTCGATTTTCGTGAATGCGCTCACATCCATTCCAGAGAATGCATTTGCAAAGTCAGCAGAAACACCCGGAATACCAGCCATGGTGACACCGAGCTTCGCCTGCTCTCTCTGTCCGGCTTCTGCACAGAAGTAAGAAATCAAGCTCCATGCAGCATTCGGATCCTTTGTGTTGTGGGAAGCAGACCAGCCGAGACCGTTGTATGTAGACCAGCGCTCGTTCCTCTCGCATTTTCCGTTGTTGTTCAAATCAGCATACGGAAGCATTGCCCATGCGTAATCCTTTGAATTCTCAGCTGTATAGAAGAAGTTTATCATCCATGATCCCTGAGTAGTCATAGCAAGCTTGCCAGACTGGAAGAGGGAGTCAGCACCGGTTTCTGACATGACAGACTGAGGTGCGCTGACAGTGAGGAGCTTTCTCACCATCTCCATACCAGCCTTGCCCTCTTTTGAAGCAATCGTCGTTCCCTTGTGGTTGTCAGTTATAACCTGTCCGCCGTATGCGTAGACGATATTGTACCATCCGTCCTGGTTATTTGATGTGTCAATTCCATAGCCGTATACATCGCCCTTTGACGCTTCGGTGATTTTCTTTGCAGCCTTGTACATATCTTCATATGTCCAGTTGTCGTTCGGGTATTCAACGCCGTACTTGTCAAAGATTGCCTTGTTGTAAAGCAGAGCGATAGTATCGTGGTCTTTCGGCAGAGCGAAAACTTTTCCGTCTTTGCGGGTATACAGATTCTTGATGCCGTCATAGTATTTGCTCATGTCAACATTGTTGGATGCGATGTACGGGTCGAGATTCAACAGCAAGTCATTTTCCATGTACATCTGAACAGTATTTGAGTGCATCCAGAACACATCCGGCATTTCTCCGCCGGAAGCACCAGCTTCAAGGAGCGTCCAGTAGTTGTTCCAGTCAACAACTTCGATGTTTACCTTTACACCTGTCTTTGCAGACCATTCATCAGCAATCTTCTGCAAACCTGCGCGCTGATTGTTATCCCAAATATTTACTTTTATAAGATTTGTTTTAAAGCCGTTTCCTGATTTCGCATCCTCTGGTGCGCTTGAACTAGAAGCAGACGGTTTTTTCGAGCCTCCGCAAGCTACCAGCGACAAAGCAAGAGCAGAAGCTGCAAGAACTAACCCTATTTTTTTCATAATTCCTCCAAATGTAACATGTATTGGCTATCGCGATATATACCAAATTGTTATATTGGATATAAGTTTAACACCGATTTTAGGATTGAAAATAGACAAAAACTTTTATTTTCATATCATTTTGTGGCATTATGTGATATAATGATATGTAGGATAAAAAATGGTATATTTGACCATTCGTTAAGGAAGAAACAATATGGTGGAAGACAGTTTTTACATATTTCCCGGCGAAAATTTTATAGATTTGAAACCGTACCAGTGCGGGTGGGAAAAATGTCGAAGCGGACACTCGTACGGACCGACGACGCGCAATCACTTTCTCTTTCATTATGTTGTGCGAGGCAAAGGCACACTCATGGCGAACGGTCCGAAGGGAACGGGAAACACATTCCACATTGACGGCGGGCATGGCTTTCTGATTTTCCCCGGCCAGATTACCACCTATTTTGCAGACAATAACATGCCGTGGGAATACTCCTGGGTGGAATTCGACGGGCTGAAAGTAAAGGAGGCACTCAGCAGGACGACGCTCACTCCAGAGAGTCCTATCTTTACACCGGAAAGCAGCAAAGCAGGAGACCAGATGCTGGAGGTAATGCGGTACATTACGCACAACAAGGACCAGTCGCTCTTCAACCTGATCGGGCACTTGTATCTTTTTATGGATTATCTGACAGCCTCCAGTCGCAGGGATGACATTCTCCGCAGCATAAAACTGCAGGATTTCTACATGAGGGAGGCGCTCAACATCATTGAGCAGAAATACTCAATGGACATCAGTGTTGAGGATATTGCGGAACGCTGCGGGGTCAGCAGAAGCTATCTGTCCAAGATATTCAAGGAAAACATGAAAAGCTCCCCAAAGGATTTTCTGACAAGCTACCGGATGTCAAAAGCACAGAGCCTTCTGCTCAATACAGAGCTTTCCGTTGCAGACATCGGAAAATCCGTCGGCTACAGCAACCAGCTGCATTTTTCACGTGCATTCAAAAACTTCTGCGGAGTCTCTCCCCGGCAGTGGAAGATGAACCCGCCACCGGCGGAGGAAGTGGCAAAGACGGCAGAACCGGATGCCGCCAGCCCGTCTCAAACAGAAAAAGAGACGTGAAACTCCCGGTCCTGCGCTGCCGTCCAGCTTATAGTCAGGTGGCCGTCATACTGGCGCTTCGCTGGCAAGCCCAAACACAGCCATACCGGCAGCAGCCGCAGACAGCGCTTTTACATAAACACGATGCCGAACACCGCCCCCAGCACGATAATAACGACGGGATGAAGTTTTGTGGTGAACAGGATCACAAGGCAGGCTTCAAAAAGCACCCATGCCGGCCAGTTGAACAGCGCATGGAAATCTCTGCTTGCCTTAAAGAAGTCGATGTTAAGCAGGGAAATGCAAAACACCTGCACCATGGCAATGAGCACCATTCCGCTCGTGGCGGGACGCAGTCCGCTGAAGGCCGCTTTTACAAGAGGCTTGTCCTGAAAGCGTGAAAAGAAACGCGCAATGATAATGATGATTATTAAAGACGGCAGCACTTCCCCAAATGTCGTGACAATCCCGCCGAGCGGACCGTACAGTTCCGTTCCAATATAGGTGGCGAGGTTGATTCCTATGGGGCCGGGAGTGCTTTCACTGATGGCAAGCATGCTGTAGAATTTTTCGGCAGTAATCAAATGGTATTGGTCAACCAATGCCTGCTGCATGAAGGTCGCGGCGACGAGTCCGCCCCCGACCGCGAACAAACCTATATAGAAGAAAATAAAAAAGAGATGTAGCAGTGTCATTCTTTATCCTCGTGAGCAGGCTTTTGAGCACTCTCGCCGTCTTTCAAGCTGCCTGAGAAAAAGGCGATTGCAATTCCGGCAAGGGCAGCTGTCAGGACGACGATGATGGAATGAACATCAAAGAAATAGATTGCAACAAAAGCGCCTGCAAAAAAGAGGAAACTCCACCAGCGGACCAAGGTCTTTTTGGAGAGTTTTATGACGGAATAGGTAAGCAGGGCGGTGACGGCGACGTTTATGCCCAAAAGAGCTTTCTGCACCCACACTATATCTTCAAAATTCGACAGGAATTCCGCGATGAGCGTAATGATGATCAGCGAAGGCGCGACGACACCCGCCGTTGCAAAAATGCCGCCGGCAATGCCCTTGCGTTTATGCCCGATAAACGTGGAAACATTGACCGCAATGACCCCCGGGGTTGACTGGGAAATGGCATAGTAGTCAAGCAGTTCTTCGTTTGTCGCCCAGTGTTTTTTTTCCACCAGTTCCCTGTCCAAGATAGGCAGCATGGCAAGACCGCCGCCGAATGTTATGGCGCCGATTTTAAAGAAAGTAAAAAACAGTTCGAGCAAATCTTTCAGCATAGTTCCGTCAGTCTAAAGGACAAAAGTCTGTTCGTCAAGTTTTTTGAACCCCAGGCTGTCCCAGAACTTCGCCGCATACTTGTTCTTGGCATCGAGAGAAATCTTCTTAGCACCGGTCTCCAAAAGTAAGCGTTCTATGGCTGCGAGTCCCACCCCTATGTGCCGGTAGTTCTTGTTCACTTCAAATAAATCAATGCAAAGCACGTCGCCGAACATCTTGTAAATGCCGACGGCTTTGAGCAGTCCGTCGGACGGCTTGAAGTCAAACACCATGAACTTGCTTTCCTCCATTAAAAAGGAAAACTCACCATTGTCGGTGTAGGACTTGAGCATGGGGAAATTCTCCCAGCCTTCCAAAGCCATATAGGATTCGAACATGTCGCAATTCAAAATGCGGTAATCAAGGTTCATCTCAGTAAACTCTTCCTGTTAAAAACTTGTTGCGTCAGATACTTGTCGACTTCCGAAGCGATGACGAGCCCCGGCGACTCCGAACATCATGCGAGTGCGGGAGAGCTGGTCATTTTCGTCCATAAAAACCTTTTCTGGCAAAAAAAATCTGCCCCTTTCGAGGCAGTTTATTCTATGCGAAACTATATGACAGGAAATTCAGCGCTTGTTGATGCGGTCTTTCAAAGCCTTTCCAGCCTTGAACTTGGCATTCTTGCTTGCAGCAATCTTGATTTCCTCACCGGTTTTAGGATTGCGACCAGTGCGGGCGGCGCGCTTTGATACTTCAAATGTACCGAATCCGATAAGCTGGACTGTGTGTCCTTTTGAGAGTTCTTTTGAAACAGTCTCGATGAAAGATTTCAAAACAGCCTCGGTGTCCTTCTTTGTAAGCCCAGTCTCATCAGACATGGCATCAATCAGTTCCATCTTGTTCATGATGTTTATTCTCCAGTTTCTGCAATTTAATCCCCCCTAAACAGGGGCTGTCAGCACCGATTATAGTAAATTGGTATACTTGTTTCCAGTAGTGCAGGTACCGTTTACAATAAAATATTTATGCAAGTTTTAAAATTTGCTCTTGACACAAATGCCGTAATAATGTATCTTTTTATCACGTTACGGACGATTAGCTCAGCTGGGAGAGCGCATGGTTTACACCCATGATGTCGGCGGTTCGATCCCGTCATCGTCCATACCGGGACGTAGCGCAGCTGGTAGCGCATCTGGTTTGGGACCAGAGGGTCGCAGGTTCAAATCCTGTCGTCCCGACTAAAGTCTTTGGCCAGAGGTCTTAGAACTTAGTTA
>CADBRT010000121.1 GCA_902797055.1 uncultured Spirochaetaceae bacterium
ATCAGTGCGAGTCGGATCCAAAGTGCTACTCGAGTACTCTTGGACGTCAACACTGAAGAGTTCGTTGGCACCGTTCGCAGTGCCTATCGCAGAGAGTGCCGCTTTAATGGTATTCCTGTTGTTGTATATGGTTGTCAGTTGTTCATCAGTCGTCACACTATAACCAGACAAATCACTTCTGAGCTGGGTGATATCGCTTGCAATAGCAGCAGTCATGTTGGCTTTGTGTACCGTCTTCGTTCCGTAGGTGCTTATGTGCATGGCGAGGTTTGTATCTACGACGACATCCCGTGCCGTCATGTCCAAAGCAATGGCATAGCTAACCTTGTCATAAGCGACAACCTTTTCATTGGTCAAGATAACGTCGCCCACAACAGCTTCGCTCGTCTCGTGCAGCAGCCGTTTCACCGTGAGCGTTGCAGTTCCCGCTTCAGAATCAGTGCACGCGGGAGCGGCGGCAGTATACCTGATTGCAATCTGAGTACCGTCATCCGACAGGTCGGTGACCCCCAACTGGTTCAACGTTTTGGTTATTCCGCTTGCAGACACCATGCTTGTACAGCTGCCCCAACTGCCCTGATATATCACACTTGGTGCCGAACTGTAGTTTGTAATGGAAAGCGTGAAGGTCGAAGTGGTATCTTCTACATAGAACGTATTTGTCTCGCCGGAGACGGCAACAGCTCCAGTCCCTGCGGTTATGGAGAAAACAGGAGCCGCCAAAGTTTGTGAGAGTGCCACGCTGATTACCGTTCCTTCCGCCTGCACGAGAGTCCGCTCGCTCGTACCCGTATAGATGGTTCCCGAACCGTCGCCTGCCGTGAGCGTTGCCCGTGCCACTGCGTAGTCATCAATTGGAACCTCAGTAAACGTAAGTGTCGCAGTGCTGTTGCTGACGGTAGTTGTGCTTGTTACGTCATAGCCGGAATCCGTCGTAAGCCTGACGGAAAGAGAACCGTCCGGATAGACGGAGCGAGCCTGCCTTGACTGTCCGTTGCCGGTAATACTCAGCGAAACACCAATGGCACTTCCGTTGGACGCTGTTTCTGAACCACCACCAGCACCTCCTGCGCAGGAAGAAAGCAATACAGCAATACTGAGTAGTGCTGGCAGCACAAAATGGATTTTCTTCATTTTTCGGGTATACATGACACACCTCCTAAAAATATTTTCAGATAATTACGACACTCCCTGCAATATAAAACAGAAATTTTTCATCTCCTTGTATAGTATTAGGACATATTCTGATTTTGTCAACTTTAAATTTTCAGAATACCGCCTTTGCTTGCTAAACGAACCGCAATACTATACTATTATCTCTACAATTATTAGGTAAAAAACAGGAGGGTGTTTTTGTATGAAAAAAGCACATTTGTTTCTGCTTTTGGCATCTGCTCTGGCAATGCTGACAGGCTGCGAAGCCAAGCAGGACAAGAAAACGGCTGCTGACCAGCCGACTGTAGTGATTGAAGCGGTTCCGACACCGGTCGTCCCCCCGAAAGAGACAGCGGAAATCCCCGGCGTTATGATAAGCGGGTGGTTCTACACCCTGCAGAAGGACAAAGACGGCGCGGACCTTATGGTTGCCGACTCACAGGCAGTGGTCGGTGTCCCGGTTCTCATATACGGCAAATACGCCGCGAATGCCGAAGACGAAGGCGTCACAACGATGAAGGATGTCGCTGTTGACGGCGGCGGCAAGAGGAACTTCGTCAAAGTCCGCTACGACGGAGACGACTACTGGGTGCGCGACTACGCTGTCGCGGTAAACGCCATGCCGGGAATCGTGCGGGACGAGGGGCTGTTCCTCTACACCCGCCCAAGCCTTTCCAGCATGGGAACAAAAGAGATTGCCAACAACACGATTGTCGCTGTGTTTTTGAACCCGCTTGAAGGTGAAGGCAGTGAGCATTTCTTCAAAATCCGCCACTACGTCAACGACGGCAAGACGTATACCGTAAACGGCTACCTGTTCAAGACATCAATCATACAGAACTACTACTTGGTGCAGATGCAGCAGTGTTTGAACAAAGCGGAAGAACTACAGGCTGCAACAGGGGCAGACCCTGCCGTCATCGCAGAACTGCTAGAAAACGCAAAAGCATTCGAAACGGCATACAAGGAGAAATAAACCATGACAAAAAGATATACATTCTGTGCCGTTCTGACAGCACTTGTTTTGCACACAGCGGTTTTTGCTCAAAAGACAGTCCCGTCTGTCGCCCTGCAGAAGGGCACGTCCCTCTGGAACAAAAAGACCGAAGGGATGATGGAGTGGGCAAAGATTGACCTTGAAGCAGGAACAGAGCTTGTCTCCTACCTTTCCAGCGAAGAAGGGGAACTGCCGGTCGCCCTGACAGAAGAATCTTCGTGGACAACCGCGAAGAACAACCAGACCATGGCCTTTGCAAAAGTCCAGTATCAGGGCAAGGACTACTATGTGATTTCAAACAGAGTTGCTCTGGACAAACAGCCCGCTGTCGTCGTGCAACAGGCGGCGACCTACATCTCCTCAAACATGGCTGATGTCCGTAAAAAATCCCTGCCAATCGGCACGGTGGTCGCTGTTGCACAGGAAAGCGGCAATGACAGTCTGATAAAAGCGAGCTACTACGACGAAGCCTCCTACCGTGTCCGCCACGGCTGGATACGGAAAAACCGCGTGAGCTCAGAAAAAGACGATATCTCCACGCTCAAGATTCTGACTCAGGCACGTGCGGAAAAAGACCCCGCACGTCAGAAAGCGTTGTTCAAAAGTCTGGAACATCTGGAAAAGACAAGTCGCGTCAAAGAACTTGTACAGCAGACACAGGACGAACTCGCCTTTGCAGCGGACCTGTCTTCCGCCGGAACAATAGCCGAAGATAAAACGCTCCTCGTACAGACGAACGACCAGTCTCTGCTCAACATACGGAGCCTGCCCGGACTGGACGGAACCGTTGTGGCAAAAGTCTCCGACGGCACCCAGTTGCAGAGCATTGAACACACCGTCTTGACACAGCTGTTGGACGGCATTGAAGCCCCGTGGTATCACGTATTCGGAGATGACAGCGAAGGCAAGAGCTTCGACGGCTGGATATTCGGCGGTTACGTTCTGGTTCAGCAGTAAAACTGGATGACCGGCAGGTTCCTGCCGCTCCGTTTCACGGCACGAGCCATCCTGTACAGCATGCTGCACGGGATGGCACACATGCGCTCAGGCTTTACTAAAAGAGAGTTGCTTTTACTGCCGGAATTATGACATCGTCTATTGATATAAATATTGGGTACCAATGAGTCAATAGGCCCTGCACTGCTATCTCCGCATCCTGGGGCATCAAAGGAAACAAGGACACCCCCAGCCTCGGGATACTTAATCCGATGCAAAAAGGAAAGGCGGAGCCGAACTTAACGTTTTGCTGCTTCCGTCTGTCCGAATTCCGCCAGCAGTTTATTGAGGTATTCACGGTCATTCGCTGCCCTTTGTGCTTCCTCTCCACGCCCGGCTGCATACAGTTTTGAAAAAAGAGCCATTAATGAATTGGTCGTATTCACTGTGCCGATTCTGATACCGTCGTTCCATACTCCGTCGCTGTAATTGCACATAGCCGCCATATCCTCCTCTG
>CADBRT010000122.1 GCA_902797055.1 uncultured Spirochaetaceae bacterium
CCGTTTCTTCAGCCACCCCTGCTTCGACAACTGTTTCCTGAGCCTCTAATTCCTGACCGTTTTCAACTGTCTCTTCATCCTTTGAATCCATAGCCTGTCCCCCTTGATACATCACGCCCCTAAAAACGCAGTTTTTAGAGGCTTTTTAGATAGAACTTGTTTCTATTCTATCACGGATTCAACTGCATGTCACCATAATCATCCACAATTTGGGTCCGGAAGCCCGACATAGGCCGCCACGTGATTGCGAAACTGAAATACGGCTCATAGCTGTAGTACGGCTTTGCTGTACCTTCAGAAATAAGTTTCGGAGCAAAGATAAAGGTGGAATTGAAATTCCAGTCGTGCAGGTCATGTTCTACCGTTATTTTCAAGTTTTTCAGCTTAAAGCCAGAGCGTTTCCTTGCTTCCAGGCTTGAATCCCAGAACGCAAAGGAATCGATGAGGTCCGTCAGAGGATTGGTCTCTCCGCCGATGACGCTGCCATACCGGGTGTTATCCTGAATGTAGCGGAAGATAACGGAATTACGGGACTCAGAACTGAACGTAATGTCCAGGAACTCATTGATTCTGAACGTGATGGACGGAATGAACATAAAATAGCTTTTAGAAGGGCGGATGCAGTCCCAGACAACACTGGTTTCTAGCCCCGGCGCCCAAGAGATTCTGTTCTTCCAGTAGTGGAAGGTCTTTTTCGGCGAGATATAGGCTGCGGTCAGTGAATACGGCAGAAATTCCATTTTGTCCCTGGACTTCCATTTGTATGTCTCAAAGTCATAATCATACCCGTATGCGCGTTGCATGGTATATCCCAGCTGCAACCCCTTGTAGTTGAGCGAGAACTTCAAGGAATCCCGGTGATCTTCCTCAAGATTATAGTTGAACGATTCATTGAATTCCAAACCGTCGAACAGGGACACCTGCAATGCCTGCTGGAACGGCTTGTCCTTCCAGATAGTCTCGTCCTCTGTATCGGTACGGCTCACGCCCGTCGCAAAGTTCATCTGCACATGCGGGAACTGGAGCTTCAGGCTGACATCGTGCTCACCTTCCCGGGGCGGAAGGGAAGAAGCGAGTGTCAGCGTCTGTGAGAGGTTTTCGCTTTCCCGCGCGTCCAAATGTGTTGTGATAGTGTTTTGGGCAATGCTTTCGTGATCCTTAAAATCCGTCGTCAGATACTCCCATTCAGGGTTATCTGCATCGCCGATGAACTTCGTTCTGACAATATTCACCCGTGTATCCCAGTCAATTCCAGTATTCTTGAACACAGGATCAAGCATAAAGGGTCGGAAAGAGAGGCGGTTCGTTTCATACAAATCGAGTTTCTTGCGCTCATAATCAGAAACCAGCACAGAGTTTTTGCTGGATTCTGATGTGTATCCGTCCAAATCCGGGTGGTGCTGTATGAACGGTTCAAACGTCAAGGAGTTCCTCATAGATAGGAACGTACCGCCATATGCAATAGAACTGGTCAGCGACACCGGAGAGGAAAACTCATAGTACGATGAATAGACCGAAGACCAGTCAAAATCATAGTCTTCATCAACGGAATCCGCTGTATATGTATACTGCCTCAGATACCGGGGAGCAATGGAGTAGCCGAGTTCATACGAAAGACGGGGGACTTCCACCGCCGAAAGCCCTTGAAACGCATCGAGTTCCGGAAGCTCAGATTTGCTGAATATCGATTTCTCAACAATTTCCGGCTCTTCCTCCTCTCCTGCATTTTCATCGTCATCATGTTCAGATTCGTCGGCTTCTTCTTCTGCTGCATCTTCGGCAGTCGGCGTCTTGTATGAGTAAATGGTTCCTGCCAAAGTCGCCCCGAATCTGAACGGTGTCACCAGAGACGGATAAAACCGTTCCCGCTCAGGCGAGTGCATGCGGTAGTCAAGCGGTTCCTGCAGAAAAACAGGGTCTTTCCGTGCTGTTGACGAGAAGACGATGGCAGACGAAACCGTATCGATGGAAAGCGTGGAGATATACGGCTGTACCGCTTCTGGAAGTTTCGCGGAATAGGAGCCGGTGATGTTCCAACTGTACTCGGAGACCTTCCTGTCGCTCTTGTTGGTATCCTTGTCATCGTCTCCCGCTTCACTTGAACTGGTAAGGAATCCCATCCAGTCCATGTACTCCTTGCGCTCCCCATAGTCCACGGCAAAGTACGGATCGGTATAGACTGGAAGCGAAATAGACAGGGAGAACGGATCTGACACAGTCATTTCAAAGTCTGCGCTGTATCTGAACGGGACATCCCACCCCAACAGGTCGGAAGCATCTTTGTAGCGCTCATTCATAAAAGAATAGCGGCTGAACTCGTCATTGCGGTAGAACACCGTGTTGGAAAATCCGAGCCTGATGTATCCGCTCATCGATTTTATGTATTTACTCGGTGCATACGCCCCTTCAAGCCCCACCATGCCGCCAAGATTTGTGTAGTAATCTGCGGTCAACTTGAGGAAATCAGTTGTATTTCCGGTGTAATCAGTATCGAGGTTGTGCAGCATGATGCCTTCCCGCACCTGGTCCTTGAGTGTTGAAGGGTGGGCAAAACTGAACGAACCGTCTTCATCATCTGTTTCATACACAGAAAGGGGTTTACGCCCGAACAGATAGGTGGTAGTCTGGACGAAATAGCCCCGCCGCTGATCAAAGCCGAGAACAGGATTGAAGAACGGTTCATCCTTAGGATAGTAAAATGCCGGCAGATACAAAACCGGAATGTGTCCGACATACAGCGCGGCATTAAAGAAAGCGAATTCCCCGCCTGGCAGCATCCATGCCCTTGTGGCGCGGATTTTCCAGTGGGGATCGTCTTCATCGCAGAATGTAATAGTTGCGTGCTTAAACGCCATAACACCGGATGAGTTCTTCCCCATCAGTTTGGAAGACGCAACCAGCGTTGACTGTGAAGGAATGCTTGAATCTTCAGCCCCATACTGCACAATGCGGGAATTGTCAAAAATCCCTTCCAGTGTGCTTGTGTTGAACAAAAGACTGTTTGCCGTTGCTTCCTGCTTTTCATTTTCCCCAAAATGAAGAAGATGAACATTCCCCAGAGCGTAGAGCATGTTTGTCCTACGGTTGTAGCGCACGGTAGAGGCTGTCACCTCTGTTCTTCCCTTGCCGGAACGTATGGTCAATGACACATTCCCCGTGAGAACAATCAGCTCATCCCCCGAAGACGAATCTTTTTCGTATTCCGTCTTGCGGGCATAGTTGATGACAACGACATTCTTCCCCTCAGAGTCCTGAGCCGCAGTCGGAACAAGGAGAAAGCAAAAGAGACAGGCTAAAACTACAGAAAGGACAAGGCTGCTTCTACGCTTCGGCACCCCGGGACCTCTCCCGCTGCAGCAATTCACCGACAAACGTTCCGGTGTAACTTCCCTGCACCTGGGAGATCTGCTCAGGGGTTCCAGTGGCAACAATAGTGCCTCCTCCGGAACCGCCGTTCGGTCCAAGGTCTATGATATAATCCGCCTGGCAGATAACATCAAGGTTGTGTTCTATCATAACTACAGTATTCCCCTTGTCCACCAGACGCTGGATTACTTCCATCAGAAGTTTTATATCAACGAAATGAAGTCCAGTTGTCGGCTCATCTAAAATATACAGAGTTTTACCCGTCGAAGGACGGGACAGCTCTGCCGCGAGCTTCACACGCTGTGCCTCTCCACCAGAAAGGGTGAGGGCATTTTGCCCCAGCGTGATATAGCCCAGACCGACGCTCTTCAAAGTCTCCAGTTTCTTGGAAATATGCGGTATGCTCACAAAGAAATCGCAGGCTTCTTCAACGGTCATATTCAAAACATCGGAAATTGACTTGCCTTTGTAAAGTACATCAAGCGTTTCCTGATTGAATCGTTTGCCGTGGCATACATCACACTGAATGAAAACATCCGGCAGGAAGTTCATCTCTATGGTAATCGTACCGGCACCCTGGCAATTTTCGCACCGTCCACCCCGCACATTGAAGGAAAAACGGCCCGACTTATAGCCCCGTGCCTTTGCTTCCGGCAGAGAGGCGAACAGCTCACGGATTCTGTCGAACACCCCGATATAGGTGACCGGATTACTGCGCGGCGTGCGCCCGATAGGGCTCTGGTCGATGTTGATAACCTTGTCTATGTGCTCAAGCCCGGAAAGTTTGCTGTAGGCGCCGACCGGGTACTCTGTACGCATTATCTTGTTGCTGATGGCGGGATACAGAACATCGTTCAGCAAAGTGGACTTGCCGCTTCCGGAGACCCCGGTTATGCAGGTGAATGTTCCCAGCGGAATCGATACTTCGATGCCCTTGAGATTGTGCTCCTTTACACCGGTAACTTTAATTACATTACCGTTGCCCTCCCTGCGGACCTCGGGAATCTTCATGCGGATAAGACCGGCAAGATAGCGTCCTGTTATGCTTTCCGGCACCTGCATAACCTGCTCAGGCGTGCCGGATGCCATGATTTGCCCGCCGTGGACACCAGCTCCTGGACCGATGTCAACCAGCCAGTCTGCGGTGCGGAGCGTCTGTTCATCGTGTTCGACCACAATCAGCGTATTGCCGATATCACGCAGCGACATGAGGGAATCGATGAGCCGCTGGTTGTCGCGCTGGTGCAGACCGATTGAAGGCTCGTCAAGCACGTACATGACACCGGTAAGCGCGCTGCCTATCTGGGTGGAAAGACGGATACGTTGGGCCTCCCCGCCGGAGAGCGTCGCAGCAGAGCGTTCCAGCGTCAGATATTCAAGCCCTACATTCTTTAAAAAGCTCAGACGAGAGCGGATTTCCTTGACTATCTGGGCGGCAATCTTCTGCTCGGTGTCGGTGAGTGACAGGGAATCAAAGAATTGAATCGTATCCAATACGGAGAACTCGGTCAGTTCCCAGATGTTCTTTCCGCCGACCGTAACACACAGCGCCTCCGGGCGCAGGCGTTTACCGTGACACCCCTTGCACTGCTTGTGTGACATATACTTTTCCAGGTTTGCACGAGCATTGTCGCCCCACGCCTCCGCATAGCGGCGACGCATATCGGCATAAATGCCGAGCCACGGGCGGTTGTAGGTGCTCTGCCCTTCCCCGCTCTGCTTCTTGTACACCCAGTGGATAGTGCGCTCAGCATCTCCGTTCCACAGGAAATCACGCTGCTTCTTTGTCAGTTTATTGAGCGGTGTATCGAGGCTGAAATCCCCACCTTCCGCGATGGCTTCGAACATCGCATGGTTCCAAGCGCTTTCCGGATTGTAGCAGGCAAGTCCGCCTTCGTTAAAACTCAGCGTTCCGTCAGGCATGATAAGGCTTTCGTCGTACTCCATCTTTTCACCGAGTCCCGTACAGTCGGGACAGGCGCCAAAGGGATTGTTGAACGAAAAAAGCCGGGGCTGAAGCTCAGGAATGGAAATGCCACAGGTCGGGCACGCATTCTTCTGGCTGAAAAAGACTTCTTGCTCGATGTAATCCGCATCGTGGTCATACGGAGAGCCTTTGGCGTCTAAGGCTGCCGTCACCTCTTTGTACGCCTCATCGGTCTTGTAAACACGCCGCAGGACAATTAAAATGCCGTTTGAACTTTTGAGGGCAGTCTCCACGCTGTCCGCGAGACGCTTGCGGATGTCGTCGCGTATTACAATGCGGTCAACGACAATCTCAATGGTGTGCTTCTTCTGCTTGTCGAGCTTTATGCCGTCATCGAATTCCACCATCAGCCCGTCGATTCTAGCACGCGCAAATCCGGCCTTTTTAGCATCGTCAATGATTTTCTGATGTTCGCCCTTTTTGCCCTTGATGACCGGAGCAAGCAGCGTGAGCTTCGTGCCTGCAGTCCAAGACAAAATGGTGTCGATTATCTGGTCGACAGACTGCTCCTTGATTTCGCGGCCACAGTTCGGGCAGTGCGCAACACCGATTCTGGCAAAAAGAAGCCTGTAGTAGTCATAGATCTCCGTTACGGTTCCAACCGTAGAACGGGGATTCTTGTGAGTCGTCTTCTGTTCAATGGATATCGCAGGGGAAAGACCGGTAATCAAGTCAACATCAGGCTTGTCCATGCGTCCCAAAAACTGCCGGGCATACGAGGAAAGGCTTTCCATGTACCTGCGCTGGCCCTCAGCAAACAGCGTGTCAAACGCAAGGGACGACTTACCGCTGCCGGAAAGCCCGCTTATGACAACCAGTTTGTTCTTAGGAATCTCAACACTTATGTTCTTAAGGTTGTGCTCTCTGGCACCCTGAATCGAAATCTTGTCACCATCGACGGTATGTATTGCATTGCTCACAATGTAATAGTATATCGCAAAGGGCCCTTGTTTCACAAGTACTAACTATTCTGCACCTAAAAAGCAAAGCATAATCTGGCTCATGTTCCCCGTCTGCAACAATTCCACAAGCCCTGTGCCAAATATCCCGTGTAATAAACAAAAACGCCCCTGCACTGCTCATGATTTGCAGCACAGGGGCTTGGTTTAGCTAGGGCTTGTGTGCTCTGGCGTCAGCCGGGCTCACTGTCACTCGCGCGTCCAATCAAGATCCCTATAATCACTTTTCAGCCAGTCCGCAGCGGTTGCCGGGTTGTTAAGGTTGTCCGGGCTGGGAGAGAAGGAACCGTAGGGTCCTATCTTCCAGCCATTCGGATTTTCAAAGGTTGCAGACGTAAGCGGACAGCCATCGAACGCATAAGACCCTATGCTCGTCACTGAGGCAGGGATTCTCACAGACGTAAGCGAAGTACAGTCTTGGAACGCATA
>CADBRT010000123.1 GCA_902797055.1 uncultured Spirochaetaceae bacterium
GCGGAATTTCACAAAGAGCATCTATTGTGCTGTCTAAGTAGTGGTTGTGTCATGAGCCACGTGCGCACAGCACTGCCCGCCCTGCCGGTGGTGGGGGGAAAGCTCCCGCACTAAAAAAAACTGGGGCTGTCTATAAAGTAATAGTGACATTTCATGTCTTGACATTTCATGTCGTGCTGAATTTATTTCAGCATCGACGCTACAAATAGTGTGTGAGATTCCGAACCCCACAACCGTAGCAGGTGCGTCCGGTTGTGCCGTAGCAGGTGCGTTCGGTTGTGGCGTAGCGTTCGGAATGACGCTAGAGAGCAAACTTCTTAGACAGCCCCAGTTCAGTCGCTTTGCCGACTTACTTCTTCATGTTCCAGTAAGCGGCGTTCCAGCGCAGTTCATTGCGGAACTGTGGGATTGTCGTGTCCTTGTCGATGGCGACACATTCAATGCCGACCATCTCTGACCAGTCGCGGAGCATTTCCGTTGTGATGATGTTGCTGAATGCGGTGTGGTGTCCGCCACCTGCGAGAATCCATGCTTCTGCTGATGTCTGGAGGCTTGGATACGGTTTCCACAGCATGCGTGCGACAGGAAGTTTTGGCAGCGGTGCTTCCGGTGGAATGACGTTGATTTCATTGATAACGCAGCGGAAGCGGTTGCCCATGTCGACGACTGCTGCAACGAGTCCGTCTCCCTCAAGCGTATTGAACACCATGCGTGCCGGCGGCTCGCGGTCTCCGATTCCCAAGTGGTGGACTTCAATCTTCGGCTTGGAAACAGCAATCTCCGGGTCAACCTCAAGCATGTGGCTTCCCATGTTCGCTTCTTTGCCAGGAACGAGATTGTAGGTGTAGTCTTCCATGAAGGCGTTGCCCTTCTTTCCTTCTACAACTTCTCCCGCTGTCATGACTTTGAATGTGCGTACGAGACAAGAGGTCTTCCAGTCTCCTTCTGCGCCGAATCCGTAGCCGTCTGCGAGCAGTCTCTGTATTGCAAGTCCCGGGAGCTGCTTCATGCCGTGCAGATCCTGGAAGTTTGTGCACAGGGCGCTTCCGTCGTTGTCCTTGAGGAAGCGACGGAGGGCAATTTCAATTTTTGCCTGCTCTTTAATCTGGCCGATGACGAAGTCTTTTTCGAAGCCGTTGCCGCAGTCGTATACAATTTCATATTTCTGATTGTATTCGTCATACAGGGCATCGACATCTGCCTGTGAAACATCGTTCATATAGGCAACGAGGTCGCCGATTCCGTAGTACGGAACAGACCAGCCGAACTTTATCATTGCCTCCACTTTGTCGCCGTCAGTAACCGCAACTTCCCTCATGTTGTCGCCGAAGCGGAGACAGCGGAGTGTCTTGCCGTCTGCTACAGCGCGTGCTACGCGCATCCAGTCAGCAATGCGCTTCTGTGTTCCAGCATCTGCCCAGTGGCCGACGATGACTTTGCGCGGCAAATCCATGCGGCTGGTGATGAAGCCGAACTCACGGTCGCCGTGTGCGCTCTGGTTCAGGTTCATGAAGTCCATGTCCATGGTGGCATACGGGATTTCCACGTTGTACTGGGTGTTGAGCTGCAAAAGCGGCTTCTTGTAGGCGTTCAATCCTGCAATCCACATCTTTGCAGGGCTGAATGTGTGCATCCAGCAGATTACACCTGCGCAGGTATCATCGGCATTCGCCTGTTCAAGTGTTTTGTGAATTGATTCAGGGGTAAGCAGTGTCTCTTTCCAGACCAGTTTGCAGGGCAGAACTCCGGTCTTGTTCAAAGATTCAACCATTTCTTTGGAATCTTTTGCAACCTGCTTCAGCGTCTCTTCTCCGTAGAGATCCTGGCTGCCGGTAAGGAACCAGAACTCATAATTCTTTACGTTCATATATTTTCCTCCAAATATATACTTATACTATATAAAACTTGCTTCCTTGTTTCTACTCGTCAACTGAGAATCTCATGACATTCCATGAAGCAGGTTTTAGCGGTACGGTGTATTTGTTTCCGTCGCCTTCGACAAGCGCTGCGCTGACAGGGCGAACCGTATCAGGAGCTTCAAGGGAATTCTTTGCGTTCAAATCGCTGCCGGCAAGCTCTGTGCGGTAGCACATCTTTGATTTTCCGAAAGACATGAGGTCTATCTCTGTTTCTGAAACTTCGGTCTTGCTGGTGTTGAGGGCGAAGACGGAGACTTCCTTGTTCTCCTCGTTGTACACTGTTGCAAAGATAACCGTCGGAACTTCCCCATATTTGTCGGTGATTTTGTTCGGTGTGCGGACAACGGGCGTCAGAACAGTTCCTCGTCCGTACACTGAGATGTCACGGAACGGATAGAAAATGGTCTGCTTGTATGCGCCTTTTCCCGGTTCTGTGAAAATCGGGGCGATGACGTTTACCAGCTGTGCAAGGCATGCTGTCTTTACGCGGTCCGCGTGGTTGAGCAGCGTGATTGCCATGCCGCCGACGACAAGGGCGTCCAGCAGCGAGTAGTGGTCTTCGAGAATGCGCGGAGCTTTCTGCCATGGGTGCGGCTGCTGGTTCTGCTGGTACCAGACGTTCCACTCGTCGAATGACAGATACATTGTCTTTTTGCTGCGTTTGACAGCCTTTACATAATCACAGGTTGCGATTGATGTTTTGATGAAGTCGTCCATTCCTTTGAAGGAGGCAAGGAAGTCATCATCATTGCCGAAGTTCTCAAAGTAATGGTGGATGGAAATGTAGTCGACTAAATCGTAGGTGTGTTCCAGAACTGTTCTGTCCCAGGTAGGATACGTCGGCATGGATGTTGTTGCGCTTCCGCACACGACCACTTTTATGGTGTCGTCTGTCCACTTCATGATTTTGGCGGCTTCGAGTGCCTTTTTGCCGTATTCATCGGCATCGAGGTGTCCTATCTGCCAAGGACCGTCCATTTCATTTCCGATGCACCATGTTTTGATACCGTAGGGGTCTTTGTGTCCGTTCTGTGCCCGCAGGTCGCTCCAGTATGTTCCACCCGGAAAGTTGCAGTATTCAACCATGTCTCCGGCATCCTGAGGAGTTCCTGTTCCCATGTTTACGGCTGCCATGACTTGGGTTCCCGCTTTGCGTGACCAGTCATAGAATTCATCGATGCCGATTTCATTCGGTTCAATGGTGTGCCATGCGCGGTCAAGGCGCACCGGGCGCTTGTCTTTCGGACCAATGCCGTTTTTCCAGTCATACCCTGAAAGAAAGTTTCCGCCGGGATAGCGCACAAGGGAAACCTTCAGATCTTTGACCAGGTCGATGACATCCTTGCGGAATCCCTGTTCATCGGCGCACGGGTGTCCGGGCTCGTATATACCGGTATAAACGGCGCGCCCCAGATGCTCGATGAAGGAACTGAAAAGATTTGGGTCAACTTCCCCCTGCGTGAATTCCTTTACAATGGTAACTTTTGTGTTCATAAAGAACTCCTATCTATAAAATACCTGTTGCGGGTGATGGACTGTATATTCCTGTACTACAGGTTTATACAGCGTTCCAGCGATTTTCACCGGGATACGGGCAGACAGCCCCTGCTATGCGCGCCCGGAACGCTACGTAGGAACCGCAGTGGGAGCACATCATGCCGGAGACGAGGGCTGGGCAAGCGGTGCAGATATCAATCCTCTTCCGGTACACTGCTTCTGTTGCGCTAACCCCTTCGGTGTATGCCATTTTTGCGGCGAGCGCTTCCACGCGCTCTTTGGTCATCTGTGACTGAAGGGCGCGCAGTTCGCACTCCGGACAGATTGCTTTTCCGTCCACAGTCGGAACCTATGCTTCTACCGTTACAGCGGCAACGGCATGAGCCGGAAGTTCTATTTCAACCGTCTGGGCATCGAGAACCTTTACCGGAAGACTCTTTTCTGTTACGGCGTCTCCCTTTTCAAACGTGTTGATTGTGTTCATCTTTTCGCCGTTGACAATCGTTCCTGCTGCAGACGCTATGCTGCCGGCAAGTCCTGCAAAACCGACTCTGACGGTTTTGTTTGCGTCGGCATCGGGGTTTGCAACGGTAACGAGGTACCGGTTTGTGCCAGTCTTTGCGTCAGCCTTTACAGAAGCAGAAACACTCAAGCCTGGAACGACGATGTCTTTTTCCTGCAGTCCTGCGCTTGGGGAAGCGAAGGTTGTGCCGAGCAGGGTAGCTCCCTGATGTCCCTTGTACATGTGAAGCACGTGCCATGTCGGCGTCAGGACAATCTTGTCGCCTTCGGTGAGAACCGGTGCCTGAAGTACATTGACCGCCTGCGCCAGATTTGCAATGCGGACGCGGTCGCTGTTGTTGTTGAAGATGTTGAGATGGATTCCGGCGACGACAGCATCGCAGACGCTGTTCTGCTGGTACAGGAATCCCGGATTGGTGCCCGGTTCCGGTGCGAACCAGTTGCCCCACTCATCGACGACGAGGGCGACGCGCTTTTCGGGATCGTACTTGTCCATGATTTCACTGTGACGGCGGACGAGTTCTCCCATGCGGAACGCATTCTTCATGATGCGGTACCAGCCTTCTTTGTCGAAGCCGGTCGCACTGCGCTTGTCTTCCCAGCGGTATTCGAAGGTGTAGTTATGGAGGGAAAGCCCGTCCATATATTTTCCGGCGTACTCCATGAGCACCTTGGTCCAGTTGTAGTCATCGACGTTCGGACCGCCGGCTATTTTGAAAATCTTGTTTTCTCCGTATTGTCTGACAAATGTCTGGTAACGCCGGTACTGGTCTGCGTAGAATTCAGGACGCATATTGCCGCCGCAACCCCAGTTTTCGTTTCCGACACCGAAATAGGAAAGGTTCCAGGCTGCTTCATGCCCGTTCGCTTTGCGGAGGTTTGCCATGGGGCTTTCACCTGCGAATGTCATGTACTCAATCCATTCGTCCATTTCCTGCACGGAACCGCTTCCTACGTTTCCGCAGATATATGGTTTGCAGCCGAGTTCATCGCACAAGCCCATGAATTCGTGGGTACCGAAGCTGTTGTCTTCAACGACTCCGCCCCAGTTTGTATTTATAATTCGTTTTCTGTTTTCTTTCGGACCGATTCCGTCCTTCCAGTGGTATTCATCTGCGAAACAGCCACCCGGCCAGCGCAGGTTCGGAATGTCCAAGTCCTTGAAAGCCTGAACAACTGCTTTATTGTATCCGTTGATATTTGGAATCTTGGAATCCTTGCCGACCCAGAACCCGCCGTATATGCATCTGCCTAAATGCTCTGAAAAATGACCATAGATGTCACGGCTGATGGTAGATTTTTTATTGTTTACATCAACAATTATGGTTTCGTTCATGCTTAAATGATAGCATGGCTTTTTTAGATTTGCAACAAAATAATTTGATATTTACCAAAAAAAATCGTTAATCAACGTTCCCCGTAGCGACAAAAAAAGACGGTCTCTCCGGACCGCCTTTTGAACAAAGGTTGCTTATTCATCAAAATAGGAGCGGAGTACAATCCCCTGATCGTAGTTTCCGAATCCCTTGCCGAAGATGTTCATGCCGCCCATGTGTTCGGCATCGTCTTTCACTCCGACTTTCACCCTGATTGAGTGGTGGTTCGGCACGTCCAAGTCTGCCAGCGTGACATCGGACATCTTGACTCCGTCTACGAAGCTGCCATCATAGGTGACGGAGAAATGTTTGAGCAGACCATACTGAGAGCCTTCGAGCTTCCACCACTGAGGGGTGTATTTTCCTCGCTTGTCTCCATAGTCCCCGGGGGATGTCCACGTGCCGATTTCCGTCTTGTTTATCCATATGGTGATGTCTGACGGCCAGTTCGTATTTGTTCCCGGTGTCTCGGAGGAAAGCTCCATGCTCACTTCCAGTTTGTTCAGTTTTTTCTGGTCGTACAGCGTATTGTTCGGGAATTTGTACTCAAAGAAGCCGCTGCCGCACCACAATAGCCCTGCTTTCATGCGGTCCGGGTTCAGAAATGAGTCCTGTATATCCAGATAGCCTATGATTTTTTCAGATGAACACAATCCGCATGGCGCTGTCGCACGGCAATCCGTAAAGATGCCGACAGGCATTTCCACTTCAATGTAGTTCTTTTCATCTTCCTTTTTGTCGGGGAATTTTATCAAAAGCTCCCGGAACGCCGGACGGCAGAGTTTCTGGTTTCCCTTCTTTGCCCGCACCGATTCCGTTACCAGCAGTCCCGCATTTTCCAGAATGGAAATATGAGTTGCCACCGTAGACTGGGGCAGTGAGAGCCGCTCAGAAATTTCATTTATATTGAGGGTTTTTTCCCGCAATATATTCAGCATGTTGATCCGAGGCTCGGAGGCGAGCGCCTTGAGCTTGTTGATGTCTTCCAGTGGGTCGATAACCAGTGTTGATTCTGTCCCGTCCATAGTTCTCTTTTACCTGTGCTGCATAATGATTGAGACGCTTTCAAAAAACACGTGGGTTTTGAAAACAACTCTCCTTTTCCTTATTAGTATAACGGCAAATATTGATATTGTCTAGAATAAAATATTTTATTTTTCCGATATATATCAATACTTGAATATGCGTACCAATGTAAAAACGAATGTAAGTGTCTGCATTGCCTAGCATAACGAATCCAAAATACACAACCGTAGCAGGTGCGTCCGGTTGTGCCGTAGCAGGTGCGTCCGGTTGTGCCGTAGC
>CADBRT010000124.1 GCA_902797055.1 uncultured Spirochaetaceae bacterium
GTTGTACGCTCAGCGGGATACGTAAAGGATTCCGGCTATTCTGTTTCTGAACTGAAAGCCCTGCTGTATGTTCTTGCGGTGACGGAACCCCGTTATATGTATCTCGGTGCCATAAAGCAGCGGTCTGCAAAAAATGCCGATGAAACGGTTTTCAACAACTGTGCCGCTCTGTTCCCCTATTTCGATGAATCTGGTCGGTTCAACTGCGTGGTGTTTGAGCATGGCAAGGAGTACACGATAGATGCGTTCCTTGAAATCCATCCGGAAGCCTTTGTCCACTTGAACCGCGTCGAAGCGACGGATTTCTTCTCCCCGCTTATAAAGTAACCGTCAAGCCTTTGTAGACAGCGTGTGCTGTTGCATGGTATACTCTTGCCGTTATGTATGACGGCATTAAGGCGGTGGCATTCGATATAGACGGTACTCTGTATCCTTCTTGGCAGCTGTATGTCAGGATGAGCGGTCACTTTATCCGCCACATTCCCTTTTTCTTAAAATATAATAAAGTCAGGCATGAGTTGCATCAAACCGCTCCTCTGCCTGATTTTTTTGAGTATCAGGCTCGTCTGCTCTCAAAAGAACTTCATACCGACTCAAATTATGCAAAGGTTCTGATAAATGAAATTTGCTACGAAGGCTTGAAGCCCTATTTTGCAAATATCAAGCCGTATCAGGGGGTGTACCAGACATTTGTCGCCCTGAAGTCTGCTGGGTTAAAAATAGGTATCCTTTCAGATTTTCCTCCCGAGCAGAAGGGGCGCCTGTGGGGATTGCGCTCTTTGTGTGATGTCTGCATAGGTTCAGAGGAATCCGGTGCGCTTAAGCCTTCTGTCTATCCGTTCGGTATTCTTGCGGAAAAACTCGGTGTCCAGCCTTCTGAGGTTCTCTATGTGGGGAACAGCGTCAAGTACGATATCCGTGGTGCAAAGGCCTATGGTATGAAAACTGCGTTCATACTCAAAGGCGTGCGACGATTGTTTAATATAAAATTAAAAGAAGCTGACATATCATTCCGAACATACCGGGAACTCAAAAATATTGTGTTAAACTAGAAAAATCCTTATAATAGGTGAGTTAAAGGTACCTCTGGATACTTCTGTTTTTCGGGGTAGCCTTGAGGTAAAAATCCTTGGGTGGGGTCTAAAAAGTGACAATTCTTGCTATCGTTATCTCAATCGTGCTGTCTTCGTTGTCTGTGGCATTGACTGTGGCATTCAGACAGTCAGATAAAAACGACAATTCTATGGAGAAAGTCAAGCGGTATGCTGACAAGAGGCAGGGAGAGCTTGATGAGTATTTTAATGCAAAGAAACTGGAATTCAAAACACTTGGAGACTCCCTTTCTACCGAGGAAATTCAGGCAAAAGCTGCTATAAAGCGCATTGAACAGCAGTATGAAACCTTTGTGAAATCAGCTGACGAGCTTCAGCAAAAGGTTGAACAGGTTCAGGGCATTGGAGAGAAACTCCACTCGTACGATACTGCCATACATAATCTGATGGAGATGACCGCAGCTGTTGAGCAGAACCTTGCAAAGGTTCAGGAAGAATCTACCATAATCGACGAGTGTAACGCGAGAATTGACCGGCAGTCAAAGAAGATGGATGTTATTGAGCGTGAAGTCGGTGCTGTAGTAAAGCAGATGGCAGACAAGAACCTTGAGCAGTTGAAAAAAATAGGTGCCAATCTGCTGGAAGAATACGAAGCCCGTGCGAAAACTGTCGATGAGTCCACCCAAAAGTATGTCGAAGAGAGCAGGCAGCTCGCTGAAAAAATCAATGCTGACATCCAGACTGCCTATAGCAATGCTATGGCACATGCGAAGGATTTGGAGGATGCAGCTTTTGCTTCCTTGCAGTCTCAGTCTGACGGGCGTAAATCCGAAGTCATTGATAAGCTGAATATGCGTGTCACTGAACTGTCTAACTTCATCGATGATAAAATAATCGCTGTCCAGAAAAATCTCACCGAAAAGACAAAGGCTTTTGATACGGCTTTTTCCCAGACAAATAAGAATTTTGCGATGCTTTTCGAGCAGAAGTCAAAGACGTTGTCTTCCTACGTGGAACACAAGACTGAAGAACTTACGCAGGATTTGGAGCAGAAAGTCGCCTTGCTCAACGATGCTATTTCCGAGCGTACGGGCGATATGAACTCCGCAGTAGATTCCCGCATCTCCGAGATACGGAGCAATTTCAACGATATCTCCGAAGGTCTACAGAATGAATTCGATGCTCGCGCCGGAAACTTGCAGCAGTCTGTTCAAAACACTCAGGACGATTTGCAGAACCGTTTCTCAGCGACCATTGATTCAATCACCGCGACGGTCAATAACGCTGTTGATTCTCTCGAACGTCAGTATATGGAGCGCAAGGAGACACTCGAAAGCGAATATGCGGACAAATCCGCTGAACTGCAGCGGGAATTCGACGAAAAGGTTGCCGCTCTCTCTGATATCATCTATCAGCAGACGGGGAAGCTCGAAAATCAGCTCGAAGAACGCGCTGGCAGTTTGCAGGAACGTATCGATACACGTATAGGCGGCTTGCAGGATTCATTGACAGACAAAACAGAGTCTTTGCAAGGGGATTTGGAGTCGAAAACCGGCAGCCTGCAGAACCAGCTGGATGAGAGGACTGACAGCCTTGCCCGGCAGCTTGAAGAGCGGACTGGAGGACTTCAGGACAGAATTGACTCCTCTGTGAACGATTTGCAGTCCCAGCTGGACAGTGCGTCAGAACGTTCCCAAAATGTATTCGATGAAAAGCTTGCTTCGCTCCAGTCTTCTCTTGAAGCAGAAGTAGCGTCGGCGCGTGCTTCTTACGAGCAGGAAAAGGAGGCTCTTAAAAATTCATGGCAGGCTTCAAGCGACGAAATTGCGGCCGCCTTCAACAATCGCACCAATGAGTTGGACGAAACCTTTACAAACCGTACCGACAACATGGAGTCGGCATTCCGCACGAAAATCGATAACCTCGTGAACCTCTTCAATACGAAGACGACGAAGCTCGACAACGATGTTCGTGAAAAGCTTGAAGAACTGCATACGAACCTCTCCAATGGCACTGCCAATATAGAAGCTGCCTTGTCCAAGAAGATGGATGATTTGCGTGAGACAGAGGAACAGCTGAACGAACGGATTGATGAACAGACCGCTAGGCTTGAACATTCCGTCATTGATAATTTGAACAATATGACGGAGATGCTTCAGAATCAGACTGCAGATGCCGTCGCCCGCTACAACGAGCAGTCCACAGCCTACAATGAAACTTTCAACTCAACAGCGTCCAGCATACGTGCAGATTTGGAAAGCAAGTTGAATGCTATTCGGGAAGAAACAGAGAGCAGAACGAGTGCTATTTCGGCTGACACCAATGGCCGGCTCGACGGTCTGTCTTCAGAAATTAGTTCCCGTATGGATGAGATTTCGAATTTCATGGATGACCTCAATGCCCAGATTAACGGGGAAACCAATACGCTTCGTGAAACTGTGGAGAACCAGCTTTCTTCAGCAACTGAGACCATCAAAAATGAAGCGATGGCTGCAATCGACCGCTACAATCAGGAAGCGGAATCTTATACCAACGAGGTGAACGACAAGACTCTCAATCTCCACACTGAGCTGGAGGAGCGTCTTACAGGACTTGCCGGTGCAATTGATGACAAGACAGCGGAGATTTCTCAGCGTCTCGGGGACGAAATCGAACGGCTTTCAGGAAACATCGATGACCAATATGGTGCTGTCGCTGATAAATTTGAAAAATCCTTCGCAGACCTGTCAGACAGCATCGACAATCGTAGTGCTGAGTTGGCGTCAACACTTGAAGA
>CADBRT010000125.1 GCA_902797055.1 uncultured Spirochaetaceae bacterium
GCTCACCCGCGCCGATGATAGTGGTGAATGCCGCGAAAGTAGGTGGCTGCCGGCTTTTTTTTTGCCTTCCGGCAGATGTTTCCCCCGCTTTTCTTATGCGGGGGATTTTTTTTGTTCCTGCGACTCCGTTCTTGTGTAAAAGGGGGTAAATCTGTATACTTTGAAAACATTTATATATGAGGGTACGTGATTATGTCTGACGAAGTAAGAGTCCGCTATGCGCCTTCCCCAACGGGAATGCAGCACATAGGAGGCGTACGGACGGCGCTTTTTAATTATCTTTTTGCGCGGAGCAAGGGTGGAAAATTTATTCTGCGGCTTGAAGACACTGACCGCACACGTTACGATGAAAAATATGTCAAGAACCTGTATGACACTATGTCTTGGCTGGGAATTGACTGGGATGAAGGCGGCGACAAGGGCGGTGATTGCGGTCCGTATGTCCAGAGCGAACGCTTTGAACTGTACAAGAAATATGCTGATGAACTCGTTGCAAAAGGTGAAGCCTATTACTGCTTCTGTGATGCAGAACGCCTTGAGCGTATCAGAAAGATTCAGACTGAAAACAAGATGGCTCCTGGTTACGACAGGCACTGCCGTTTGCTGACCCCGGAAGAAGTGAAGGCTAATCTCGACAAGGGGCTTCCCTATGTTATCCGCTTGAAGGTGCCACTTGAAGGCGAAACAAAATTCCACGACCATCTTCTCGGTGATATTGTTTGGAAAAACGAGGATATCTCCCCTGATCCTATCCTTTTGAAGTCAGACGGCTTCCCGACGTACCATTTGGCAAATATCGTTGACGACCATCTGATGCATATAACACATGTTATGCGTGCCCAGGAATGGATTCCTTCAACACCGCTCCATGTTCAGATGTACCGCTCATTCGGTTGGGAACACCCTGAGTTCTGCCACTTGCCGATGGTCAACGGTTCCGACGGTAAAAAACTCTCCAAGCGCCACGGTTCAACGAGTCTGAATGAATTCCGCGCGCGTGGCTATCTGCCGATGGCCATTGTAAACTATGTTGCCTTGCTCGGTTGTTCATACGAAGATGGCAAGGATATGTACACGCTCGATGAGCTGGCAAAGAACTTCAAGTTGGAACATTTGAACAAGGCTCCAGCCGTTTTCGACTATAAGAAGCTTGAATGGTACAACGGCCAGTATATCAGACAGCTTACCGATGAGGAGCTGTATGAGTGGACGCTTCCGTTCATAACAGGTACCGGTGATGCTCTCTTGGAAATCAATCCCGACAATCCTCAGCCGAAGCCGAACGTGGGGCCAAAGTTCTCTGGCGTTGCTCTCGGTGATGACGGTGAACCGTATTGTGTGGACGAGTCCATGAAGATGTCAAAAGCTGATGTCAAGGCACATTTGATGCAGCTCATGCCGCTTATCCGCGAGCGTCTGCACTTTCTGTGCGATGCCGCTGAAATGGTGCACTTCCTGTTTTCTGAGCCGACAGGACTGACAAAAGAGGAAATCATTCCAAAGCGTCTCGACGCTGACAAGACAAAGGCTGTTCTTGAAAAGGCTATTGAGTGGGTCAAGAATCTTGCCGGTATAAGTCACGAGGATGCAGAGAACGTAGCCCGCGACATTGCTACTGGAATGGGCATTAAGCTCGGCGACTTTATGATGCCAATACGTATGGCCGTTACCGGCAGCAAGGTTTCACCGCCGCTTATCGGTTCCATCCTGATTTTGGGCATTGATGAATCTATAGAAAGAATAAAGCGTTCTATAGAATTGTTCTAAAAGATTAGCCCCGTATCTAACATGAATTGCCGTATCTCCGTACATAGGTATGTGTGGGGATGCGGCATGTTTTTTTGTAAAAACATGCAGATATTCCCTTGTGTCTGTGGTATATTATCACTATAATTATGCAGAAATTATAAGAAGAGGTGCATAAAAATGCAGTTTATAGATGGCGGTGTTACTGCCGCTGAAGGATTTTCCGCTAACGGTATGTTGTGTGGCATTAAGGCCGGACGTAAGAAAAATGATGTTGCGCTGATTTACAGCGCAAAACCCTGCGTGGTTGCCGGTATGTTTACCCAGAATCGCGTCAAGGCAGAAAGTGTAAAGCTGACGCAGAAGCACATTGCAAACGGTGTTGCGCAGGCTGTTATTGCAAACAGCGGTAATGCAAACGCATGCACCGGGGAGCAGGGGGCAAAGACTGCATATCGCATGGCTGAGCTTGCCGGTCAGGTGCTGAAGGTTCCTGCTGAAGATGTTATTGTCTGTTCCACCGGTGTTATCGGACAGCAGTTACCGGTTGAAAAGATCGAGAAAGTCATTGATAAACTTGCCGCAGGTCTTTGCAAAAAAGGTCATGAAGAAGCTCGCATGGCGATTATGACGACAGACACGCACTATAAGGAGTGTGCGGTGGAAACCGTTATCGGCGGTCGTAAAGTACGGCTCGGTGCCATGTGCAAGGGCAGCGGTATGATTCACATCAATCTGGGGACCATGCTTGCATTTGTGACGACTGATTGTGCTATTTCCCGTGAACTGCTTGAAAAGGCGCTTCGTGAAAGTGTCGCTGCAACGTATAACTGTGTTTCTATTGACGGTGATACCAGTACCAATGACACCATCACAATCCTTGCCAACGGTATGGCGGAGAATAAGCCGGTGACAGAAGAGGGGGAGGATTATGAAGCGTTCCTTGCTGCACTCAACACCCTGAACACTGAAATGGCAAAGAAGATTGCCGGCGACGGAGAGGGAGCTGACCGCCTGATTTCCTGTACCGTAAACGGAGCAAAGGACATTGGTGCTGCCCGTAGACTGGCAAAGGCTGTTATCTCTTCTTCGTTGGTCAAGGCTATGTTCTTCGGTAAAGATGCGAACTTCGGACGCATTCTCTGTGCAATGGGCTACTCCGGAGAAGAATTTGACCCCGATAAAACGACAATCGTGCTTTCAAGCAAAGCCGGTGCAAAGCGTCACGGTGCGACGGATTTTATGGGGGAGCAGGTGGGGCCAGAAGCCTCTGTGACGGTGTTTGACCATGGTGTTCCTTTGAATTTTGATGAAGATGCTGCAAAGAAGATTCTGAGTGAAGATGAAGTGGACATCGTAGTGACCTGTGAAGACGGTAGCGCAAGCGGAACTGCTTGGGGCTGCGACTTGACGTACGATTACGTTAAGATAAACGGTGATTACAGGACGTAGAGAGTATCGATATGGAAGAGAACTGTTCAAAGATAGTCGATCCCAGACTGGACAATGCCCAGTGGGCGAATGTGCTTGTACAGGCCTTGCCCTATTTCAAGCAGTGGGTTGGTAAGATTGTCGTTGTAAAGTATGGCGGAAATGCCATGCTCAACGAAGAACTGAAAGAAGATGTCATGGAAGACATCGTGCTTTTGAGTACGATTGGCATTCATGTTGTCCTCGTTCACGGCGGTGGACCGGAGATAAACCATATGCTTGATCGTGTCGGCAAAAAAAGCGAATTCGTAAACGGACTTCGGTATACTGACGCCGAGACGATGGAAATTGTGCAGATGGTTTTGACTGGCAAGCTGAACAAAGATATTGTCGGCATTCTTCTGCAGAACGGAGGAAAGGCTGTCGGGTTGAGCGGAGTTGACTCCGGTTTGCTTAGGGCAAAGAAAATCAACAAGGACGGTGCTGACCTCGGTTTCGTCGGTGAAGTGACGGAAGTGCATCCTGAGATTATTCTCTCGTTGATTGCCCAGGGCTTTATCCCTGTCGTTTCAACGGTCGCCCTCGGTGAAGACGGTGACATGAACCGCTACAATATCAATGCAGATACTGCTGCTGCAAAGATTGCAGTCGCCTTAAAGGCTGAGAAATTCGTGCAGCTGACGAATGTTCCGGGCGTGTTGAAAGACATTAACGACCCTCATTCCCTGTTGCAGAGAATTCGCAGCGAGGATGTGGACTCCCTCATTGCTGACGGGACGATTGCCGGCGGTATGATTCCTAAAATTGAATGCTGCATGCTTGCACGCAAAGGCGGTGTTCCGAGAACTCATATTATCGACGGACGTGTTCCGCACTCGCTGCTTATAGAGATGTTCAGCGACCGCGGTATTGGTACAATGATTTACTAACAGGGGAAATTGTATGGGTAGTAAAACTGTCGTCAACAATTACGGTTCCTTTGATGTGACTTTTAAATCCGGAAAAGGAGCTGTACTCAAAGATATCAATGGTAAGAAGTATATCGATTTTCTGGCGGGAATCGCCGTCAACTGCCTTGGACACAACTACGGTCCGTTGGTAAAGGCTGTTGCTAAACAGGCCAAAAAGCAGATACACGTCTGCAATTATTTCCAGAGCGATGTAGGAGTTCTGTATGCGAAAGAACTCCTCAATGCAACTGGATTTGAAGGGGTTTTCTTTGGAAACTCCGGTGCCGAGGCGAATGAAGCTGCCATAAAGCTCGCTCGCAAATACGGACAGATGACCGGTGGTGCTGAAAAGAAGGTAATTGTAACGTTGGAGCGCTCATTCCATGGGCGTACGCTTGCGACGATAAAGGCAACCGGTCAGGAAAAATTCCATCCCGAGTGCTTTGCCCCGTATCCGTTCGGTTTTAAGACGATACGTGCCAATGACTATGATGCTTTGAAAACAGCATTTGATTCAAATACCTGTGCTTTGATGATGGAATGCGTTCAGGGTGAAGGCGGTGTCATTCCGCTCGATGTAAAATGGGCGCAGGCAGCTGCAGAGGCTGCCAGAAAGGTCGGTGCCATCGTTATTGCTGATGAGGTTCAGACGGGAATGGGACGCACAGGCAGCCTGCTTGCAAGCGAACAGCTGCAGTTTAATCCTGAGGTTGTGACACTGGCTAAAGCCATTGCCGGCGGTGTCCCGATGGGTGCCTGTCTTTTCAGGGGCAAAGCAAACGGGGTGTTCGCTGCCGGTGACCATCAGTCAACCTTTGGAGGCAATCCGCTTGCCTGCGCTGCTGCCCGCGTTGTGCTCAAAAAACTGACGTCGCCTGATTTCCTCGGCCATGTCACCGAAAAGGGCGACTATATGCGCAATTCCATAAAAGCTTGGAATCTGCCGTGCATAAAAGATGTCCGCGGATTGGGACTTATGACCGGTATTGAAATTGACGGAAATCCTGTTGAAGTTGAAAAAGCCTGTCTTGAAAAGGGGTTGCTTTTTTCTACAGCCGGAGAGCATACGCTGCGCCTGGTTCCTCCACTGACGATTTCCAAAAAGCTGATTGATGACGGACTTTTGATTCTGCATTCAGTCCTTGCAAAATAAAAGGCAGTTTTGTATCATGGACAAATGAAAAAAAAGCTTGTCCTTGTGTTTTTTATTATTGCAACTGCAATTCTTGTCCTTGGTATCCTTGCAAAAAATGAGTTCGGGGTTGCCGGGAAAGTTTTGCAGTCTGCAACGCTTGTATCTTCCGGCAACACCGCAGGAAACGGAGCCGGTGCCTCAGCGGACACTGGTGAAGGGGCAGACTCTCTAAGCATGCCTCTCAATGACAACGAGACACCTTTTTCATCCCTTCTTATAGATTTTACTGGTGACGGCTATGAAGACTATGTTGCTGCCGTCACCGTTTCCGATACAAAAAATTTGTCTTTGGTTGTTTGTGTGTATAACAATGCATCAAAGTTGTA
>CADBRT010000126.1 GCA_902797055.1 uncultured Spirochaetaceae bacterium
AAGCAGGATCCCGATGTCATGGATACGTGGTTCAGTTCCTGGCTCTGGCCGTTCGGAACGCTGGGCTGGCCGCAGCAGACAGCAGATATCGAACAGTTCTATCCGACGACAGCGCTGGTAACCGCATACGACATCATTTTCTTCTGGGTCAGCCGCATGGTTATGGCAGGCCTTGAGTTTACCGGCAAGGCGCCGTTCAAGGACATCTACATTCACGGACTCGTCCGCGACAAGCAGGGCCGCAAGATGTCCAAGTCGCTCGGCAACGGAATCGACCCACTAGAGATAATCGACATGTACGGAGCAGATGCCCTTAAGTTTACGCTGAGCTATATGTGCGCACAGGGACAGGATGTCCTCATAGACAAGGACAGCTTCAAGATGGGAAGCCGTTTCTGCAACAAAGTGTGGAACGCAAGCCGTTACATACTCGGTAACTTGGAAGGCCGCACGCTTATCCCAGTGACCGACAGTGATTTGACAGAGCTTGACCGTTGGATATACTCCTGCCTAAACCGCGCGGTGCACGGTGAAAAAACAGCCCTTGAAAGCTACCGCTACAATGAAGGTGCCCAGACGCTTTATGAATATTTCTGGAATGATTTCTGCGACTGGTACGTTGAAGCGACCAAGCTCAGCTTCAAGAACGGTGATGAACACGAAAAAGACCGTGCGGTAAGCGTGCTGCTGAACGTTATGGAAGAAAGTCTGCGCCTGCTTCATCCCTATCTGCCGTTTGTCACCGAGGAAATCTACAGCAAGCTTCCGCTGGATCAGATTGTGGCGAACAGAAAGGCTGCCGGCGAACAGAAGATTCTTTCTTCTGTAGAGTACACCGGTCTGCTTGTGGACGCTCCGTTCCCAGTCTGCACCGAAAGCCGCGACAGCGCGGAAATCACCCAGCGTTTCGCCGTGCTTCAGGACTTGATCCGCAATATCCGCGGCCTCCGCGTGGAGTGCGGGATCGACCCGGCTTCAAAACTTCATGTCGCCGTAAAGATTACCGCCGGTTCCCACGCAGAGGTGATTCGCGAAAAGGTGGATATGATTTCTCTGTTGGCAGGCGTCAAAGCCATCGACTTTGTCGATGACAAACCGGGACGCGCAATCGGTACCGTCGGTGACGGTTTCGAAGCCTTCCTGCTTGTCGATGAGTCAATCAACACCGAACAGCTGAAGGCTCGGTTCAATAAGGCTATCGCGGCGGAAGAAACAGCAATCAAACGAAGCGAAGCAAAGCTTTCCGGCAAATTCGCAGAGCACGCTCCGGCCGAAGTCGTTCAGGGAGAGAGAGAAAAACTGGAAGCAAGCCGCCGCAGGGTGGAAAAACTTTCTTCCTATGTAAATTCGCTTTAATTTCTGTGCGATAATATAAATGCATGGCACACTGGTGAAACGGCGGTGCCATGCCGCACATTGTGTAAGGAGCCGCCCTATGGGTAAAATATTCAATACTGCGTTAGAAAAACCTTCCCAAATGGACAAGGAGCATATGGAGCAGCTGAAAGGCATGATTCTTGCTCCGTATATGCAGCTTGCAACTGCTCTGATTGGAAAGGCTCGTTTTGCAGGCGGCAATATGTTCCGCCATCAGATTGATACACTGGGCATCCTTATCGATTACGGCTATATAGACGGTGTGCTGCTGAAAGCGAGCTGTGTCCACGATGTCATTGAAGACATCCCCGGTTTTGATGAAAACCTTATTAGAAATGCCGACGAGGACGGGGAAGAGGTCTTAAAACTGGTAAAGGAAGTGACGAAGATGCCCGGACAGATAAAACAGGACTATCTGCGGGGCATTTTGGACAACGGCAGCCACAAGGCAAAGGTTTTGAAATGCGCTGACAGAATCAGCAATATGATAAGCCTTGGTTTTGTGACAAGCGCAGCGTTCATTGAACGCTACTGCGATGAAACCGAATACTACATCTTCCCCATAGCGCTTGAAGTTGACTACAATATGTATCAGGAACTGATCAATTTGGTCATGACGCGCCGCCACTATCTGGAAGAATCTAAGTATTTCGAAAAGAAAAACGACGATTGACCTATCTGTCCTTAAGCGAATACCTGATACAGACGTTCGGTTCTAAAGTCTATAAGCTGTCCCTGTCGTCCGGGTGTTCGTGCCCGAACAGGGACGGTACAATTGCGTATGGCGGCTGTGCGTTTTGTTCAGCAGGCGGTTCCGGAGAATTTTCAGCTTCCTTCGCCCCGTTACGCGAACAGATGGAACAGGCGCGCGCCAGAGTCGATTCTAAATTTCCTGCCCGCACACGGAGCAACCGTAAGTACATAGCGTATTTCCAATCGTATACCAATACCTATGGCGACGTAAAACGCCTTTCAAAACTCTACGGAGAAGCCCTTTCCTATGAAGACATCGTCGCGCTCTCTGTGGGAACCCGCCCTGACTGTTTGGGGGAACCGGTTCTTGATATGCTGGAAGCATTGAACAAGGTCAAACCCGTTTGGGTGGAGCTGGGGGTGCAGACAGCGAACGATGCAACCGCCCGCAGCATAAACAGAGGCTATGAAACAGCCGTCTTTGCAGATGCGTATGAACGCGTCAAGCGGCGTCATCTTTCCGTCATCGTGCACGTCATTCTGGGGCTTCCCGGCGAAACAAAAGACGATATGCTTGGCACAGTATCCTATCTGTCCTCCCTTTCGCCTGTCATAGACGGCATCAAGCTGCAGAATCTGCAGATATTGAAGGGCACTGCAATCGGTGAACAGTACCTACGCGAGCCATTCCCTGTGTTTTCTTTGGAAGAATACGCAGTGCTGCTGGGGGAGTGCCTCAAAATTCTCCCAAAGAACACCGTGATTCACCGCATTACCGGTGACGGTCCGAAAAGTCTTCTCATTGCCCCGCTGTGGAGTGCCGATAAAAAGAAAACTCTGAATTATCTTCGTTCATACCTGTCCAGTCTCTGATTATTCCCTTGAATACTTTTAGAAATTTCGTTACATTTATTTGTGAAATATTTCTTTTATAGGAGTTATGGCTTTTATGGCAGTAAAGGTTGCTATTAATGGTTTCGGTCGCATTGGCCGCTTGGCATTCCGCCAGATGTTCGATGCTGAGGGTTATGAAGTTGTTGCAATCAACGATTTGACAAGCCCGAAGATGCTTGCTCACCTTCTCAAATATGATACCGCTCAGGGCGGATATGCAGGAAAAATCGGTGAGGGAAAGCACACTGTTGAATCACATGACGGTGAGGGCGAGGACAACTACATCGTAGTAGACGGCAAGAAAATCGTCATCTACAAGTGCAAGGGACCAGATGCAGCTAATCTCCCAGCTTGGGGAAAGATTGGTGTTGACGTTGTTCTCGAGTGTACAGGTTTCTATGTTTCAAAGGCAAAG
>CADBRT010000127.1 GCA_902797055.1 uncultured Spirochaetaceae bacterium
CCCATGGGGAACGTTCCGTCCACTGTCATATCGCAAAAATTCAAAACACGGTACGTGAAGAAAACCCCCAGTACCATGATGCCGTAGACAAGACCTTCTATGAGAATACCAGAAATCATATGTATTTATTTTGCTGTTTTAAGAAATGAAGTCACTGCGCTCAGTATTGTGTTCACCGAAGTCTGGCTGGCACTTGAAAGCTGCTGCTGGTGTCCGGATGAGTCGGTGAATCCGTTGGAAAGCACATTCTTCAGGACACTCTGTATTATCGTGGCAAACTGGGAAGAACTAGTGAAGGCTTTGATTGCTTCCTGCACCAGATTATTGAGCTGTATCCCAGTGTTTGCCGTCTGTACACCGGAAGAAGCGAGGTTGAACAGTTTCCCTGCCATGCCGAGCAGGTCTGATGAATCTTTCTTTTTGGCAGCGGAAACATCCTGTGCTTGGGCTTTGACGGTGGCAATCTGGGCTGTCGCCTGCTGGATTTTCTCACACAGAACGGACGATTTGTCCTTTGCCAGTGCCGTCAAATCTTTCTTGGAAGTCGCCGCGTCGAGTATTTTGCTTAACTCTGCCGCACTGAAAAGTTCATTAGCCATAAAAACCTCACTTGCCTCTATTGTACAAGGTTTTATTTATTTGTCAATTTTCCGTTTTCAAAAATCATGTTTGCCGAGTCAAGATAGTTCTGCGGTATGGTGATGTTGCAATCTGCAAGGGCATCGAGGTCGAACAGCATATCCTTGTCCTCTGGACGTGTGATGAACTTTACCGGAATCTGTGCGGGTTTTTTGCCGTCGAGGATTTCCTTTATGATATCACCGGTCGCAAGTCCTGCCTTATAATAGTTGAAGCCGCTTGCAATCGCTATGCCGCCGGTCATTGCTCCCGTTACGTCTGCGGAATAAATCGGTTTGTGAGCTTTGTTGAAGACATCGATTAAAGCTGCGAGTGCGCTGAAGACTGTGTTGTCCGTCGTCAGATAAATTCCGTCGACGCGGTTCACGATGACTTGGGCTGCCTGCTTTACTTCGTTTGATTTTGTTATGCTCTGGGTTACCAAGTTGATTCCCGCTGCTTCACAGCCTTTTTTCACCTGTTCGAGGGAACTGATGCTGTTTGCTTCATCACTCGTATAGATGTATCCGAGCGTTTTGATTCCGGCAAGTTCTTTGAACAGTTTGATGTCGTCAACGGTGGGAAGTGCATCGCTCAAGCCAGTTACATTGCGGTAGCCTCGTGATACATCGGTCACCAAGCCTGCACCGACAGGGTCTGTTATGCAGGAAAATACAACAGGTTTGTTCTTTATGGTGTTTGCAAGGGCAACCGCAATAGGTGTGGCGATTCCTACCGCAACATCTACTTTCTCAGCTTTGTACAGGGCTGCAATCTGTGCTGCAGTCCCGACATCGCCATTGGCATTCTGCAAGTCATATTTCGCACTCACACCAAGCTGTTCCAAGCGGTCCTGAATGCCCTTTTCAATCTGGTCAAGCGCCGGGTGCTGTACAATTTTTGCAATGCCTATTTTAATATCCTGTGTTTTTTTTGCCTTTGCGGATACTACTCCAGTAGCGGCGAGAAGTACTGCCGCTGCAATTATCATCAGTTTCTTCATATGTAATACTCCTTTTAAGAAACAGTTACTTTTTACAGTAACTGTTCTCTAAGAAGATACTACTATGTAAAGAAACAGTTGTCAAGCCTTTCCTGATTTTTTTTCGAGGAGATTCGGCAGGAATATCAGTCCTGCAGCAAGAGCTGCGAGGGTGACGGCCCAGCAGATGATGATGTTCATGGAAAGCCCGCCGACTATGAAGCCGAGGAACGAACAGCATGCTACGAATATCGCATACGGCATCTGTGTCGCTACATGCTCCAAATGCGGCATTCCGGCACCGGTGGAAGAGAGAATTGTGGTGTCGCTGATTGGGGATGCGTGGTCGCCGAATACAGCTCCTCCGACAACTGCTGCAATGGTAATCAGTACGTCGTTGTTCTGTGTCTCAAGGTCATATCCGTGGGACTGTGCAAGTGCTGTGACAATCGGCATGGCGATCGGTATCATTATGCTGAATGTACCCCAGCTGGTACCTGTGGAGAACGCTATGACAGCGCTGAACAGGAACATGATGGCCGGGAGAATGCCGACCGGGAAGGAGCCTCCGGAAACAAGGGAGCTCAGATAGTAGCCGAGTCCAAGACCTCCTTCGCTCTTTGGTGTCTTGATGATTGAGCCGATAGCCCATGCCATTGCAAGGATAATCAGTGCCGGTACCATGCTTTTTACACCGTTTCTGAGGGCTTCGCTGCTTTCGGAAAGGGTGAGGAGCCTGCGGGCAAGATAATAGATGTATGTTATGGTAACGGTGATGACGATTGCGTACATAAGGGCTTTGGAAGAGTCCGTGTTATTGAAGGCGTCTCCCAAAGACATGGAAGCAACTGCTGCACCGAATGTCTTGATGGTTTCGCCGTCAATGGCGGAAAGCCATGTTGTAAGCGGGAAGAATACAATCGCTGTAATAATCAGCACGATAATCGGGAAGAGCATGTCGAACGGCTTTGCCCTTGAAACGGTGTCTCCGTCGAGGTTGCCGCTTGCTGGTCCGTATTTTTTTTCGTTGTACATCTTTCCTGTTTCGTTTGCGTAGCGGATGCTCTCGCGCATGGGACCGAAGTCTCTGCCGGTGAGTATTATGGCGAGTACCATGGCAAGGGTGGTCAGTGCGTACAGGTTGTACGGAATGCTTTTGATAAAGAACTGGAATTCGTTCATTCCAAGCAGATAGTTTCCAGCTTCATCCCTGAATCCCGATGCGTCACGGACTATGGACATAACCGTTACGACCCATGAGGAAATAGGGGCGAGAATACAGACGGGGGCCGCTGTAGAGTCAAGGATGTAGGCGAGCTTTGCGCGGGGGACTTTCGTCTTGTCGCTGACAGGACGCATGATTGTTCCGACTGTCAGGCTGTTGAAATAGTCATCGATGAAGATGAGTATTCCGAAGAAGAAAGCGAGCAGCTGGCTGCCGCGACCGTTCTTGAGTCTTGCTGAAGCCCAGCGTCCGAAGGAACCCGCTGCACCCGTTTTGGTGAGCAGACCGACAAGCCCACCGAGCAGGGCGCAGAACAGGAAAATCCGTATGTTCCAGCCGTCTGCAAGATTGTCTGAAATTAAATCCGTCAGCGTGATAAACGCTGCAACCGGATTTCCGTGTCCGACAATCAGAGCCGCACTCAGGGTTCCTATGAATAAGGAAACAATGACATCCTTTGTTATGAATGCCAAGAGTATGGTCAGAAGGGGAGGTACTATGCCCCATAGTCCGAAACTGTCCATTTTTAGCCACCTTTAATAAAAATACAATTTATGTTACTATACCACGAAACACTCATATTTGAAAGAGGTGCAATCTATGGAACGTCCTAGAATCTGCATAACGTTGACAGGAAAGACATTGAAGGAAAATCTTGATGTTCTTGACAAGTACCGTGACTGCGTTGACATGGCGGAACTGAGGGCGGATTTTCTGACGGATGACGAGCGTCTGGTGGTCAGGCAGTTTCCGCGGCTTGCAGGCATTCCCTGTATTCTTACCCTCCGCCGGGTGGTCGACGGCGGTAAATTCAAGGAAGGGGAGGCTTCGCGGACCATCCTTTTTGCCCGTGCACTTTCCTTTGCGGAGGCTGACAAGAGCAAGAATTTTGAATACGTGGATTTTGAAGAGGATTTCCATGTTCCGAGTCTTCAGGATGCAGCGCTTGCGTTTGGAACCCGTATAATCCGAAGTGTCCACGACATGAACAGCCCCGTCCCTAATCTTGTTCAAAGATTGGAAAGTCTGCGGACTACAGGGTTTGAAATCCCCAAGATTGCATTTATGCCGCGCACGCTTGACGATGTTACCGAGATGTTCAGGGAGGCTTCGTTCCTCACTGATACAAACCATATTTTGATTGCAATGGGGCCACTGGGACTGCCGACCCGCATCCTTTCATACAAGCTGAAGAACTACCTGACGTTTGTCTCCCCTGCGGGTGAAGATTCTGGTATTTCCAATCTGGGACAGGTAGATCCTGTCAGCATCAACAGCCTGTATCATTTTCAGTCCATCAATAATGAAACAAAGATATTCGGTGTCACCGGCTGGCCGTTGACTTTAACCTCAAGTCCTTCGCTCCATAACAGCGGATACAAGGGACACGGTATGAACGCCGTGTACATTCCGTTGAAGGCTGAAAAATTTGAGTCTGCGCTGGCTTTTGCGGATATGGTGGGTATGGAAGGTCTGTCCGTTACGGTTCCCCACAAAGAGAAGGTTTTGGAGATGGTTTCTGCCTGCGACCAGAAAGTCCGCACCATAGGGGCGAGCAATACCCTTGTGAAGAAAGGCGATATCTGGTATGCCCACAACACAGATGCGGATGGCTTTTCCAGGGCTTTACTCACGTTCACTGGGCTCAAGGATCTGAAAGGCAAAAAAGTCGCTATAATCGGAGCAGGTGGTGCGGCAAAGGCTGTCGCCTATGCTGTCAAAATGCTGCGGGGCAAAGCCTGTATTTTCAACAGAACGATAAACCGCGCGAAAGAACTTGCTGAGCAGTACGGATTCGATTATTCGGGCCTCGGCGGAGTTCTCCTTTCCGATTCAAGGAACGACACCTGCAAGCTGCTAAAAAAATACAGTGATATAATAATACAGACAACATCGGTGGGTATGAATGCAACGCTTCCCGCAACGGATAAGAACGATCCTATTTATTTCTATTCTTTTTCCGGCAAGGAAATTTTGTTCGACATCGTGTATGTCCCGTCGGTCACGCCGGTGATGGCGCGCGCTGCGGAAGCCGGATGTCGTGTCTGTAATGGATATGATATGCTTAGGTTCCAGGGGTATGAACAGTTCAAGATGTTCACTGGAACCGATTATTAATGACGTTTCTGTAATAACAGGAGGAAAATAATGTCTTTGTCAAAAGATGAACAGAAAGTGTTGGCAGCTGCAACAGCGGTGGATACACTTATTTCTGAAAAAAAGATTTTCAGCGGTATGAAAATCGGTTTGGGTACAGGTTCTACGGCAATGCCTGCTGTCAAAAGACTTGCCGAGAGAATACACGACGGAACACTTTCCGACATAAAGGCTGTTGCTACCAGCTTCCAGACAACGCTTGCCTGTGAAGATTTGGGCATCCCCGTATACAGTATGAATGACCGCGAAATCGGCGGACATCTTGACCTTGCCATTGACGGCGCGGATGAAATTTCTCCGTCAAAGAGTCTTATAAAAGGCGGCGGAGCTGCTCTTTTGCGCGAAAAAATTATAGCCTACAACTCAAGTGCGTTCGTAATTGTTGCTGATGAGAGTAAGGCTGTTCCCCACCACGGTACAGGTTTTCCTCTGCCCGTGGAAATCATTCCCGAAGCCCGCGGTCCCGTCATAAATGCTCTTGCAGCACTCGGAGCAACCTGTGTCCTGCGGGAAGGTGTCCGCAAAGCTGGCCCTGTCATCACGGACAACGGCAATATGATTCTCGACTGCACGTGGAAGAATCCCGTTGATGCATCTGAAATGGAACAAAAGATCAACGACATCACTGGTGTCGTCGAGTGCGGTTTCTTTACCAAAATAGTTCCGATGTGCTTCATCGCACACGCTGACGGTACGGTGGAAATCCGTCGGTAGAGAGCAGTGCGTCGTTTTATTGAGCCATGCCTTTGAGTGCATTTGTTATGTCTGCATGAATGCTTGGACGCAATTTGTTCAAAAGCATATCTGTTATCGTTTCAATGGTTGAGTCCGGTATATTCTTTAAAATACCGGGCTGTTCTTTGTTTTCGTCGAATAGTTGGGCGGATTTTATTTCCAAAGCTGTTGCTATTTTGTCTATGACATCGGGTTTAGGAAAGAAGGTTCCCTGTTCGACTCCGTTTATATAATTCAACCCCATATCGATTTTAAGCGTCAGTTCATTCTGCGTCAGTCTCTTCTGCTTCCTGTAATACTTCAAATTTCTTATGAATGTTTCCTGTAGCGACATGCCCTAACTATGAATTATGTCGGTGTTAAAGAAACAGTGTAACGAACTGTAAAAAAGATAATATATACTTTACATACAGTTTAATAAACTGTATATTACAGTCTAATAACCTGTAAACAGGTTGTTGGACTGTTTTATGTTGTTCAATTCGTATCACTTTTTACTGTTTTTTCCCGTTGTCGTAAGCCTTTACTTTACTGTGCCCCACCGGGTAAAGAATGTATGGCTGCTTGTTGCAAGTTATTTCTTTTACATGTGCTGGAATGCAAAATACGGCTTGATTTTGTTCGGGTGTACTGCTGTTTCTTATTGTGGAGCTATTGCTGTTGAACGGCTTGCAAACGCTGGTAAAAGTGCCCGAGTTCGCATTCTTGTATTTTCCATAACGCTTTTTGTGCTTTTCGCCACAGTGTTCTTCTATAAATATCTGAATTTCACCCTGCTCATGCTCAGGCGCGCCTGTGCTTTGGTGCACGTTTCCCTGCCGAAGAAACGGTTCGATATTGTTCTGCCTGTCGGGATTTCTTTTTTCACGTTTCAGGCGGCGGGATATATTGTTGATGTATGGCGAGGAGAAGCGAAAGCCGAACGGAATTTCGTACAATACGCTTTGTTTGTTTCGTTTTTTCCCCAGTTGGTTGCAGGACCGATTGAAAGAACCAGAAACCTCATGTCTCAACTTGATGAAGTCCATCGATTTGATTTTGAACGTGCTAAGGATGGAATCTTTCAGATGATATGGGGCTTCTTCCTCAAACTGGTGATAGCGGACAGGGCTGCCATTTTTGTGGATGCTGTGTACGCAGGATGGGAGCATGTCAACGGCATGATTTTGATGCTTGCGACAATACTGTTTGCATTCCAGATTTACTGTGATTTCTGTGGATATTCCACTATCGCGCGGGGTACGGCGCAAGTTTTGGGCATTAGGCTTACTGAAAACTTTGATGCTCCGTATTGCGCAGTGAGCGTGCGGGATTTCTGGCGGCGGTGGCACATATCGCTTTCGACATGGTTCAGAGATTATGTTTACATACCGTTGGGGGGCAGCAGGTGTTCAAAGTGGAAGAGTTATTTCAATGTGGTTGCCGTCATGGCAGTGAGCGGGCTGTGGCACGGTGCCGGATTCCACTTCATTGCATGGGGCGCTCTGCACGGTATCCTTCAGGTGGTGGAGCGTCTGTCGGGAGCGGTTCGTGAAAAACTACCGAAAGGAATCTGCTGGTTCATGACATTTTTCTGGGTATGTGTCGGCTGGTGTCTGTTCCGCGCGCCTTCCTTCCGTACTGCGCTGAGCATGTTGAAACGCATGGCAAAGGCTGTGTTTGCAGGGGATTTCTTTCGCGGTGAGCACTTATATGCATACGGGCTTGATGTTCACGAATGGCATGTGCTTGTGATTGCGCTTGCTGTCCTGGTTCTTGCTGATTATGCCCGCTATAAGGGAGTTGTTCTTCGTGAGCGGATTTGCAGGACTGATGCGTTTTCGCAAATAATGGCAGTGGTTGTTTCTGTTGTATTTGTAATTGCTGTGGGGGTATGGGGTGGCTCGTATAATGCCTCAAATTTTATCTACTTTCAGTTTTAGCATGATGATGGTATGTGTGGAAAATCGACTATGGGAAATAAAAAAGTTTTGAATCTGGGGAATGCCGCTGCTTGTTTGATTACTGTTGCCTTAATCGTTCTTGGACTTCGTATTCACTACAGAATCGTCAGACGTCCTGACAGTTGGGTAAAAAATACGGCTTTCTTTAAGGAAAAGAACGGGTTTGATGTCCTTTTTTTCGGTTCCAGCCATATGCTCAATGCGGTTTTCCCCATGCAGTTATGGCATGATTACGGCATTGCGTCTTATAACATGGGGGAGCATAATGAATTTTTGCCTGCTGCATACGAGGCTTTGCAGGTTTCGCTCAGTTTTTTTACTCCTAGTGTTGTTGTGATTGACTGTTATTGTGTACGGCAGGATGATTGTAAGGCTTTTGTTAATAATGTTGGGTATGCACATCAGTTGTATGATGCTTTCCCGCTTAACCTTACCAAAATAAAAGCGATCATGACGATGAATGAAAAACCGTACCGTGCAGAATTGCTTTTTCCGTATTCGCTCTATCACAATCGGTGGAAGGAATTTGATTTTGCTCGGGGGTGGAACATTCTGTTTAACGACAAAATATCATCATTTGAATACGGATCTGAATATAGGGTTGGAGTTGCTCCCATTCCTGATGATGCACAATTGCATTTTGTCCAAAGCGAGTCTCCTTTGCCGAAAGAGAGTGCCGGGATGGGATACATGAAAAAAATCATTGAATTGTGCAGAGAAAAAGGCATACAGAGTGTTTTTGTCTATATTCCGCCGCTGACGAATGAAGATATGCAGAGGGAGGACAATTCCGCCCGGATTTTGTGCAATGAATATGCCGTTCCCTATATCAGTTTTCTCTACAGAAGTACGGTCGATTGTGATGTGGATTTGTTTAATTATGATAGTATTAATTCTCACTTGAATCCGAGTGGCGCGAGAAAGGTGACGGATTGCCTGGGCAAACTGTTGCAGGAATCGTATCATGTTCCTGACCGCAGGAATGATTCAAACTATGCTTCATGGTATGATGATTACGAGGCATACCGTACTTATTTGTTCAACATTATGCGTAGTCAGCAGAACTTGAAAGTTTCGCTGATGCTTTGCAATAATTCTAATTACACCGCTGAACTGTCTGTAAAGGAAGGCGTACATTTTGACCGTGTGGAGAAAAAACTGGTTGCACAGTTGGGATCGTCCATAACGGTTCGGACCATCCCTGTTTCCAGTCAAGAGGTAAAACACGATGTTAGTTTGACTATTTATGACAGCATAACTGGCAGTGTGATAGCCGAAAAGCACTGGGACTGGCAGGCGGGCTTTGTTTTTGAAGGTTAGTCTGTCCACTGGGCTGTTATTGAACCTATGATGATCTGCTCTTGACTGCCAACAGTCTTTGCGATTTTCATTATATTTATGGTCAAGAGGCTTGTTGATGGACGAGTGCTTAAAAAGCCTGTATGTATGAGTTGTTTTCTACGTCGTCTTCCAGTCGGTGATGTTCCGCTCTGCTGAGGAAAAGCTGACTCCGACTTTTACGACAGGACGGCTGTCCGCTGTGTATGCGTCTGCATATTTCTTCTGTTCAATCTGGGCGAGCGCCTCGTCCACGCTGCCGTCCCTCTTGAACTCAAAGATGTAGATGGTGTGTTCAGTCTTAAGAATGCAGTCTGCCCGCCCGAATGCTGTGTGCATCTCCACCTGAGACCATTTCCCAAGCAAAATGAACACAATGTAGATGACGTTCTGGAAGTTGTATTCCAGCGGTTTGTCACCGGTGCTGTTGGTGTAGGGCAGGCGCGCAAAGAGCGCCTTGAAGCGGTTCATGACACCTTCGAGGTTGTCTTTGCGTATGTCCTTGGAAAAGCTGCTGATGGAAAGTTCCGGTGCGCTTGCAGGAACATTGTAGAGGGTGGGGGCAAGGCTTTCAATGAAAGCGTACTTCACCTCATCGTTCGGGTAGCGCAGCGTGTATTCTTCATATTCCCTATTCCATTCTTTTATGGTCAGGTAGCCGGACTGGTAGAACAGCGGTACGGGGTCTGGGTTGTCGATTCTATAGTCTGAAAGGCTTTTTGCGTCTGCTGTGATTCCGTTTGAAAAAACACGGAAGTCGTATTCACCTTTTTCAAGTTTTTTTATGAGGAAGGTAGGAGTACCGGTAGAGAACCAGTATGTGTTGAAATCTTTTTTGCTCAATGCATTGAGCAGGCTGAACGGGTTGTATACCCGCTCTGCATTTTGGTAAAAGCAGTAGCCGTCATACATGCACCTTAATTTTGCGAGGCACTGGTTTCTGTCCATTTGATTGTGTTCCGCCATAGCGGTAATTTCATCCCTGAAATTTTTTTCCAGTTCGTTCTCTGTGATGCCGCAGAGTGTTGCGTAATTGTTGGTCAGGGAAATGTCGTCGGGCTGATTCAAATCGCTGAAAATGCTTATCTTGCTGAATTTCGTAACGCCTGTAAAGAACACGAATCTCAGGTACTCGTCGTTGCCCTTGAGCACGCTGTAAAAGCCGCGAAGAATTTCCCTGTTGGTTTCGCTCAGTTCCGCATTGCCGGAAGCATCGAGCATTGGTTTGTAATACTCGTCAATCAGGACGACGACACGCCGTCCGCTTTTCTTGTATGCTTCCCGGATGATGTGTTCAAAGCGGACTCCGAAGGTTGCTCCGGCTTTTTCAGTTCCGTATTCCTGTTCCAAGTCCTGCAGGAAATAATCAATCCTTTTTTCAAGGTTGCCTTGTATGGCAAATGTATCTGTACTGAAATCCACCCGTATGACAGCATGCTCTTTCCACGGCTCTGCTTCCTGCGCTTCCAGCTGCTCGATGGCAAGCCCTTGGAAGAGTTCTTTTTTCCCTCTGAAATAGGCTGCCATGGTGGAGAGCAACAGGCTCTTGCCGAAACGGCGCGGACGGGAGAGAAAATATGTCTTACCTGCATTTGCAAGCTTGTAGATAAAGGCTGTTTTATCTATATAAATAAATCCGTCTTGTCTGAGTCCGATAAAGTCCTGTATGCCGATTGGCAGCTTGCGTCGTTCCATGCGTTCAGTATACCGTAAGAATCTGCTGTTGTAAATGTACGGAATGACATTACGAAAGTCAAAGCAGATGCAATAGTGAATACCGCAAACCATCTTCCTGTAGTCGGGAAAGGAACTGATACCGCTGTGTATGCCGCTGCGGGAATGGAAAGCCTTTTGACTGTCAGAAAGGAGATGGGCGTAATAGAGCCGGGGCATTCTGCTTGGACTCCCTCGTTCAACCTTGAAAAGAATAGCGTCAAGTACATCATTCACACCGTAGGAACCCGTTATATTGACGGCAGCAATGGGGAAGTTCAGGAGGATATGTTTATGAAAAAAGGGCTTACAGAAATTGTTTTTATTCTGGATGAGAGCGGTTCAATGAACGGTCTTGAGGCGGACACAATCGGCGGCTACAACTCCTTCAGAAGGTGGGGAAAACATGGCTGATGAAGGAATTCGGCAAC
>CADBRT010000128.1 GCA_902797055.1 uncultured Spirochaetaceae bacterium
CCGAGGATGAAAATCTTTTCCGCGTTGGATTTCGCTTCGCGCCGCCAGGACTGGACGGAACGCAAATCCTTGAAGAATGTTTCCGCTTGTTCTTTGTCTATGCCCTTTACCCCGCTAATATCGTCTTTACCGCCTGTACAGGCTATGATGTCTTTTACGACGGCGGCGGCAGTTTCATCTCCGACCGCTTCCGCCGGTAGTATGCCGTCTCCGTTTATGACTGTCGGTGAGAACAGTTTGTCGTTGACAGTGACATCGGCGAGTGAGATTTCCGAGGCGTCTTTTTTTTCCAAAATGCCAAGAATTGAACGCGCTGAAGCAACAGGGGAGTGCCCGCAGCTGAAATTCTCATCGGAAAGCGCGTTCAAAGGAATGCTGTCTCCGGGTGTCATGATGATTTCCGGTTTTTTGAAGTATTTTTTTATGAATGCAATGGCTTCAAGTATCTCCGGGACCCGTACCCGTCCGTTTTTGTCTGTGTCCAACATTTCCAGCGTTTCCTGGCTGAATTCAAGACCTTTGACCGGACATGTAAGTGCAATCCAAAGTTTCTGGTCGAGTTCGTCCAGATGCAGGATATCATCGATTGTTGCAATTTGGACCTGAATCAGACCGCCTGTTTGAATGAAATGAAATTTATGGCTCATGTTTCTCACCTTGTTTAAAAGAATAAACCTGCCTTAAAGAGTTGTCAACAGAAGGAGTTGCAACAAAAAATAAAAAAAAGACAATTATTCTTTGTTTTGTGCTTGACACGATTATGGCTTTTGTGTATATTTAACTCACGATTTACAAAGCAGTTCTTCAGAACTACTGAGTATGCGGGGATGGTGGAATTGGTAGACACGCTAGCTTGAGGTGCTAGTGGCGAAAGCTGTGCCTGTTCAAGTCAGGTTCTCCGCATAAGGGGTTGCATTTTGCAACCCTTTTTTTGTTGCTTTTTTGCTATTCCGTTGTATAATATAAGGGAAGGGAATGGAGAGGGCCCCTCTGAAAGTCCAATCGATACAGGAGGCGGTTATGATTAATTTCAAGTTTAAAAGAAGACTTGCTGTTGCTCTGGCTCTTGCACTCTCTGTGACGTTTGTGGTGGCGGAAGGCTCCATCACTGTACCTGACACTGTGACCGTAATTGGTTACGCTGCATACAGGAACCGTAAAGATGCACGCCTTGTTGTCATACCTGAGTCTGTTGAGAGAATAGACAAGAATGCGTTTCTGAACTGTCCGAACCTTATTTCAGTCGATTTTGACGACTCCTATAACTGGTTTGCGACACAGGATTACAACAACTGGCGGCATAAGTCCATGGGAACCCGCGTCGATCTGACCGATCCCAGCACTAATGCCAGCATTCTCAGATCAGGAAAGTATTATCTGTATAAAGTTCTTGAGGAATAACCGTTTGCATCTGCCGGCAGATGAACTTCTGCCGTATGGTGTAAAACAATCCTTATGCGATACGCTGTTTTGACGGCACCGTGCTGTGTAGCACAATGCATAGAGGTCCTCCGTTAGCCCGCTCCTAAGCCTTGAAGGAGCGGGTCTTTTTTTATTGATTTTTGCCTCTGTACATATATATATTTGAATGCAACGGAGGCGTTATGAACTACGACAAAATGACTGTAAAAATGCAGGACGCGATTCAGGATGCCGCGAATCTTGCAATGCAAAAGAATGCCAGCGAGTTGGGCACAGAGCATCTTTTGTTTGCGCTTTTAAGACAGAAAGACGGCTTAATTCCGCCGCTTGTTGAGCGGATTGGCGTGCAGCCGGAAGCCCTCATGCAGGAACTGCAATCAATGATAGATTCATACCCGCAGGTGCGCGGTGCTGTGCAGGTGAGCATGTCTTCTGAGCTGGCGAGAATTTTTGCTCATGCCGAGTCAGAGATGGCTGCGCTGAAAGATGAATACCTTTCCACTGAGCATGTTTTCCTGTCAATGACTCAGGACGATGGCAAAACCGGCCAGTTTTTGCGCAATCGTGGATGTACGAAATCTACCACGCTGGAAGCATTGAAATCGGTGCGGGGCAACCAGTCTGTTGACTCCCAGGATCCGGAAAGCAAAGTCCGTTCTCTGGAAAAATACTGTACAGATCTTACATCCCGTGCACGACAGGATAAAATAGACCCCGTCATAGGGCGCGATGAGGAAATCCGGCGTGTCATGCAGGTGATAAGCCGCAGGACGAAAAACAATCCGGTACTGATCGGAGAGCCAGGTGTCGGTAAGACGGCTATTGTAGAGGGGCTTGCACGTCGTATTGCGAGCGGGGATGTTCCTGAAAGCCTGAAAGACAAACGGCTGCTGGCTTTGGACTTGGGACAGCTTGTTGCCGGTACAAAATTCCGCGGCGAATTTGAAGAGCGTCTAAAAAATGTCATCAAGGAGGTTGCAAAGTCTGAAGGACAGATAATCCTTTTTATCGATGAACTCCATACTATTGTGGGCGCAGGAGCGAGTGAGGGAGGCATGGATGCTTCCAATCTTCTGAAACCTGCATTGGCGCGCGGTGAACTGCACGTAATCGGAGCTACGACTTTGAACGAGTACCGCAAGTACATCGAAAAAGATGCTGCTTTGGAACGACGGTTTCAGCAGGTGTACTGTAAGGAACCTGATGTCGAGGATACCATAGCCATTCTCCGAGGCCTGCGTGACAAATATGAGATTCACCATGGTGTCAGGATAAACGATGAGGCGCTTGTTGCCGCAGCGACTTTAAGCGACAGGTACATAACGAGCCGCTTCCTGCCTGACAAAGCCATAGATCTCGTCGATGAAGCTGCCAGCCGCATAAAGATGGAGATTGAAAGCCAGCCGGTGGAACTCGACCAGCTGGAGCGGAAGATTCTACAGCTGCAGATAGAAAAACAGTCTTTGTCAAAGGAAGATGACGAGGCTAGCAAGGAACGTCTTGCCAAACTGGAAAAGGAACTTGCAGACATCAGCGTCCGTCGCGATGCAATGAAGATGCAGTGGCAGAATGAAAAACAGTCCATTGAAGGTGGCCGGCGGATTAAGGAAGATTTGGAAAAGGCACGTTTCGAGCAAGATCGCTTCATCAGGGAGGGAAACTACGAACGTGCTTCCGAATTCAAGTATAAAATCATTCCTGACCTCGAGCGGAAACTCAAACAGCTTTCCGAAATGGAAGCGAAGAACGCTCAGAACGGTTCTGCTCAGGAACGGAAGAGTCTGTTGCGACAGGAAGTTACCGAGGAAGATATCGCCCGCGTCATAAGCACATGGACAGGTATCCCTGTGTCAAAGATGATGACCAGCGAAAAGCAGAAATATCTGCAGCTTGAGGACAAACTGCACGAGCGTGTCATCGGTCAGAATGTGGCTGTCCAAGCGGTTGCTGATGCCATACGGCGCAACAGGGCTGGACTCAGCGATCCGAATAAACCGCTGGGTACGTTCCTGTTCATCGGACCGACAGGCGTCGGTAAAACGGAGTTGGCAAAGACGCTTGCTGATTTCCTGTTCAACGATGAAAAATCCCTCACCCGCATCGATATGAGCGAATATATGGATAAATTCTCTGTCACCAGGCTCATCGGTGCGCCTCCGGGATACGTCGGCTATGATGAAGGCGGTCAGTTGACAGAAGCGGTACGCCGGCGTCCGTACAGCGTCGTTCTGTTTGACGAAGTCGAAAAAGCACATCCTGATGTGTTCAATGTGTTTTTGCAGCTCTTGGATGACGGAAGGCTTACCGACGGACAGGGCCGTGTCGTGGATTTCAAGAATACGATTATCATCATGACCAGCAACCTCGGTTCTGATTTGATTCTGGAAGCGACCGATGAAAAAGAGGAGGAATCGGTAAAGAGCGGCATTGAAGCCCTGCTTAAGAAGACCTTCAAACCGGAGTTCTTGAACCGCATAGATGAGATTGTCATGTTCAACCGTCTTGGCAAGGAACATGTGAAGGGGATCGTCAAACTGCAGCTCGACCGCATGGCAAAGCGGCTTGCAGACAAGCGCATTACGATGGTGTTTGATGACAGTGCGGTCGATTTCATTTGCGATGTCGGCTATGACCCTGCGTTCGGAGCACGTCCCGTCAAGCGGGCTGTTCAGACATACGTTGAGAATCCGCTTGCGAAAGAGATTTTGCTGGGCAAGTTCCCGGAGCATTCGACGATACGCGTTACCAGCGCCGACGGTTCGTCTATTGAGTTTCATTAAAAATTAGGTTAAAATTAAAAGCTGTCCGATACATACCGCCATACTGTTGGTATGAGTGCGTATTGGGCAGCTTTTTATATATGATAGGTTTCCGCCGTTTTAAAAGAACGCTTCTTGCCTTTATTTTTCTTTTCTGTTCCTCAGTTGTTTCTTTGCATGCTGCTGTCGGCTTAGGATTTGAAGGTGGTTTGTTGCCGCATGTGTATCACAGCGGTGTTGCAGATTATAGTTTGGGGCTGAGTTTCAGAATGGACAAAGTCCCGCTGGTTGCATCAGCCCGCGTTCAGATGAAGCAGTCCTGTTTTGCCGCGTTTGAAGTTTCCGCTGATATGTGGCTCGCGAATCCACCGATTGGTATTTCCATGTTGCGTTTTTTCTACGGTGTCGGTGCGAATGTATGCTTTTCACCGCGCATAGAACGCAGCAGCATCCGGCAGAGCAGAGGCTTGTTTGTCGCTCCCCGTTTCCTGCTGGGGGCAAATACGTTTCTGACAGACTTCGCCGAGGTATATGTGCAGGCTGCTGTTGAACCAGGCCTTGTCTTTGATTCCGATGACGGCTACATCTTCCGGCTGGCTCTGCCGCTTTCTGCTGGAATACGTTTCTGGTTCTGATTGATTGCTATAGGAGTATTTCCTTCAAGTAGTTGACGGATTCGCTCATCTGTTCTTCGAGCTGCCATGGCTGGTTCATGACAAATATTCCGCTGCCGTAGAGATGAGCCCCGTCTTCTTGAGTCATAGTCTCCGCCGCTTTTACTTCCAGTTCAAATCGTTTGCAGTCACAGGGGTGTAGTCCCAATTTTGCTGTCGTCTCCAGAGACGTGAGCATCTGTGCAGTTTCGTTTTTGCGTCGTACCAGCAATGGATACCACACCGCGATTATCGCTGTATTCCATTTGCGATGGACTGTTTCGACAGCGCGTGCAACGCGCTTGTAATCTTCAGCATCTTCAAAACTAGGGTCAATGATGACAAGCCCCCGTTTGACTGTGGGAGGCGTAAGGGCTGTCAGCGCCTTGTAGCTGTCTTCGTTTAGTACGGTGTATCGCACTCCCCGATGCTGCCCGTCCGATGGAGAAACCGCTTCTTCGGTTAGAACTGGCAGAGAGACATTTGCCTTGAGTTGTTCGATTGCCTGCGGATGTTTTTCAACGAGAAAGATGTGATCCTGCTCACGTGAGCACAAGCGTTCGAGTTCGGGGCTTCCTGCATAGAGCCTTTTCTTAAAATATGGTCTCTGGAGGGCAATGTAGCGCGCCACCGGTTCTGGGAGCGCTGTCTCCTGGATTTCGATGCGCTGCATCAGCCGCTCAATGCCTTCCTGTGCTTCACCAGTTTTCAGCAGCCGCTCATCGTCCAGCGAAAAACGTCCTGCTCCCGCATGACTGTCAATCACCGTGAACGGTTTGTCTTTTTTGCACAGCGATGAAAGAATTGCCGTCAGGCAGATGTGTTTGAGTATGTCCGCATGGTTTCCGGCATGGTATTCATGTTGATATGAGAGCATTTGTACGTCTCCTGGAATAGTTTTGTCTCTGAAAGGCTGGTTTGATTATATCTGAAAACAATCCTTGACACAATCAAAATGTCGTGTTAGGCTTCAAAACCGTAAGGTTTGAAAGTATGAATGAAGCGATTGAAACTCTGAAAGAGCGCGGTTTTTTTGCGCAGTGTACGGATGTAGAAGGACTTTCCAAGAGAATGGATGAGGGGCCAATAACATTTTATGTCGGTTGTGATCCGACCGGCCCAAGTCTTCATATCGGCCACATGGTTCCGTTCTTTGCATTGAGGCATTTGAGGGAATACGGACATCATGGTGTTGCCCTGATTGGTGGCGGAACCGCAAGAATCGGCGACCCGAGCGGTAAAACCGAGATGCGCAAGATGATTTCCTATGAACAAATTGATCAGAACGTTGAAAAAATAAAGGCTCAGCTCGACCGCTTTATCGGATTCGACGGAAAGACAGCTTTTGCCGTCAACAACAAGGATTGGCTGGCAGACTTGAACTATATCGATTTTCTGCGTGATATCGGTTCCTGCTTTTCTGTAAACAAAATGCTTACGTTTGAAGCGTACAAACAGAGGCTTGAAAGAGGCCTCTCTTTCATCGAATTCAATTACCAGCTGCTTCAGGCCTTCGACTTCCTGAATCTCCACAAACGGTACGGGCTGTCCCTCCAGATAGGCGGTGACGACCAGTGGGGCAACATCACTGCCGGTGTTGACCTTATCAGACGCAAAATGGGAGGAACGACCGAATTAAACAAGGAACACGAAGTGTACGGGCTTACCTTCCCGCTTATCATGCGCGCTGATGGGAAGAAGATGGGCAAGAGCGAGAAGGGGGCAATCTTCCTCGATCCGACGCTTACTTCTGTGTTTGATTTCTTCCAGTACTGGCGCAACGTTCCCGATGCCGATGTACGCAAATTCTTCCTGCTGTTCACCTTCCTGCCTGTGCAGGAAATCGATTCAATTTGCAACGGCAACATCAACGAGGCGAAAGAGCGCCTTGCCTACGAAGTGACTGCTATTATCCACGGCAAAGAGGAGGCTGACAAGGCTCTTTCCGGTGCCAAGGCTGCGTTCTCCGGTGAGGGGGACAAGTCCCACATGCCGACAGTAGAACTGGCCAAGGCTGATTTCGATGCAGGCATGCCTGTCTGCGACCTGTATTTTGCCGCAAAACTGTGCGGTACAAAGAGCGACGCCCGCCGTTTGGTACAGCAGGGCGGTGCTTCTGTCAATGGCACTGTTGTGACTGATGTAAAGGCTGTGTTCAAAACAAGTGATGCTGACAGTGACGGTGAGTTCGTTGTGCGTGCCGGCAAAAAGAAGTTTGCGAGAATTGTTCTGAAATAGAATTGGTTACGGCTGTCCGGATGTCGGACAGCTTTTTTATTTCTTCGGAGGGGCAGGCAGTTTTGTGCGAGAAAACGGTTTTTTGAAGAACGTTGAAATGCCGATAAAAAAGTGTTTCATCGCATTGCCGATGCGGACCGGCAGGGCAGGGTGGCGGAGTTTTTCAAGTTTTTCATATCCTGACAGCAGTTCCTCATTGGTGAACTCCTTGCGCTGATTGTTTTCTTCCAGCTCAAGTTCAAGCTGCTGCACTGGAGTGATGTTTTTATCCAACACTATGGCGTTGATTGTTTCCCAGCCGATAGCTTTTGCCGCTGCCAGTCTTCGTTCCCCAGCTACCAGTTCATAGTCTGCGTTCAGCGTGATGGGGTGGATAAGTCCGTACGTTCTGAGGCTGTCTTTGAGCGCATCTAAATCCCCGAGGTCTTTGCGTACTCTGGTTTTAACGGTGATTTCACTTATCTTTATAAGCATCTTACCCTCCTATTGTGGTTACTAATCCAGCAGCCAGTTACTCTCGTCTCCTTCATCCCTGAAAGGAGCGTCTTCCGTGTTGAATTCCGGCTGTATGAAGCCGTCTTCGGTTTCCTGCATGACGGGCACCGCCTGTGTTGCGTCATTGAGGAAATCAAGAATCGGCATGGAGATGAGGCTTTCTGTGTTGTCATCATTGAATACAAAACTATAGCCCGAACGGTAGCGTTCACGTTTGAGTCGTTGCACACCGAGTATCTTGCTTACGTTGTAGGCATGGCGCATACAGGTTTCCGTCGGTTCTGTCCCCGCGAGGAAGTAGGCTCTGATTCTATGGTTGCCGCATTCCGGTGTCAGCAGCTGGCCGCTTACGGAACAGACATCCATAGCTACGACGCCCTCCGGTATATCCTGTGCAAACGGTTTGTACGGTTTTCCCTTGTTTGCTTCGTGCATGTAGTCACCCCAAGCGACTCCGGTGAGGGTGGAGCCGGTGAGAGACAAACCGAGGGACTGTCCTGGTCTGTCGAATCCGAACCAGAAGGCTGCTGTGTAGTACGGTGTGAAGCCGACCGTCCAAGCGTCCGCCCAGTTCTGTGTCGTACCTGTTTTTCCAGCCGCCGGCATAATGAAATCATCGCCGTTCATGTTCTGGAATTTGAATTTATTTCCATAACCTTTGCGTTTTCCAATAGTCCATGCCGTCGAGTCAAAATTCGAACCGTAGTGAAGGGTTCCCGACTCAACTGTTTTCTTCAGGAGTTCTTGCATGATATAAGCGGTCTGGGGCTGTATAATCTGTATATCGCGCCCCTTCTTCTTCTGCTTTTCCCGCAGTTCCTTCTCTGGATTCATCACGATATTGCCCTTGCGGTCTTCAACCGTCCGTATGGCAATCGGAGTAACTTCTTTTCCGTTGTTCGCGAAGGTGGAGAACGCTTTTGCCATTTCCATCGGGCTTACAGAACACACGCCGAGTCCAATCGGATACACCGGCAGGAAGTTACGCTCTTCCAGTTCCTTCTGGTCAATGCCGAGAAGCGCAGAAGCCCGGCTGATTGCCGCGTCGAAACCGATGTGGTCGAGGATTTTTATGGACGGAATGTTCATGGAGTGCGCCAGTGCGTACCACAGCTGAACATCGCCTTCATACACGCCCTTGAAGTCCTGCGGAATGTACGGGGAGCCGTCTTCTTTGTGGAATACGACAGGAGTGTCGCTTATGACGCTCGTCATTGTGTAATCGCGGGAGTCGATGGCGGCAGAGTAGTAAAGGGGTTTGAATGTAGAGCCTGGCTGGAGCCGTGACTGTAAGGAACGGATGAACTGATTTGACTGGTCGTATTTTGAACCCCCGACGATTGCGTCTATGTATCCGGTTTCATTTTCTATTGCAATCATGGCACCCTCAATGGTAGTCTTCTCTACATTTTGCTGTATGAGGGCATTCCCTTTGGTGACGATTTCTGTCTTGAGGGTTTCCATGCCGGATATGAGTGAAACGACATCGATGATTGGATTGATGGTCGTTGTATAGGTTTTCTTTGCCATGATTTCCGCACGCTGTCCTCCGACCCGCAGGCTCGGCAGGTTGAACATGAGGCTCAAAAGGGACGACATCGGTATGTACGTGTTGAAATCATCCTTTTTGCGGTTTGCCATGGTCTTTTTATAGGCACGGTTTGCATATGCGATGTAATCTTTCATTACATCATCAGCAGCCTTCTGATGCGACAGATTCAGCGTCGTGTTTACAGTAAATCCGCCTGAGTAGATGTCTTCTGCTCCGTATACCATGTCGCTGAGCGTTCTGCGGACGTATTCCGAGAACCAAGGGGCTTTGTCTTCGCTTGTTGTATAGGCGGAGGAGCCTGTCCTTGTGTAGTCAAATGATGCCCAGTAATTGTCAAAACTTTCGTCTGCTGTTTCCTGCGTGATGTAGCCTTCTTCCACCATCGTGTCAAGAACAGCCCGTTGCCGTTCCATCGCTACGTTTGGGTGTTCAAACGGGTTGAATTTTGCGGGGCTTGACAGCTGTATCACCAGAATAGCAGCTTCCGCCGGAGTGATTTCAGTTGCCCCATGCCCGAAATAGTACTTGCTGGCAGCGTTTACACCGTATCGCCCGCCCCCAAAATAAATCTTGTTGAGGTACAACTCCAGAATTTCGTTTTTGGAATATCTGCGCTCCATCTGGAGTGCCCACCA
>CADBRT010000129.1 GCA_902797055.1 uncultured Spirochaetaceae bacterium
TCCAAATCTTAATTTTTGGACTCTATCATAATTTTACGGCAAAATCTACAAAAATTCCATAGTTATTAGTAAATTTAGCAAAAAAAAATCAGAAAATTCTAATGATACGTTGGACTGTTTCCTTTGTCGGGGGGACTACCTTTAAACAGTGGTAATGTGTTTTTTTTAGTGCTGAATAGGTATCAGCCGTTTTACAAAAATCAGACTTCATACTGATTGCAGAATCGGTAAAATAAAAAGCCCCATCCGACTGGATGGGGTAAAAGGCGTCGATCGGAATCGAACCGATGCATGGAGGTTTTGCAGACCTGTCCCTTACCACTTGGGTACGACGCCATGTGAACTGATACCTATACTATCAAAAAAAACTTTCTGTGTCTAGTGGGGACAGAGTCTTTTTTTAAAACTCCTTGTTCACCTCGATATCTGCGGAAATTGTTTTTTGTACCAAAATAAATTGATATGTATAACAAGTTGTGATATACTATCATAAGTTATTTTTAAAGAAAGACTTCCTAAGCCCTGAGACGGCCGGAGATAGTCTTACTTCTCATAAGTACTCCAGGAGGTTGTATGAGAAAAATGTGTCTTGCAAAAGGATTTGCCGCTTCTGTTGTAGCTGCATCTGTCTTGTTTGCATCATGTGGAGGTTCCGGCAAATATAAGGCCGGCACGTATAAAGGTACTGCTGAAGGACGTAACGGTGAAATTGAAGTAACCGTTAAGCTTAGCAGCAGTAAGATTGCCGCCGTCGCTGTCACCAAGCACGAAGAGACACCGGGAATTTCCGATGCCGCCATCAAGGATATCCCGGCAGAAATCGTCAAAAAGCAGTCCACCGATGTTGACGCCATATCCGGAGCGACAATCACATCCGAAGCAATCATCAAGGCTGCAAAGGCTGCATTGGCGAGCGCTGGCGTTACAGAGACCGGCGGGGCAGCAGCTTCCGGAGCGCGCAAAAATGCTTCTTTGAAGTACAATGCCGGTACCTATACAGGAACCGCTGCCGGTATGAACGGTCAGGTAAAACTTGACGTCACATTCAGTGACAGTGCAATCACAGACATCAAGGTTGTGTCTTCTAAAGAGACACCTCACGTTGGTGACCCCGTCTTTGACATTATGTTTGCTGATGCAAAGGCTGCAAACGGTTCTGGCGTGGACGCAGTTTCTGGTGCCACAATCACTTCTTTTGCTGTCCGCAACGCATTGAACGATGCCGCAAAACAGGCAGGCGTTTCAAGCATGGAAGACTTCAAGAAGAACACCGTTAAGCACGAGGCACAGGCTCCTATTGAAGAGTCCTACGATGTTGTCGTCGTCGGTGCCGGTGGAGCTGGTATAGCAGCTGCCGCACAGGCTGCACAGAACGGGGACACCGTTCTTGTCATAGAAAAGAATGCTGAAATCGGTGGAAACACCATCGTTTCCGGCGGACAGTTCCAGTCTGTCATGCCGTACCTCTGCTGGGAGCCGAAGAATCCTGACGCGACAACTGGTGTGTACCCGTTCGACGGGAAGACCTACAACAAGGTAAAGTCTGCAAACGGAAACATCACAATCCTGAAAGAAATCCTCAACTGGAGCGAAAAACCTTTTGACGGTTCAAACGCAAAGGACTGGTTCGTTGCTGGAGATATTGTGGAGCTTTCAAAACGCGGTGTTCATCAGGAATACCTCAACACCTTGAAGGAACTCAAAAAGGAAATAAAGGAGTACCTCGCTTGGGCGCAGCCGAAGCTGGACAAGGGAATCAACGAGTCTCAGCTGACATTGTTCTCTACACTCAATCTCCACATTTTCCAGACCTACTACGGCGGTCTCCGCCCGAACCAGGACTACACAAAGTGGATTTACGGAAACTACGACCTCGTCAGCCAGTTCATCGTAGACGGTCAGGACCTCAAGCCGTGGCTTGAGTCACAGGGCGCAACCTTCGTCGAAGACCAGCAGCCTACTTTGATCGGTGCGTTGTGGCACCGCGAAAACCAGTTCATCGGTGCAAACTTCGATGCAGACGGTGACGGCAAGAATGAAACTGCACAGTGGGGATCATACTTTGTTCCTCCGCGCAGAACTTTGCTTGAAACAAGCCCGACAGCAAAGAGCAACAAAATCATGCTCCGCACTGACGCAAAAGACCTCATCGTTGAAAACGGTAGGGTTACTGGTGTCAAGGCTGTCAGATTTGACGGCACACAGGTGACAGCACACGCAAAGAAGGGTGTTGTCCTCGCAACCGGCGGTTACGCTGCAAACATTTCAAAAGTTCTTGAAACTAACGACTACTGGAGCAAGTCAGCCATTACAACGAAGACCCAGACAACAAACCGCTCATCCCTCCAGGGAGACGGTATTGTGATGGGAGAAAAGGCTGGCGCAGCCACAACAGGTATGGACTTCACTCAGTTGATGCCTATCTCTTGGATTGACAACGGACAGCTTGCATTCGGCGGCGGAAACTACGCAATCTATATCAACCCGACAACCGGAAAACGCTTTGTCAACGAAACAAGCGAGCGCGACGTTCTTTCACTCGCAGAGCTTGCAAACGGCATTGAGCACAACGGTACAATGGGCGTCTTCCTTGAGATTGCAAACAGCAACCAGTTCATTCCTGGTCCGTATCCGTACGGAACCCCGAAGACTCCTGAGACGTGGGAGCAGGATGTTTCATGGAGACAGTACACTCGCACTGTTGACCAGCTCGGCGATCTGTTCAAGGAACTCGGTCTTTCCCTCGACGCCGCCACTGTCAGAAAAGAGATTGAATCGTACGACCACGCTCTTATGACTGGTACAGAGAATTCTCTTGCCGTTCCGAAGACTGGTTGGACCGCTTTGATTGGAAACGCAGACAAGAAGGCTGACGGTTCATTCGATGTGAACACGTACAAACTTGACGGTGTAAAGCTCAAGATAAGGATTATGGCTCCTTCCACACACCACACAATGGGTGGTCTTTCAGTGGATATCAACCGCCACGTCCTTGACGACAGCGGACACATCGTAAAGGGTCTGTATGCAGCTGGAGAAGTGACCGGCGGAATCCACGGCGGCAACCGTCTCGGCGGTAATGCTATCGTTGAAATCTTCGTTTCAGGACGCACTGCAGCCAACGCTATAAAAGCAGACAACTGAGTGCGACCATAAACCGCTGAAGTGAATGCTGTGCCCCGCTTTGCGGGGTGCAGCCTTATACGTTCATCAAATCAGGGTGTTCTCCGGACCAGCCAGTCTGCGGAATGCATGAAAGATATGAAATTTCATCTTCTGAGAGCTCAAAGCCGAACACATCGAGGTTTTGTTTCATGCGTTCAATGTTGGAAGCCTTCGGAATTACGCAGATATCCCGCGCCAGAAGGTAGTTCAGCAGGATTTGTGCAGGCGACTTATCGTATTTTTTTGCAAGTTCAACAATCCGTTCATCTTCCAGAATGCGCTTCCTGCCAAGCGGACTCCACGCCTGGACCACGATATTTTCTTTCCGCAGATAGTCAACGGCAAACTCCTGCATATAGCCCACATGAAGTTCCAGTTGGTCGAGCATCGGTTTTACGGTTGCCTGTTCCAAAAGCGGGCGGATGTGATGCGGTAAAAAATTTGACAGGCCGATTGCTTTTATCTTTCCTTTTTTATACAGCTCTTCCATGGTGAGCCAGCTTTCAATCATCAGTTCCGTCTGCTTCGGGTCGTTTTGATGTGCTTTCGGCCAATGAATCAAATACATATCAAGGTAGTCTGTTTTCAAATCGTTCAAGGACGCTTCAAATGATTCAAGGGTTTTTGCCCGTCCCAGATGGAGTGGCCACACCTTGCTTACCAGAAAGAGTGCTTCACGGTTTACGCCATGCTCCTTGCTGTATTCCTCAAGCGCCTGTCCAATGACAACTTCGTTATTGTAAAACCGGGCAGTGTCTATGTAGCGGTAGCCTGCATCGAGCGCATCTGTAATGACCTGTTTTCCGTTCTCCGTAGAAAGATATGAACCATAGCCGATTGCCGGAATCGTTACGCCGTTGTTCAGCGTGTATGTTTTTTTCATGTGAAACTCCTGGTCCGCCTGCAGCGCAAGCGTCCCTTTTATTAATGATACATGCTAATTGCCTGTTCCGCAATCAGTAAGAATCCCCGTTGTGAATCAAAAAGTGAGTTTCGCAATATTTATCGAAGATATCCTTACGATAAAAAAAATTTGGTTCTGCATGGCAGTCGATGAGACCCAAGACGCCCAGAAAGACATGAGCTTCATAATTGCTGCTTACAGGCTTTCCGAACTCCTTTTCTATGCTCCTTTTTATTTATCTATGAAAAATAAAATTCTTCAGAGAATGTTCCGCGGCGGGAATCCCCAATGGAATCATAGCCAACTACAGCCCTTTGGGGAGCAAAAAAAATCTAAAAAAACGCATTACCCGCTATTTACGGAAAATCCAGAACGTACTGATTTTTCGTACACAAAAATGACTTTTCAAAGACAATTATATACATAAGGTTAGGGGCTGTCTAAGAAGTTTGCACTCTAGCGTCATTCCGAACGCTACGGCACAACCGAA
>CADBRT010000130.1 GCA_902797055.1 uncultured Spirochaetaceae bacterium
AATTGCGAGGCCTTTGAAATTTGTTCTACCTAAAAAGGACTGCAGTATTTATCCCGCAGGAAATTTTTATATTATACGTATAAAACCTGGCTCGGAACTTAATCCCGTCTACTTGAAAAGCTATCTTGAATCTAAGCAGGGGAGTTTTGCCTTGCTCCAGTGTTCTTCAGGGGGAACCATGCTTCAAATTTCCAAGTCGGATCTTTTAAAATTACAAATTCCTTTTAAATCTGAAAAAGATCAATTTAATATTTCTACTGAGTATATGTATTTTGAAAATAAAATAGTAGACTTGGAATCGGAATTGATTCAAGCCAGACTTTATCAAAAGACACTGTTGGATGACCATAAATTACCCCCCTGTTAAGAGCGTTAAGGCAGGGCGAATATTGTATTATTCATACATGGGAGGTGCATGCCTCTTTTGGCCTTACAGCCCCAGTACCTCTGCGTAGGACAGCACTGCGTTTCTGACGCAGTCGTCACAGGGGCACAGTACAGTGCCAGTATCGTTGCCTTTTAAGATTTTGCAGGTGATTGCACCGCATTTTTTCTGGAACGTTTCAGAGAGCTGCCTGCTTTTCATAATCGTTCCCCGGCCTTGTGTCTTAAGTCCGGCTATCATGTTTGCCCCGACGAGGGAACCGCATGTCGCTTCCATGTTCCCCATGCCGACGCCAAAACCTGCCGTCATCAGGCTTAACAGTTCGCTCTGTATTCCTTCCTGCTTGGCAAGTGCTTCTACCACTGCCTGACAGCAGTTTCGTCCGTTGTGTTTCAAGTCGACTGCATGTTGTGCAAGTCCGTTCAGTTCTGTATGCTCCATAGCACCTAAATATACTGCGTGAAATGAGAGCGTGGCAAATAAAAAGAACCGGCTGCAGCGAACTGTACTACAACCGGTTGCCTTGCGAGAACAGAAACTATTCCTTTACGGAGCCGCTTGTCAGACCTGCAACAATCTGCCTCTGTGCAAGCGCATAGAATATGACGACAGGAATCAATGACAGCGTAAGGTAGGCGAGAACTTGCGCCCAGTCCGTTGAATACTGCCCCTGATACTGCATGACACCGAGCGGTAGGGTAAACTTTTTCTGGTCGTTCAGGATTAGCAGCGGAAGAAGGAACTGGTTCCAGCTGCCAACCAGCGAAAGAACTGAAATCGTTGTGATAATCGGCTTTGAGAGCGGAATTACCATTCTGACCAGAAAGCCGAATTTGCCGCATCCGTCGATTGTCGCAGCTTCCTCCAGTTCCTTCGGAATTTGCGCAAAGAAGCTCCTCGTCAGCATCGTGTTGAATGCCAGTCCGAACGCCGCCTGCGGGAGCATGACTCCCAGATGCGTATCAATCAGCCCGACTTTGCGCATCTGAAGGTACATCGGAAGAATTGCGACAGCGAGCGGGAACAAGAGACCGAGCAGGAAATAATTGTAAAAAAGCTCCCTTCCCCAGAATTTAATGCGCGCAAAGGTAAATCCTGTAAGACAGCAGAGGATAACAGCGAAAACGACGGACCCTGCCATAATTATCAGAGAATTCGCAAGATTCTGAAAATAAGAAGAGGTCATCGGATTCAGAATCTTTGCAAATGTTCCGAACTGAAATTCTTTCGGGATTCCGAACGGATTACCACGCAGTCCGCCGGTCGTCTTAAATCCTCCCCATGCCATTACCCACAACGGAAACACCGTATAAAAGGCAATTATGCCGAGAAACAACACCTTTAAGGTTTTATACAAGCCATTTGTATTCGTTTTGTTCATTCTGCCCCTCACTCATCTTTGCTGATAAGCTTCTGATACACTGCATTGAACGTAACGCAGATGATAAAGATGACAATAGCCGCCGCACTTCCGTACCCCATCTGCGAACGGTTAAATCCGAATTTGTACAGATACGTAACCATCGTCTCTGCCGAATTTACGGGGTCTCCTTGGCCCATCGCCCATATAACATCGAATGTCTGAAGCGAACCGACAATGCAGAAGAACATCGTGACGACAATGGTCGGAACAAGCAGCGGAAGGATGATAAACAGATTCAGCTGGAGCGGAGAGGCACCGTCAATTGCCGCAGCCTCGCGGATATCGTCGGAAATACCCTGCAATCCTGCAATATACAGGATCATGTACAGTCCGAAATACTTCCAGATAATGACAAAGAATATTGCAGCAAAAACTGTTTCAGGGCGTCCGAGGAAGGCAAAGTCTGTTCCTTCGGGAAAAATATATTTGAATACTGAATTTGAAATGCCATATTGCGGATGATAAATAAATGTCCAGACCGTACCGGCAACGACTTCTGAAACAACATAAGGAATAAAATATATTGTCCGCAGCGCAACATTCACCCGAGATTGCGAATAAATGTTGAGAGCAAGAAGAAGCGCTATAGGAAGCTCAATGACAAGGGAAAAAATAATAATTTTGACATTGTTAAAAAATGCTTTCCAAAATATAGGGTCTGTCAGAATATCCTTAAAATTGCCAAGAGCAAGGAATTTTGTTTTACGTCCCGCATTGGGGCCAAAGAGAGGGCCCATTCCGTTCCATTTGAAAAGACTGTAAAACGCAGCCCTGAAAACGGGAAACACAACAAAGAACGAAAAGAGGACGAGCGGCACTATCAGAAATGCCATGGCGATCAAAAAATTTTTCTTTTTATTAACTAGCATAGTTCCTTCCGTTATTAAATGCAGTAAAAAACCAGAACAGTTTGACTGTTCTGGTTTCAGATGATTCAGTTCAAGGGGGCTGTCTAAGAAGTTTGCACTCTAGCGTCATTCCGAACGCTACGGCACAACCGAACCCACTATTTGTACGTAGATGCTGAAATAAATTCAGCATGACATTACTTTATATAGACAGCCCCTGCAGGAAATTATTTATTTGCTTCCCAAGACTTCTGAATCTTGTCACAAGCCTGCTGTGGGGTCATCTTGCCGTCGTTGGCAATGATGGCAGCAGTAGCATCCTTGATGTCCTCAGCGACAGCTGACGGAAGGAACTGGTCATAGTACAGCTGATAGTACTTTGCGTCAGCAACGGCCTTTACGACCTTCTTCGCATTGTCATCAATCAGGTCATCATAACCGTCCAGAAGCGGAATCGCGTTCAGATCCTTGACGATGATTCTGTAGTTCTCCGGCTCGAAGAATGAAAGGACGAACTCAACGGCTTCATCAGGAGCGTCCTTTCCGATACAATAACCGTTACCGCCACCCTGTGCGTTCACGAGGGCATCTTTTCCGCCTTCAATCGTCGGGAAGGGCATGAAGCCGAACGGATCTCCGCCACCAGTCGTGGAGTTGTCACGTCCGGTAGAAGGAGCCCACTGGCCCATCAAGGTTATAGCAGCCTTTCTGTCAGCGACAAGGGCTTCCTGCTCGACCTGGCTCGTGGCCATGTATCCCTTCTGGAAAGGCTCTGTCGCTACAAAGTCCCTGAGCATCTCCATAGCCTTGAGGAAGGAGCCCTTGTTAAAGGCACCGCCATTCGTTCCGTTATATGCGTTAAGGAAGTCCTCCTGGCTGCCGAGGCGCTGCGCGATGTAAGTCCACCAGTAGTGACCAGTCCAAGTCTCCTGCTCACCAAGAGCCACAGGAGCATATCCTTTTGCCTTGATCTTCTTGCAACTGTCAAGGAATTTTGACCACGTTGCGAAATCATCAGGAGTAAGTCCGCACTCCTGAAGGATGACAGGGTTATACCAGAAACCGACAACACCCATGTCATAAGGAATACCGAACTGCTTGGCACCGTCAGCATAAACGCCCATGGCACCTTTACCGATCTTGGCGACATACGGGTCGTTCTTGATCAGTCCGGAAATGTCGCGGAGCATGCCAGCATCTTCCTGGTCATACATGCCGCCGCCGCCCCATGAGCGGAATACATCCGGCGCCCAGCCTGACTGCATGACCGTTGAAAGCTTCTGCTTGAAAGAATCGTTCGCAAGAACCGTTATCTCAATTTTTACTCCAGGATGCTTTGCCTCGAACCTGTCGGCAATGGTTCTCCAAGCTTTCTGCTGATCATCCGTCGTATCCAGATGCCAGAATGTGATGGTCTTTGTCTGGCTGGCAGCAGCGGAAGACGAAGATGATGAAGATGATGATGTTGAGGATTCTGCCTTTTTGGCACCACCACACATTGTCAAAAGCAGTGTTCCTGCTATGGAGCAAAGAAGCACTCCTAAGTGTTTTAATGTTTTTTTCATTTGGTACTCCTGTATAAAATTGGCAACTGGTTGCCTATATTTTCAGTATAAACCCCCATATATTGAGGTGTCAAGTTTATTTTATTTCTAAAACGGCCCCGTAGGTATATTTCCCTATAGCACAGCAAGTTTTTCTGTCGGAAAAATGGTCCGGTAGGTATATTTCCCTATAATCATGAAGCCGAAACCGGCACCATGTATTTTATGATGACGGTTAATCAACTCCTGATGCAGCTGGCGTCCGCGTCTGTGACTGCCCTGAATCTCGTGCAGCTCAGACTGCACGCACTTTATGAACTTCATCACGCCGTTTGCTCCGTCCTTCTCAAGCGACGGCAGCATTCGCACCGTTCGGGATTGCGTAAGGCAGCCTGCCGTGATGGTGGCTCACGATGACCGCCTTCGCCCTGACGGAAAGGAGAGCGGGGCAGGAAAAAAAATCGGCTGCAGTGAAATGTACTGCAACCGATTGCCTTGCGAGAAAAAAAGAATTTATCTGAACAGAACGTTGTTTACGACTGCTTCAAGATATTCCTGGCGGCCGGAACCTGGCAGTTCCGGCTTCTTGAGTTCACACGCGTGGGCTGACAGTTCTTCCAATGTAACGGAGCCTTCGCGGATTTTTTTACCGATTCCGGTGCTGAAGCTCGCGTATTTTTCTTTTACGAAATTGTCAAGCCTGCCGTCTTCAATCAGTTCTGCTGCCTTCGTCAAACCAAGTGCAAAGGTGTCCATTCCCAGAATATAGGCGTGGAACATATCTTCCTTTGTATTGCTCGGACGCCTGTTTTTGGAGTCGAAGTTGAATCCTCCGGTGAGGCCCCCGTTTTTGAGGACTTCATACATGGCCATCGTCGCATCGTAGACATTGCAGGGGAATTCGTCTGTATCCCAGCCGAGCAGCGTGTCTCCCTGGTTTGCATCGATGGAACCGAGCATTCCGTTTATGCGGCTTATGCGGAGTTCATG